>DASSJN010000135.1:0-17801 GCA_035691185.1 Steroidobacteraceae bacterium
ACCGCGTCGATCAGGCCGTATGCGGTCGCCTGCTCGCCGGTCATGAAGTTGTCCCGATCCGTGTCCTGCTTGATCCGCTCGATCGTCTGCCCGGTGTGCTTCGCCAGGATCGTGTTCAGGCGGTGGCGGGCGTCGAGGATCTCGCGTGCGTGGATCTCGATGTCCGTCGCCTGGCCCTGGAAGCCGCCCAGGGGCTGGTGGATCATGACCCGCGAATGCGGCAGGCAGAAACGCTTGCTCTTGGTGCCGCCCGCGAGCAGGACCGCGCCCATGCTGGCCGCCTGCCCCACGCAGATGGTGCTGACGTCCGCCCGGATGAACTGCATGGTGTCGTAGATCGCGAGCCCGGCACTGACCGAGCCGCCGGGCGAGTTGATGTAGATCGCGATGTCCTTCTCCGGGTTCTCCGACTCGAGGAAGAGCAGCTGCGCCACGATCAGGTTCGCCATGTAGTCCTCGACCGGGCCCACGCAGAAGACCACCCGCTCCTTGAGGAGGCGCGAATAGATGTCGTAGGCGCGCTCGCCACGGGCCGTCTGTTCGACGACCATCGGGACGAGGTTCAACGCGTGGGGTGTCATCGGCATGTGGATCAGGCTCCGAAGTTCATCAGTTCCTTGAACGTGGACGGCTGGTCGGTGACCTTCGCCCGCTCGAGCAGATAGTCCACCACCTGATCCTCCAACACCATGCTTTCGACCTGTCGCATTGCATCAGGGTTCTGGCGGTAGGCACGCAGGATCGCATCCGGATCGGGATAAGTCGCGGCCAGCTCGTTGAGGCGCGCATCGACGCGGGCGCGATCGAGTTCGATCCCCGTCGACTTGACCAGTTCGCCCACGAGCAGCCCCAGCGACACGCGGCGGCGCGCCGGCTCGACGAACGCGTCCGGCGGCGGCACCTGCGAGGCGTCCTTCGCGCCGATCCGGCGGGCAGTGTCGATCTGCATCTCGCGGACCTGCTGGTCGACCAGGGCCTTCGGGACCTCGATCGGGTTGGCCTCGAGCAGACGGTCGAACACCTGCTGCTTCAGCCGCGAGCGGACGTTTTCGCTCAGCTCGCGACGCATGTTGTCGGCCACTTCCGAGAGCAGCTGCTCGATCCCGCCCTCGATGACGCCGTACTCGCGGCAGAAGGCGTCGTCGAGGGGCGGCAGCTGCTTTTCCTCGACCTTCTTCACGTGGACCGAAAACTCGGCCGTCTTACCTGCCACGTCCTTGTTGTGGTACTCGTCCGGGTAGCGCACGGAAACCTGGCGCTGCTCGCCGGCGCCCGCGCCGGTGATGCCCGTCTCGAAGTCCTTGAGCATGCGACCGGCGCCGAGGATCACGGCGACGTCGGTGCCGTGGCTGCCCTCGAACCCCTTGCCCTCGATCTTGCCTTCGAAATCCATCGTCACGCGGTCGCCTTCGCGGCTCTCGCGCTCGACGGATTCGAACAGCGGGCGCTGCTCGCGCAGGTTCTGCACCATCGCCTCGATGTCGGCCTCGGTGACATCCGCCACAGGGCGCGTGACCGCGAGGCCCTCGATCTCCTTGAGGGCGACTTCCGGGTACACCTCGAAGATCGCGCGGTACTTGAGGTCCTCGCCCGGGCCGCTCGAGATCGGTTCGATGCGCGGGCCCGCGGCCGGCATGAGCTTCTGCTCGGTCACGGCCTGCGCGAAGCTCGACTGCATGAGGTCGCTGAGCACTTCCTGGCGCACCTGGGCACCGAACTGCTGGCGGATCACCTTGATCGGGGCCTTTCCCGGACGAAAACCCTTGAGCCTGGCGGTGCGACTGACTTTCTTCAGGCGCTCGTCGATCGCCTGCTCGATCTGTTCCTTGGGGACGCTCACTTCCATCCGGCGCTCGAGGCTGCCGGTCGACTGCACGGAGACTTGCATGTTCGTCATCGATCCTCAGGGGTCGTCTGCTCCCGGGCCTGGCCCGGAAAAGCCGTGTATTGTGCCATGGGCATAGTGTCCAGCGGTTAGTGTCTGTGTTCACTCCAGACACCAGACACTAACCACTTGTTCTTGGTGCGAAAGGAGGGACTCGAACCCTCACGGGGGTTACCCGCTGGAACCTAAATCCAGTGCGTCTACCAGTTCCGCCACTTTCGCGGCCTGCCGCCAGGCGGCGGGATTGTAACCGCTTCCGCACCGCGTCCCCTCTGGCGAGTCTTAGTCCTATCCTCTATCGCCTATCACCTGTCGCCGATCCCCTTCCCCAATGGACTCCCTTTCTCACCTCGCCCTGGGCGCCGCCGTCGGCACGGCCGTGCTGGGCCGCAAGGCCGCCCCGCGGGCCGCCCTGCTGGGCGCGGCGTGCGCCACGCTGCCCGACCTCGACGTGCTGGTGCAGTACGGCGACCCGGTGCGGGACTTCACGTATCACCGCGCCGCGACCCACTCGATCTTCTGGCTCAGCGTCGTCGCGCCGGGGATCGCCTGGCTGCTGGCGCGGCTCCGCCGGGCAGCGGACGACCGGGCAGGCGTCACCTATAAGGAGTGGTGGCTGCTCGCCTGGCTGGCGCTGGTGACGCACGCGCTGCTCGACGCCTGCACCGTCTACGGCACTCAACTGCTGCTGCCGTTCTCCGACTACCCCATCGGCCTCGGCAGCGTGTTCATCATCGATCCGCTCTACACGGTGCCCGTGGCCGGGGGTCTCGCCGCGGCGCTCGCCCTGCGCAGACGCGACCCCGGACGCGCGGATCGCTGGAACGCGGCGGGCCTGGCCGTCAGCACGGCCTACCTGGCGTGGGCCCTCGCGGCGCAGGCCGACGTCGTCGGGCACCTGAATCGCACGCTCGCTGCGACGCCGCTGGCGGACGGGCGGACGCTCGTGACGCCGACGCCGTTCAACACGCTGCTGTGGCGCGTGCTGGTCATGGACGACGGTGCGTACTACGAGGGCTACGTTTCACTGTTCGACCAGCGGGATCGCGTCGAACTCGTGCGCCACGACAATCCGACCCGCCTGGTCGCGGACCTGCAGCAGGACTGGGCCGTGCGCCGCCTCGCATGGTTCTCGAAGGGATTCTACGGCGTACGGGAGGCCGGCCCCGGCGTGCGGGTTGCGACGCGTTCGACCGGTTCGGCGCGCCAGCTTTTCGGGCTGGTGGAGACGGCCTCGGCAGAGCAGGCGCTGCCGGGTCGGAACCCCGCCCCGATCGTGATGACCGACCTGCGGATGGGGCAGACGCCGTGGTTCGTATTTGCGTTCGTGGTGGCCGAGCGCCGGGGCGACGCGATCGTCCCGGTAGTCCCACGGCAAGTCCCGGCCAGCCGGCCGCCGGGCGCCGCGGCACTGTCGTGGCTCTGGCGACGCATCTGGGACGAAGATGCGCGGCTGGCCTACTCCTCGAGCCAGATGCGCGAGACGTAGAACTGCGCGCCCGGCAGCGGCTGCCGCGCGAACGACATCACGCCGGCGACCGCCTGAGGCACTGGGCGAGCACGCTGCGCAACCGTGCGGGATCGACCGGCTTCTGCAGCACTGCGCACGGACGCGCGCCGCCCTCCTCGAGCGCCGGCATCGCGTCGACGTTGCCGGTGTGCACGATCACGGGCAGGTCGGCGCGCACGTTCCGGACGTGTCGCACCAGCTCGAGCCCGCTCATGCGCGGCATCGCCTGGTCCGTGACGACTGCGTCGAAGCGCCCCGGGTTCGCCTGGATCGTCGCGAGCGCCGCGTCCCCGCGCAGCGCGCACTCGGCTTGCAGGCCCCAGCTCTCGAGCAGTTCACGCATGAAGTGCGCCACGGTCTCCTCGTCGTCGACGACGAGCACGGAACCGGACAGCACCGTCGCGTTCGCTCGGGCAGCCCCGCCACTGGACGGCGTCGCCGACGCGGCCGCGGACGCGGCCTCGGCGGCGGCCGGCAGCAGCACACGGAAGCGCGCGCCCCGCCCCTTCGCGGATTCCAGCACGACGTGCCCGTCGTGCTCGTGCACGATGCCGTGCACGATCGCGAGCCCCATGCCGGTGCCCTTGCCCGTCTCCTTGGTCGTGAAAAACGGCTCGAAGATCCGTTCCGCCGTGGCGGAGTCGATGCCGGGGCCGTCGTCGGTCACGCTCAGCTCCACGTAGTCGCCGTCGATCGGCGCGCGGCAGCCGGCACAGACGGCGGTATCGACACGGACCGGCCGGACCTCGACACCGATGCGGCCCGACCCCGCAAGCGCATCGCGCGCGTTCAGCACGAGGTTGAACAGCACCTGCTCGACCTGCACGGGATCCATGCGCACGACCGCGGGCGCCGGGTCGATCCGCAGGTCGACGACGACGTTCGAGGCCACGTGACCGCGCAACGTCGGCACCGCGTCCTGCACCAGGGCGTCGAGGCGCAGCACGCGCGGCGAGCCGCGCTGGCCGCGACTGAACATGAGCATCTGCTGGATCAGGTCGCGCGCGCGCTCGCAGGCGCGTTGCGCCTGGCCGAGGTAGCCGCCGAGCCGCGCGTCGTCGCGCGCCGTGTCACGCTCGCCGGCGAGCGTCACGTAACCCATGATGGTCGTCAGCAGGTTGTTGAAGTCGTGCGCGATGCCGCCGGTGAGCTGGCCGATCGCCTCCATCTTCTGCGCCTGCCGCAGGCGGGACTCGAGGTGCTCGCGACGCCGCTCGGCCGCCTGGCGTTCGGTGATGTCGCGGATCATCGCGAGCACGTGCGGCTCGCCCCGGTACTGGATCGGGACCGTGCGCACCTCGACCGGAAAGCGCTCGCCGTTGCGTCGCACCGTCTCGAACTCGCCGTGATAGGCCTCGCCGGCGAGCGTCTGGGCGACGATCCGTTCCTGCAACTGCCGATGATCGGCCGGCAGCTCGCGGGCGCGCCCTCCCGCGAGTACCTCCGCACGGTCGTAGCCATAGATGCGCTCGTAGGCCGGATTCACGTCGACGCGCTCGAAGCGTGAGTTCCACAGCACGAGCCCGTCGGTCGAGGCGTTGAACACGGCGCGGTACTGTTCCTCGCTCGCGCGCAGCGCCTCGTCGGCCTGCTTGCGCTCGGTGATGTCGCGCGTGATGGCCAGGATGCGACGCTGGCCGCCGATCGTGACGGCCTTCAGCCGCACTTCGTCCCAGTGCAGCTCGTTGCCGCGACAGCGGCGCCGCCATTCGTAACGGGCGCTGCCCTCGCGCTTGGCCAGCTCGAACCACGCGTTCGCGTCTTCCTGCGTGTACGGCGGGTTACCCTCGCTGATGGTCCCGACGCTGATGCTCTGGAATTCTTCCTTGCTGTAGCCGCAGACCTCGCAGGCCTTCGCGTTGGCGTCGACGATCGCGTAGGTGTCCCAGTCGTGGACGAAAATCGCGTCGTCGCTCGCTTCGAAGATCTCGCGGTAGTTGGCCTCGGACGCCCGCAGGGCCTGGCTCGCGGCGGCCCGTTCGAGTTCGGCCGTGACCCGCACCGCGAAGATGCGCAGCACCGATTCCACGAACGCAGGATGTTCGAGCGGGCGCCGCGATACGGCGGCGATCAGGCCGAGCGGCCTGCCGCTGGCGTCGATGAGCGGATGCCCGGCGTAGCTCTCGAACCGGAGCTTGCGGAAGTCGACGTCGAGCGGAAACAGTTCGGCGAGGCCGGACGGGTACAACCGGAAAGCCTTGCCCACGACCGTGGCGCAAGGCGTGCCGTGCTGGCTGTAGCTGAAGTTCTCGCGCACCTGGCCGTCCATGTAGAAGGCCTGCATGTTCAGCAACATCGGCTCGCGCGGGTCGTGCACGGCAATGAACGCCGCCTCCACATCTAGGATCGTCGCGAGGTACTGCACGAGCTGCCGGTAGAGCGCCTCGTCGTCCGATTGCGAAACGGCCAGGGCGGAGACCGTCAGGGCCTCCTCGAGCCGCTTGCGGTCGGTGATGTCGGTGGCCATGCCGCACACGGCGTACGCCTTGCCGTCGGCGTCGAACAGCGGGAATTTCGACGCGACGTACGTGCGGGGGCCGCTGCCGAAGTCGGCGACTTCCTCGAACTCGATCGAGCGCCCCTCGTGCAGCACGCGCAGGTCGTTGTGACGGAACCGCGCGACGAACTCGGGCGGGAAGATCGCCTCGTCGTCCCGGCCGATGATTTCCGACGCGGGCCGCCCGGAGGCTCGCTCGAACTCGCGGTTCACGAAAATGTAGCGGCCGTGCGCATCCTTGGCGAACACCAGCGCGCTCGTGTTGTCGAGCACCTGCTGCAGGCGCGTCTCACTGGTCTGCAAGGCCTGCAGGGCGCGCTCGACGGTCTCGGGCCCGGGCAACGTTTCGGCGCTCACTGTTGGTCCCTGTCGGTAACGTGGAGGAGTATTGGCCGGCGGTCACGGCCCCGCCAGCACTGTTACACGACCGAAACAATTCTCCCCGGGTGGGGCGTCAGCGCGCCGCGGGGACGTACATGTAACCGACCCCGCGTACGGTGCGGATCACGCTCGATTCCTCGGCGCCGGCGTCGATCTTGCGACGCAGGCGCGCCACGCGGATGTCGATCGAGCGGTCGTACGGATCCCATTCGCGGTTGCGCGTCAGGGTGAGCAGGCGGTCCCGCGACAGGGCCTTGCCGGGATGCTCGGCGAACACCTTGAGCAGGTCGAATTCCATCGCGGTGAGCGGGATCTCGCGGCCGTCGGGGCCGAACAGCTGGCGCGCTTCCGGGTCGAGCTCGCAATGGCCGAATCGCACGCGGGCGGCGGGCTCGGGCTCCGTGTGGGCACCGTCGGCGACGGACGTCGTCACCGGGCGCGCCTGCATGCGGCGCATCACGCTCTTGACGCGTGCGAGCAGCTCGCGCGGGTCGAACGGCTTGGTCACGTAGTCGTCGGCGCCGATCTCCAGGCCGACGATGCGGTCGACGACCTCGCCCGAGCCCGTGACCATGATGATGCCGATGTCGTAGTGCTCCCGCAGGTAGCGCGCGAGGCTCAGCCCGTCCTCGCGCGGGAGGCGCAGGTCGAGCAGCACGACGTCGGGGGCGACGCGCTCGATCTCGGCGCGCATCGCCTCCCCGTCGGCCGCGACGCTGACCGCGAACCCGTGCGAACCCAGGTACTCCGCGAGCATCTCGCGCAGCGACGGGTCGTCGTCGACGACCAGGATACAACCGACGTCTGCCAAGGGGGCCCCTCTTCCCTGCCGGAGCGCGGAGCCGGAAAAGTATCGCGGTGCCCCCGGTTACACAAGACATACAAAAAGACACCCGACGCACATCGTGCGGTTACGCGCGCGGCCGAGACTGCCGGCCCATGGCGAGACGCAAGGATCGCCGCCACCGCAGCCGAACACCACCGAACGAACGAGGACACGACCATGCAAGCCACCGCACTGCTCCGCGACGACCACGCGACGTCCCACGACTCGTCTGACAGCGCGAAATACGCGCGCTGCATCAAGGCCTCCAAGCGGGCGCGCTGGGACATCGACGCCGACGTGATCCGCGGCCGCGACTTCGACTTTGCCCAGGCGTTCCTGCCGGCGGGCCTGTCGAAGGTCGACGAGCTCGCCTTCCTGACCGGCGCCGAGCGCCGCCTGTTGAGCCAGGTCCAGGGCCGCACCTACGCCTACATCTTCGGGCTCGTCGAGCGGTACATCGGCGCCAAGGTCCTGGAACTGTCCGGCCAGCACTGGCTCGGCGACCAGGTCGCGCTCGAGGCGCTCGTGCGCTTCAGCGACGAGGAACTGAAGCACCAGGAACTGTTCCGTCGCATCGAGAACATGCTCGAGCGGCGCATGCCACCCGGCTACACCAAGGTCGCCGATCCGAACGAGGTCGCCCGCGCCGTGCTCGGCAAGTCGACCTGGGCCGTGCTGGCGCTCACCTGCCACATCGAGCTGTTCACGCAGCAGCACTACCAGCAGAGCATCGACCCGCAGGAAGACCTGTCGCCGCTCTGGAAGGACGTCTTCAAGTACCACTGGGCCGAGGAGGTCCAGCACGCGATGCTCGACGAGCTCGAATGGGTGCGGGAGAACTCGCGCGTGACGCTGCGCCAGAAGGAACAGGCCGTCACCGACCTGATCGACCTCGTCGGCGCCGTCGACGGCATCCTGCAGGCCCAGGCCGAGGCCGATGCGGGCTACTTCCTGCGCATCGCCGATCGGCGCTTCAACGGCGAGGAGGAAACGGGCATCCGTGCGCTGCTGCTGCGGGCGTATCGCTGGCAGTACATCGTCTCCGGCGTGCAGCACCCGCACTTCGGGCGCCTGCTCACCAGCATGACGACGGATTCACAGATGCAGCGGATCCAGTCCGCGCTCGCGCCGATCATGGCTTCGTGATCGAGGACCGGCGGCGGACACCCACCATCGCTACGTAAAGGAGTGACTCACATGACCAGGAACTCGGACTTCGCCTACCGCTTCGCGGTGTACGCGGCACTCGTCGCCTTGACGGGTACGCTCGGCTGGGTGCTAATCCACGTGGGCATGAGCACGCCGGTCGTCGTCTGAACGCCCCGCGGCGGGGTCGTCGACCGTGACGGCTCCGCCGCGCCGACCGGAGGGTTTCCCCATGCGACTCGAAAGCATCCTCGGCACGATCGGCGAGACGCCGGTCGTCCGGTTGCGGCACTTCGCGCCGCCTGGCATCAACCTCTACGCGAAGCTCGAGGCGTTCAACCCGATGGGCTCGGTCAAGGACCGCCTCGCGCTCGGCGTGATCGAGGACGCGGAGCGGTCGGGCCAGCTCAAGCCCGGCCAGACCGTGGTCGAGGCGACGAGCGGCAACACCGGCATCGGCCTCGCGATGGTCTGCGCCGCCAAAGGCTATCCGCTGGTCGTCACGATGGCGGAGAACTTCAGCGTCGAGCGCCGCAAGCTCATGCGTTTCCTCGGCGCGAAGGTCGTGCTGACGCCGGCCGCGCAGAAAGGCAGCGGCATGCTGGCCAAGGCCGCCGAGCTCGCCGCGGCGCACGGCTGGTTCTTCGTGCGCCAGTTCGAGAACGAGGCGAACGCAGACGTGCACTCGCGCACGACGGCGCGCGAGATCCTGGCCGACTTCGCCGACGCGCCGCTCGCGGCCTGGGTGACGGGCTTCGGCAGCGGGGGGACGCTCAAGGGCGTGGCCCGCGTGCTGCGCGAACACTCGCCGTCGACGCGCATCGTCGTCTGCGAACCCGAGAACTCCCCGATGCTCGGCAGCGGCCTCGACCAGCCGCGCGCCGCGGACGGCTCGCCGCTCGCGAGCCACCCCGCGTTCAGGCCGCACGCGGTGCAGGGCTGGGCGCCGGACTTCATCCCGAAGCTGACCGAGGACGCGATCGCGCAGCGCATGATCGACGAGGTGGTGCCGATCAACGGGTTCGAGGCCCTGCGCCTCGCGCGGGAGCTCGCCACGCGCGAAGGCATCCTCGCGGGGATTTCCGGCGGCGCGACGCTCGCCGGTGCACTCGCCGTCGCACGCGGCCTGCCGGCCGGCGCCAACGTGCTGTGCATGCTGCCGGACACCGGCGAGCGTTACCTGAGCACACCGCTGTTCGGGGACATCGCGGCCGACATGAACGCGGACGAACTCGAAATATCCTGCTCGACGCCCGGCGCGCGTTTCGATCGCCCCGCTGCGCCGGCTCCGGCCCCCGCTGCGCCACCGATCGCCGCTGCGGTGCCGGCGGCCGACGGCGTCGAAGCCGAGGCCTTCGTCGCCGACACGATTGCGGAGAAATCACAGCCCGTGGTGCTGTTCGCGCTGGAATGGTGCGAGTTCTGCTGGTCGCTGCGACGCCTGTTCGACGCGCTCGGCGTGCGCTACCGCAGCGTCGACCTCGATTCGGTCCCGTTCCAGGCCAACCGCTGGGGTGAACGCGTGCGCGCCGCGCTGACCACGCGGACGGGCGTCGCGACGATCCCGCAGGTCTTCGTGGGCGGGCGTTTCCTCGGCGGCGCGACCGACGTCATCGACGCCTGGGGCAAGGGCACGCTGCAGCGCGAACTGGACTCGGCCGGCGTCGACTTCGCCCGCAACGCGGTCGCCGACGCTCGGACGTTCCTGCCGGGCTGGTTGCAGGCGCGCTAAAGCAGGACGCTGCCGTGGAAACCCCGTGTGGAAAATGCCTGCAAGGCGCCCCGCTTGACCTCGGGTCCGGACCCGGCGGCGAGCAGCGCCACGCAGGCGCCGCCGAAGCCGGCCCCGGTCAGCTTGCAGCCGAACACGGCCCGCTGCTCGAGCAGGGACTCGACCAGGGCGTCGAGCGCGTCGATCGAGACTTCGTAGTCGTCGCGCAGGCTCTGGTGCGACTGCGTCATGAGCTTGCCGAAATGCGGCGCGTCGACGCCGGCCGCAGCTTCGAGCACGCGCAGGTTCTCGGTGTAGACGTGCCGCGCCCGCCGGCGCAGCGGCTGCGGTAGCGACTCGATCGCCTGGCTGTCGATCGCGTCGCGGAGTGACTCCACGCCGAGCGCACGCGCGGCCTGCTCGCACTCGCGTCGCCGCTCGTTGTACCCCGACGCCGCGAGCGTCCGCGGCACGCCACAGTCGAGGATCGCGATCTCGCTGCCGGGCGGAAACGACACGAGCCTGGACTCGAGCGTGCGCGTGTCGAGGAACAGCAGCTTGCCCGGCTCGCCGACGCTCACGGCCATCTGGTCGAGGATGCCGCAGTGCACCCCCGCGTATTCGATCTCGGCACGCTGCCCGAGTTTCGCGATCGTGACGTCGTCGAACTCCAGCCCGTAGAGAGCGCGCAGGCCGCGCAGCACCGCTACCTCCAGCGCCGCGCTGCTCGAGAGGCCCGCCCCCATCGGCACACTCGAGCGGATCGCCACGCAGCAGGGCTCCACCGCGCCACCGTGCCCGCGCATGACCTCGATGCAGCCGTGCACGTAGCGTCCGTACCCGAGGGGCGGTGCGCTGCCGTCCTCGTAATCGACCCGCGCGGCGGCGTCGGCGAGGTTCTGCGAAACGAAGTGAAAGGCGCCGTCGCGGCTGCGGCCGATCGCCACCTCGGTGCGCAGATCGATCGCGGTCGGCAGCACGAGCCCGTCGTTGTAGTCGGTGTGCTCGCCGAGCAGGTTGACGCGCCCGGTCGCGGAGGCGAGCGCCTGCGGGGCGCAGCCGAAGGTCTCCGCGAACAGCGTCTGCGCACTCATGGACGCGCCCTCATTCGCGGCAGTGTCGAGGGCACCGACGACGGCGGCTGTCGGAGGTGGGGCTGAATCATGGTAGGCGCCAGAGGCTTCGGTCCGGGCGGTCGGCTCGGGCGGATCGTGAACCGACGCATCGATGCGAGGGTCGACGCTCAGGCGCGGTCGTTCAGCGGGTGGTTCGGATGATTTTCGCGGCGACTTATCGGCTTTCCAAGGAGCCGCGCAAAATCATCCGAACCGACCGCCGAAGCGATCCTCAAGGGGCTACAGCCTCACCCGTCCAGGTCGATCGCGACGTCGATGAGTTCGCGCGCCTTCTCCTCGGGCAGCGCGTCGTTCGCGAACAGGCCGGCGGCGATCTCGGTGCCCGCGAGGTACTTGAGCTTCCCCGGTGCCCGATAGGCCGGGTAGAACTCCGCGTGCAGGTGCACCTCGGGATGCGGCGCACCGTCGGTGGGCGCCTGGTACCAGTGCAGGATGTACGGGAACGGCCGCGACCAGAGCCCGTCGTACTTGAGCAGCACGGTCTTGAGCGCACGGGCCAGGTCGCGGACCTGGTCGGCCGACAGCCCGTCGAGCCGCGCGACAGACTGGCGCGGCGCCACCCAGACCTCGTAGGTGTAGCGCGCCCACGCCGGCACGAACGCGACGGCGTGCGAACCGCAATACACGATGCGCCGTGCGACTTCGATCTCGCGCTCGATGCCGGACTGCAGCAGCGAAGAGCCGTGTCGCGCATAGTGGTCGAGTTCGCTGGCACGTATCCGCGCCGGCACGCTCGGCACGAACGGGTAGCCATAGATCTGCCCGTGGGGATGGTGCAGCGTGACGCCGACCTCCACGCCGCGGTTCTCGAACGGCAACACGTATTCGATTCCCGCGCGCGCCCCCAGCTTGCGCGTACGGTCGGCCCAGACCTCGAGCAGCAACGCGACGTGGTCCAGCGGCAGGTGGCCGAGCGAACGGTGCGGATCCTGGCTGTAGACCACGACTTCGCACTGGCCGGCGCCGGGCGCTGTCTGCACCGTCGCGAGCGACGGGGCGTCGTGCGCGGCCGGCGACAGCGTGGGGAACCGGTTGTCGAACACCGCCACGTCGTAGCACCCGGTCGGCAGCTCGGTCGGGCGCTCCGGGTCCGACGACGGCATCAGCGGGTTGTATTCCGGCGGCGGCAGGAACGTGCGGTTCTGCCGATGCGCTGCGTAGGCGACCCAGGTGCCCAGCAGGGGATGCCAGCGCAGGTGCGGGTTTGCCGAGAAGGGCGCTCCGTCGCCGAGCAACGGCCCGACGTCCGCGACCCGATCCCTCGCGTACAGCGTCAGCGAGCGCCCGTCCGGCTTGCGCAGTTCGACGCTGTCCATCGTCGTGGACCTCAGCCGATGAAGCCGAGCGACACCGGCACGTTGCCGCGCACCGCCTGGGCGATCCGCTCGATCGGAATCTTCGGCTCACGCCGTGCGGTCAGCAGGCCATTCGCCTCCTGGAACGTGTCCGCGAACTGCGTGTAGCAGAAGCCGCTGAACATGCCGGTCGTGCGCGCGACCTCGATCAGCGACAGGCAGCGTTCGGTGAATTCCTCGATCGTGTCGCACCTGACGTAGCCCCACTCGTTTTCGTGCGCAGGGTCGTGCGGGTTCGCGTACGCGACGCCGCCGAACTCGGTCAGGCAGATCGGCTGGCCGCGGTGCGGGTGGCCGTCGAGCGTCAGGATGCGGCCCGCGGTCCAGCGACGGTCGACGAGTTCCTGCGGCTGCACCTCGGGGCCGTAGCGCACGCGCAGGTGCTGCGGGTCGTCGTAGTCGTGAATGCCGATGATGTCGGTCGTCGAACTCTCCCAGCCGTCGTTGCCGATGACCGGACGGTCCGGGTCGAGCGTCTTCGTGAGGTGATAGAGCGTGGCGACGAAGTGGCGCGAGGCCGGCACGGTGGCGAGGTCCGGCACGCCCCAGGACTCGTTGAACGGCACCCAGACGATCACGCACGGGTGACTGCGGTCGCGCTGCACGACCGCGGTCCATTCGCGCACGAGGCGCTGCACCGTGCGCGGCGTGAAGCGGTACGCGCTCGGCATTTCCTCCCAGACCAGCAGGCCGAGCACGTCGGCCCAGTACAGGTAGCGCGGGTCCTCGATCTTCTGGTGCTTGCGCACCCCGTTGAACCCCATCGCCTTGGCCAGCTCGACGTCGCGACGCAGCGCGTCGGGGTCCGGCGCGGTCATCAGGCTGTCCGGCCAGTAGCCCTGATCCAATACGAGCCGCAGCTGGTAGTGACGGCCGTTCAGCATGAGGCGGTCGCGCTGGACTCCGAAGCTGCGCAACGCGGTGTACGAGACCGCGCGGTCGATCACTTCACTGCCGCAGACCAGTTCGATCTCGGCGTGCAGCAGCGTCGGACGCTCGGGGGACCAGAGGATTTCGTTGCGGAAATCGTCGATGCCGGGGTCGGACAGCCCGAGCTTGCGGTGCACCTCGCCGTGCAGCACGCGGTAGTCGTCGTCGATCAGCACCTTGCTGCCGGCGCACAGGCGCAGGCGGACTTCGGTCTCGTCGGCGCGCTCGCCCTCGACGTAGCCGTGGAAAGTCACCTCCCAGCGCTCGAGGTTCGGCGTCCACTTGATCGCCCGGATGTACGGGTCGCTCACCGGCTCCAGCCAGACCGTCTGCCAGATCCCGCTCGTGCGCGGGTACCAGATGCCGTGCGGCTCGAGCTTCCAGTCCTGCTTGCCGCGCGGTTTCTCGAGGTCCTGGGGATCGTCGATCGCCTGCACCGTCACGCGCTGCGGGCCGCCCGGCTTCAGCGCGCGCGTGATGTCGATGACGAACGGCACGTGACCGCCCTCGTGTTCGAACACGCGCAGGCCGTTGACCCACACCCGCGCCTGGTAGTCCACCGCGCCGAAATGCAGCAGCAGCCGGCCCTTCGGCGGCAGTTCCGGCAGGTCGAACTCACGCTCGTACCAGCAGACAGGATGGAAGCCCGTGTCGCCGATGCCGCTCAGCTTGCTTTCGGGGGCAAAGGGCACGCGGATCGTGAGCGGCCACTCGTCGACGTCGGACGGCCGGTGCCACCTGCGCTCCGGGTCGAACGCGAACCGCCAGGGCCCGTCGAGCGAGATCCAGCGCTCACGCTGCAGTTGCGGCCGTGGATGCAAGGGGTCGCCGGGAGTCGTCGAGATCATGTCGTGCGTGGAGGCGCTGCGGCGGAAGCGCCAATGTGCAGCGAGCGGCCCAAAACCGCTGTGGGAGATCTGGCCGCGGCACGTAAGACATCGAAGCCGACCGAAGCGGGCGGCCTCGTGACGCTACGTCGGGCCGCGTCAGTTTCGGCCCACGCGAGGTCGGGCCCAAACGTGACGGACCCACCTGTCCAGTTCGTGCAAGGTCTGCCGCGCGGGCACAGCCGGACTGTTGCTCGAACAGAAACCATGGAGGATCCTCATGCCCAGCCGTGCGTTGCTCGTCTTTTCTCACCTGCGCTGGAACTTCGTCTACCAGCGCCCGCAGCACCTTCTCGCGCGCCTCGGGCGTCACTACCGGGTGTTCTACGTCGAAGAACCCGAACAGGACGCCGACGGCCCTCGCCTCGAAGAAATCGTCGACACCGACTGTGGCGTGACCGTCCTGCGCCCTCACCTGCCTGGACGCGCGTCCGGCTTCCACGACGACCACATTTCCGACCTGCAGTTCCTCGTCAGGAAGCACCTCGAGGCCAACGGCGTGCGGGACTACGCCGCGTGGTTCTACACGCCGATGGCCTTGCCGTTGATCGACTCGCTGCATCCGCGCGCGGTGATCTACGACTGCATGGACGAACTTTCCGCGTTCCTGCATGCACCGCGCCAGCTCGTGCAGCGAGAGAATGCGCTGCTGAAGCGAGCCGACCTGGTGTTCACCGGCGGGCCCAGCCTGTACCGTGCCAAGCGCGGTCGGCACCCGTCGGTGCATTGCTTCCCGAGCTCGGTCGACGCCGGGCACTTCGCGAGCGCGCGCAACGGTGCCGGGACCGGCAACACCACGCCGACGCTCGGCTTCTTCGGCGTGATCGACGAGCGCGTCGATCTCGGCCTGGTTGCGGCCATCGCGGATGCACATCCCGAATGGAAGGTCGTGATGGTGGGCCCGGTCGTGAAGATTGCCGTGGAGTCGGTGCCGCGGCGACCGAACATCGAATACCTCGGCCAGCGCGGCTACGAGGAGCTGCCGCGGCTCGTCGCGCAATGGGACGTCTGCCTGCTGCCGTTCGCGCTCAACGACGCGACGCGCTACATCAGCCCGACCAAGACGCTCGAGTACATGGCGGCCGGCAAACCGAGCGTCAGCACCCCGGTCAACGACGTGGTCGAGTGCTTCGGCGGCATCGTGCGCATCGCCGACACCCCGGGTGCCTTCATCGAGGCGTGCGAGGCCTGTCTCGCCGAACCCGCGCGCGACGCGGCGCATCGACGCCAGCGGGCAGACGCAGCGCTCGAAAAAACCTCCTGGAACACGACCGCCGCGGCCATGCGCGCATTGATCGACGCGGCGTGGCGCCCGGTCGCGCCGGCGCCGACAACCGCGCACGGCGCGACCGCCGGCCCCGCTTCACGCGCGGCGCAGCCGCGAGCCCGTGAAGTCGAGACGGTGGTGGTCGGCGCCGGGCCCACCGGGTTGAGCGCCGCGTACCACCTCGGTCGCGGCAGCCTGCTGCTCGAGGCCGGCAGCACGGTCGGCGGCTGGTGTCGCTCGATCGTCGACGAAGGATTCACGTTCGACCACGCCGGCCACATCATGTTCTCGAACGACCCGTACGTGCACGAAATGTACGCGCGGCTGCTCGGCGACAACGTGCATTGGCAGAACCGCGAGGCATGGATCTACAGCCACGGCGTATACACCCGCTACCCGTTCCAGCAGGCGCTCTACGGGTTGCCGCCGGACGTGCTCAAGGAATGCCTGATCGGCGCCATCGAGGCGCGGTTCGGTCCGCTCAAGCAGCCGACGACCCCGCCGCCGGCACGGCCGGTACTCGACCCGCGTAACTGCGATCCGAAAGCGGAGTCCATCACGGACTGCTGTGCGGACGGCATCGCCGAGTCGACGGCGCCGCTCGTCCCGTTCGAGAAGGCCGGCCGGCCGTCGCGCACGGAGCCGCAGAACTTCGAGGAGTTCATCTACCGTGTGTGGGGCGCCGGCGTCGCGAAGCACTTCGCGATCCCGTACAACCGCAAGCTCTGGGCCGTCCCGCTCCACGAGATGGAAACGTCGTGGCTCGGTGGGCGCGTGCCCCTGCCGGACCTGGAGGAAATGATCGAAGGCGCGCTGCAGCCCTCGAAGAAGCCGATCGGACCGAATGCGCGCTTCGGCTATCCGCTGCGCGGGGGCTTCCAGGCGCTCATGGACGGTTTCCTGCCGTTGCTCGAGGGGGAGTTGCAGCTCAATGCGCGCGTCGTCGCGGTCGATGCGACGCGCCACCACGTCGTGCTCGCCGACGGGCGCCGCTACCAGTACCAGCAGCTCGTCAGCACCATGCCGCTGCCCGAACTCGTCAGGATGCTGTCGGGCGAGGCGCTCGGGCCGGTCCGCGAGGCGGCGTCGAAGCTGCGGCACACGTCGGTGCGCTGCGTGAACCTGGGGCTCGCCCGCACCGACGTCACGGACAAGCACTGGATCTACTACCCGGGCGACCCGGTCTTCCACCGGATCTTCGTGCAGGGCAATGCCAGTCCGCACTGCAATCCGCCGGGCGGGTTCGGCCTCACGTGCGAGATCACCTATGCATCGGCGAAGCCCCTGCCCTGCGACGGCGAAGACCTGATCGACCTCTGCATCCGCGACTGCATCCGCGTGGGCCTGCTGCGCCCGGACGACCGCATCGTCGCGCGCAACCAGGTCGACATGCCCTACGCCTACGTCGTCTACGACCACGCACGCGCGCAGAACTTCAAGGTGGTCAACGACTGGTGCGCGCGCCACGACATCATCCTCGCGGGGCGCTACAGCGAGTGGCAGTACTACAACTCGGACCATGCGTTCATCGCGGGTCGCAACGCCGCCGAGCGGGCGCGTGCGTCGGCCGAGCTCGAGGAGGAGGAAGAGCGGTCGCAGGAAACCGCGAGCTGAGGTCAGGGTGAGGGCTCAGTCGAGCCTGGCGCCTTCGATCACGACCGGGTATGCGTAGCCCGAGCCGTAGTCGACGTTCGTGCGCACCACGCCGCGCACGAGCAGCACGTCGCCGACCTTCACGGTCTGCTTCGTCGTGACGAGCAGGTCGTTGGTCGCGTCCTTGACGGCACCGGAGCCGTCTCGGACGTGCACCCAGTTGCGGTCCATGATGCCTTCCGCCGTCTTGACGACCTTGGCGCGGACCACGACGTTCTTGCCTTTCAGCTGTGCACGCTGGGCATACACCTCGCCCACGGTTCGCGCGTCGGCGCCTGTCGCCTTCGCGATCCTGCCGACGGGCACGTCCTGCGATTGCACCGTCTGTGCGTGTGCGGCCATGTGCGCCGCGGCGGGCGACGCGGCGGCATCCACGGCCGAGCCGAAATAGATCCGTTCGAACTTGCGCTGCAGTCCCTTGCTGTAGAAATCCGTCATCAGCATCGCGTCGTGAATGACGAGTTGCGTGCCCTTGGGAATCTTCATCTTCATGGTCGCCGCCCAGACTTCACCGTTTGCGGTCTTCAGACGGAGATACGTGTAGGTCTCGGTGTCGATCGTCTCGAGCACCTCGCCCTGGATCGGCGTGGCCATGTCGTACTGCGGCTGTCCGGAGG
>DASSJN010000136.1:0-4869 GCA_035691185.1 Steroidobacteraceae bacterium
CGCCCTGCTGCGCAACTACCGTCGGCACGGCTGGATCGTCCTGTACCTGTTCGGCAACTCCCCGGCGATCTGCCCGTCGTTCCTGCAGGGCCGCACGGTCGATTACCTGGAGCCGCTCGAGCCCGGCAGTCTCTACGCGCCCCACGCGACCTCGCTCCGGATGAGCGACCTGGGCTACCGCAACAAGAGCCAGGCCGGGCTCAGCGTCTCGGTCAACAGCCTCGATCACTACGTCCGTGACCTGACCGCGGCGATCACGACGCCACACGCCGACTACGAGAAGATCGGCGTGAAGGTGGACGGTGGGTACCGGCAGCTCAACGCCAACGTGCTGCAGATCGAGAACGAGTACTACAGTTTCATCCGACCGAAGCGCGTCACGCAGAGCGGCGAGCGACCGACGCGCGCGCTGCAGCGGGCGGGGGTGCAATACGTCGAGATGCGCTCGCTCGACTGCAGCGCGTTCGACCCGGTCGGCGTCAACCAGAACAAGTTGCGGTTTCTCGAGGCGTTCGCCGCCTTCTGCCTGCTGCGCGACAGCCGGCCCATCGAGACCTCCGAGCAGTCCGACCTCGACGGCAACCACGCGATCGTGGCGCGCGAAGGTCGCAGGCCCGGCCTGATGCTGCGTCGTGACGGTCGCGCCACGACGTTGCGCGAATGGGCGACCGAGATCCTCGACTCGATGCGCGGCGTCTGCGAACTGCTCGACGAAGACGATCCGCAACGTCCATACACGACCGCGCTCGAGTTGCAGGAGGAGAAGATCCGCGACGTCTCACTGACGCCGTCGGCGCGCACGTTGCACGAGCTGCGCACGAACGCGGAGTCGTTCTTCAATTTCGCGCTGCGGATGTCGAAAGTGCACCAGTCCTATTTCAAGGACCTGTTTTCGCCGAATCGCGCGCGACAGGAAGAGTTCGCCGCGGAGGCTGCCGAGTCGCTCGAACAGCAGAAGCGCATCGAGGACACCGACAGTCTGTCGTTCGACGAGTATCTGCAGCGGTATTTTGCGTCCTGACGATGCTGCAGCGACCGCGCTCTGATCGCTCCGTCGTCGGCGCGGCCGATTACTCCTTATTGATTCGACGTCATCGGCCTGTCACAACAAACACGCAGACTGCGGTTCGAAACGACAGTCTGCAGACGGCGCGGCAGGGCGCCGCCAGGAGTTGACGAGTGACGACGGATTCACGCATGCAGCAACTGCTCGAGACGCTCGTCTCGACGCAGGCGACGGAAGACGATGTTCAGCAGGTCGATGGCAGGACGTTCGCTTCGGCCCTGACGGAGCGCAGGACGACCGGCTGGGACCCCCACGACGTCTGGCTCCGCCGCATCAAGGAGCCCCGGGACCATCTCAGTCTGGGCAGGTAGATAAAGCTCTCACCGCGCGACCTCTGCCACGCATGGGAGAGGTGAAAGGGCTCACAGGATTCCGGTGAACAGTTGCCCGCCGTCGTCGATTGCCCCGCGAAGCATCCCCTTCGAGTTGTACGGCATCGCGATCCGGCCGTCACGACCGATCGCGATGACACCACCTTCACCCCCCAATTTCACCAACTGACCACGCACCACGCGATCCGCGGCGGCATTGACGTCCAGGCCGGCATAGCGGACCAGCGAAGCGATTTCGTGCGCCGCGGCGGCACGGATGAAGAACTCGCCGTGCCCGGTCGCCGATACGGCGCAGCAGTCGTTCGCCGCGTAGGTGCCGGCGCCGATGATCGACGAATCGCTGACGCGGTCCCAGCGCTTGGCAGTCATGCCGCCCGTCGACGTCGCCGCCGCGAGGTTGCCAGCCTCGTCCAGGGCGACCGCCCCGACGGTACCCGTCGCCGGCCCGCTCACGTGGTCATGCAGCGCTTTTTCCAGTTCCCGCCGCCGCCGCTCGGTGACGAAGTACCTGTTCGGCACCGGTTCGAGTCCCTGCTCGAGCGCGAACTCCTCCGCGCCCCGGCCCGAGAGCATCACGTGCGGCGATCGCTCCATGACGAGCCGCGCGAGACCGATCGGGCTGCGCACGTGGCGCAGGCCGGTCACCGCACCGGCGCGCAGGTCACGACCGTCCATCAGCGAGGCGTCGAGCTCGCAGATGCCGTTCGCGGCGAGCACGGCGCCGTGGCCGGCGTTGAACAACGGATCGTCCTCGAGCGACTGCACGGCCGCGACGACCGCATCGAGGCTGGAACCGCCGGCGTTCAGGATCGCCTCGCCTGCACGCAGCGCACGCGCGAGGCCCGCGTGATAGGCCTGCTCGCGCTCAGGCGTCAATTCGTGCGGCGGGATGTCCCCCGCACCGCCGTGTACGGCTATCGCATGCATCGTAGGGCGTCGCCAGTCTTCGGGCCGAAAGGATGCGCACCATACCAGAGGGAGATCAGCCGGCGAGGGCCGATGTCAGCCAGCGCCGCAACGACGCCGGATCCATCGCGCCGGCCTGGCGCGCGACTTCGCGGCCATCGCGAAACACCATCAGTGTCGGGATGCTGCGAATGCCATACCGCGCGGCCACCTGCTGCGCGTCGTCGGTGTTGACCTTGGCGAAACGTACGGCCGGCTCCATGGCCGCCGCAGCCTGCTCGAACACCGGGGCCATCGAGCGGCAGGGCGCGCACCACGGCGCCCAGAAGTCGACGACGACCGGGACGCCGGACTTGCCGACGTGCCGGTCGAAGTTCGCGTCGTTCAAGGCGATGGGGTGGCCCTCGAACAGCGACGCATGACACCGCGGGCACTTCGGCCCATGCTCGAGTCGCGCGGAAGGTACCCGGACCAGCGCGTCACATTGCGGGCATACGATCTGCGCGTGGGGAGGCGTGTCGTTCGCGTGGGCGCCCATCTCTCGTGCTCCTCGGTCTCCAGACGGCCTAGATAGGGACGAACGGCCCGGAGACAAGCGCAACGGTCGGTCGACGAGGTCTCACCCTTGCATCGGGGCTGCCCCGCCACCACATCGGGGGCAGAACGGAGGCACGCAGGCCATGCGGTTCAAGGACTACTACGAGGTCATGGGGGTCCAGCGAGGCGCCACCCAGGACGAGATCAAGCGCGCCTACCGCAAGCTTGCGCGCAAGTTCCACCCGGACGTCAGCAAGGAAAAGAACGCCGAAGAGCGCTTCAAGGAGCTGCAGGAGGCCTACGAAGTCCTGAAGGACCCCGAGAGGCGTGCCGCCTACGACCAGCTCGGCGCCAACTGGCGGCAGGGGCAGGAATTCCGGCCGCCGCCCGACTGGGGCAAGGGCTTCGAGTTCTCGGCGGGCGGCGGGCGCTCCGGGGCGGGCCGCGGCCCGCACGAACGTGCCGACTTCAGCGATTTCTTCTCCGAACTGTTCGGGGCCCGCAGCCCCTTCGGCGCGGGCATGCGCGGGTTCGAGGAAACCGGCGGTCGCTCGAGCCGAGGCTTCGCAGCCGCAGGGCAGGATCACGTGGCGCGCGTCGAGCTCGACCTCGACGACGCCTACCGCGGCGGCGCGCGCACGATCGACCTGCGCACGCCGGAACTCACGCCCGACGGACACGTGACGGCCAAGCCGCGCACACTCCGCGTGTCGATCCCGGCCGGCGTCGTCGAGGGCCAGCAGATTCGCCTCGCGGGGCAAGGCAGCCCAGGCATCGGCGGCGGACCTGCCGGCGACCTATATCTCGAAGTGAACTTCCGGCCGCACGCCGTGTTCAAGCTGGACGGGCGCGACGTCACCGTGCAGTTGCCGGTGGCGCCGTGGGAAGCGGCGCTTGGTGAGACCGTGTCGGTGCCCACGCTCGGCGGCCCGGTCGAGATGAAGCTGCCTGCCGGTGCTCGCGCGGGCCAGCGCCTGCGATTGCGCGGTCGCGGCTTGCCGGGTCCGACGCCGGGCGACCAGTACGTCGTGCTCCGGATCGTGCTGCCGCCCGACAGTCCGCGGTCGCGCGAATTCTTCGAGCGCATGAAGCGCGAGCTGCCCTTCGATCCGCGCAGCGAATGGCAGCGCGAGGCCGGGGAACGCAACACACAGGCATCATCGACATCATGACCACGAACGGTGAGCGGATCTTCGAGGCGCGAGTCGTGGACGAAACGACGTCGCTGCACGTCGACGAGCTGTGCGCGCGACTGCGGATCGAGCGGCAGTGGATCGTGGAACTGGTGGAGCTCGGCGCACTCGAACCGCGCGGCGGCAGCGAGCCCTCGGCCTGGGCCTTTCCGCTCGCGGACGTACCGCGGCTGCGTACGATGGCGCGCCTGGTCGAAGACCTCGGCGTCAACCTGCCCGGCGCCGCGATCATCCTCGATCTCGTCGAGGAGCGGCGACGGCTGCTGGCGCAGCTGCGGCAGTGGACGACGGAAAGCGGATAGCGGTTAGCGGATAGCGGATAGCGGTTAGTAGGAAGGCGCTGCGCGCACGGAGCCCTCACCCGCCGCTGTGCGGCGACCTCTCCCGCGCGTGGAAGAGGTCAAGAGCGGCGCAGCCGCCTCCGACTATCCGCGAACCGCTATCCGCTTCTTCATTGGATCGCCGCGCCCAGCAGCGACCCGATCATCCACGTCGCCGCACCCGCGGCGCCGCCGATCAGCACCATGCGCAGGCCACCGGCGAACGCACTGCGACCGGTGAACAGGCTCAACGTCGCACCGACACCGAACAGTGCGCACGACGCGACGATCGCGGCGATCACGACCGCGCGACCGAGCGGCAGCCCGAACAGGAACGGCATGAGCGGTATGACCGCGCCGACCGCGAACGCGAGGAACGAGGCGATGGCCGCGCCCCACGGCGAACCGAGGTCGTCGGGATTGAGACCGAGCTCCTCGCGCGCGAGTGCATCGAGCGCGTTGGCTTCGTCCTTCACGAGCTCGCGCGTCACGCGCCGTGCTTCGCCGAGCTCCAT
>DASSJN010000137.1:0-29892 GCA_035691185.1 Steroidobacteraceae bacterium
CGTGGTCGTGCTTCCGTTCGATCGTGTGCTTGACCAGCAGGTCAGTAGAGGGACGCTCGAAGTCGAAGTCGTCGATGACGTAGGCGCCCGGCTGCAGTTCCCCGGTCACCCGCCATTCCATGATGCGTTCCTGCTCGGGCCGGGCCGTGCGCTCGGCCGGAATGAAGGGGATTTGCCCGTAATTCTCAAATTCTGCGTGTGCAGTGTACGAGTCCGCCACGATCATCGTCCCGCGGCCGTCTTCGTGCTTGAAATAGTAATAAATGCCCTCCTGCTCCATCAGGCGACTGACGAAGTTGAAGTCGGTCTCCCGGTACTGGACGCAGTATTCCCACGTTCTGTAGTTCCCCGTCAGCTCGAACTTCACGTCCGCGAAGGCATAGGCGTCGAAGACTTCCTTGAGAATGTCGGGAACGCTCATCTCCTGGAAGATGCGGCAATTCGCCGTACGCGTGAGGAACCAGAGCCACGGATAGACCGTCGCGTGGTAGCGATGGTACCGACCCACCATGGCCCGCTGACCGAACCGCGTGACGAAGCCGTGAAAGTGGCGAACCTTGTCCTTTGGAAGCTCGAGCTTGACCGTGACCGGCTGGCCAAGCATGTCTTCCAACGCGATCTCCGCTTGCGGGCTCAGCAGGTCGATCTGAAATTCGCTCAGGCGTCCGAGCTCCTCGCGCGCGCTCATGCGATGGAAAAGGAGCGCGTCGCTGCCGAGCGGGGTCGTGATCTCCATGAGCTTGCGCGTCGCCATCGGTCCTACGCTCCGCCGGCGCCCACAGCTGCAGGCGCCGGCTTGCGAGCCGTGACCACAGTGCCCGCCACGGGGGTCCCGCTCTCCATTCGCAACGTTGCGGCTGACATGTGCGCCACACGAAATCCCGACGCGCCGAGTGCTCGCATCAGGTAGCTCTCCGTGTGGCTGTACCGGCCGTGCGGATTCAGGCGGTAGCCGGGACTGCCCGTGGACTCCTCACGCGCATGCTCGACCGTGAACACGAGAATGCCGTCGCTACGCAGCGCGGCATATGCTGCGTCGAACGCTGCGTCGAGTGCGCCGAAGTAGACGAGCGTGTCGGCCGAAATCACGAGGTCGAATTCGGCGGGATGCCCGACCATGTATTCCGTCAACTCGCATTTCACGAGTTCGTCGTAGGCATCCCTGGAGCTCGCCTTCAGCAACATCGCCGACGACAGATCCACACCGACGAGGCGCCCGGCGAACGGCGCGACCAGCGGAGCGCACAGGCCCGTGCCGCAGCCTGCGTCGAGGATTGCCAGCCGACCGGCGGGACCGTCGTATGCGCTGCGTACGGCCTCGGCCACGAGCTGCGGCGCGCGGTAGCTGAGCCTGGCGAGCTTCGCGTCGAAGCTGCGCGCAAAGTTGTCGAAGATCTGCTCCACGTACAGATCGGACGCACGGTCCGGTGTGCTTTCGCCGCAGCAGGCCGCGAGCATGTGCGTGGCGACCGGGTTGCCCGGTTCCTCCCGCAGCCACTTGCGATATACATCGGCCGCCTCGGCCATGCGGCCGAGCGTGGCATAGGCAATTCCCAAGTGTCGTCGCGCTTCAGGATGCTCGGGCCGCAAGGTGATCGCCGTGCAGTAGTACGTCACGGACTCCTGGACCCGACCCTGGGCGGACAACAGGTTCCCCAGGTTGTGGTGGGCGTCCGCGTGACGGGGATCGATCTCGATCGCGCGTCGATAGGCCTCCGCGGCCTCCGCGAGGCGACCCTGTATGCGTCGCACCGCCCCGAGGTTGCTGAACGCGTCGGCGTGGCGAGGTTCACAGCGGATCGCGCTCTCGTAGGCGCAGGCGGCTTCGTCGAACTGCTCCGCCTCGTACAGGACGTTGCCCAGGTTGTTATACAGCCCGGCCGATTCAGGAAGCAGCGCAATTGCACGTCGAATGAGCTCAATGGCCTTTGCGCTGTCGCCCTGCTGGTGTGCGAGGACACCGAGGAAATGCAGGGCGTCCGGCTGGTCGGGCGAGGCTTCGAGCACGCGGCGGTAGACTGTCTCCGCCGCTTTCAGGTGGCCGTTACGGTGGTATTGGACGGCGAGCTGCAGCGCTTCAGCCACCGTCACTTCACTTGCACCCGACCCGCGGTCGTCGGCGGGTTCGGGTGTGACGATGGGCGCGGCTCGATTCATGGTTTACTCGAACGCGTAGCTGAAGTCCCGGTCCTGCACCGCAATGCCGACCCGCGCGATCGACTTTCCGGCGGCCATGCGCGTCAGGACCTCCTGGCTGATGCGCGGCAGGATCGTGTTGGTCAGGATCGCATCGATCATGCGCCCCCCGCTCTCGCCTTCCGTGCAACGGCTGACGACCAGTTGCACGGCTTCGTCGTCGTACTCGAACGGGACCTTGTGGTTCTGCAGGACGCGCTTGCGAATGCGCTCCAGCTGCAGGCGGACGATGCTCTGGAGAACCTCGTCCGACAGCGGATAAAACGGAATGACCACGAGCCGGCCGAGCAGCGCGGGCGGGAAGACTTTCAACAGCGGCTCGCGCAATGCCTTGGCCAGCGACTCCGGTTCCGGCACGAGTTCCGGATCCTGGCACATGCTCGTGATCAGCTCGGACCCGACGTTGGACGTCAGCAGGATGATCGTGTTCTTGAAGTCGATGTAGCGGCCCTCGCCGTCTTCCATCCACCCCTTGTCGAAGACCTGGAAGAAGATCTCGTGGACGTCGGGGTGGGCCTTCTCGACCTCGTCGAGCAGCACGACGCTGTAGGGCCGGCGTCGGACGGCTTCGGTCAGCACGCCGCCCTCCCCGTAACCGACGTACCCCGGCGGGGCTCCCTTGAGCGTCGAAACCGTGTGGGCCTCCTGGAACTCGCTCATGTTGATGG
The DNA here is from genome assembly GCA_035691185.1 of Steroidobacteraceae bacterium. Classification (GTDB taxonomy): domain Bacteria; phylum Pseudomonadota; class Gammaproteobacteria; order Steroidobacterales; family Steroidobacteraceae; genus RPQJ01. Next base: position 2,865 of record DASSJN010000137.1, read on the forward strand.
TGATCGCGTTCTGCTCCCCGCCGTACAGCACTTCGGCGAGGGCGAGCGCGGTTTCGGTCTTGCCGACGCCCGAGGTTCCACAGAGCATGAAGACGCCGATCGGCTTGTTTGGATTGTCGAGCTTCGCCCGCGACGTCTGTATGCGGCGAGCGATCATTTCCAGCGCGTGCCGCTGACCGATGACCCGGCCTTCGAGCGTGTCGGCCAGGCGCAGCACGGCCTCCAGTTCGTCCTTGACCATGCGTCCGACGGGAATGCCGGTCCAGTCCGCCACGACCGAGGCCACGGCCTGCTCATCGACCGTCGGCAGCATCAGCGGAGAGTCGCCCTGCAGCGACGCGAGTTGTGCCTGCAGCTCACGCAGGGTCTTTCGCAGACTCTCCGTCTCTTCGGCTGCCGTCGCGCTGCCGTCGGCCACCGTGCCGGTCGGCGCGTCGACGGGCCGCCCCTCCCCGCGCAGCGTTCGTCGCGTATCCAGAATGCGGTCGACGACCTCCTTTTCGGCATGCCAGCGCGCTTCGAGTGCCGAAAGGCGCTCACGCTCCCCCGCGAGCTTCGACTCGACGTCACGGCGGCGGGCGGCAGTGTCGACACCGATCGTTTCTTCGCGCCCGATGATCTCGAGTTCCGTCTCGAGCGCTTCGGTCCGACGACGGGAATCCTCCACCTCGGGGGGCACTGCATGCTGGCTGATGGCGACCCGAGCGCAGGTCGTGTCCAGCACGCTGACGGCCTTGTCGGGCAACTGCCGCGCGGGGATGTAGCGATGCGACAGCCTCACGGCGGCCTCGATGGCTTCGTCGAGAAGCTGAATCCGATGGTGCTTCTCGAGTGTCGATGCAACGCCTCGCAGCATCCCGAGGGCCGTTTCCTCGTCGGGCTCGCGCACCTGCACGACCTGGAACCGCCGCGTCAGCGCGGGATCCTTCTCGAAATACTTCTTGTACTCGGCCCAGGTGGTCGCCGCGATCGTCCGCAGGGTGCCGCGCGCCAGGGCGGGCTTGAGCAGGTTTGCGGCGTCGCCGGTGCCGGCCGCCCCACCTGCGCCGATCAGCGTGTGCGCTTCGTCGATGAACAGGATGATCGGCTTCGGCGACGCCTGCACTTCCTCGATGACCTGTCGCAACCGGTTCTCGAATTCGCCCCGCACGCTTGCACCGGCTTGCAGGAGCCCGATGTCGAGGTTGAATAGCGCGACCCCCTGCAGTGGCGGCGGGACGTCGCCCTGCGCAATCCGAGCGGCAAAGCCCTCGACCACCGCGGTCTTGCCGACACCTGCCTCCCCCGTCAGGATCGGGTTGTTCTGCCTGCGACGCATCAGGATGTCGACGACCTGTCGAATCTCCTCGTCGCGTCCGGTCACGGGATCGATTTCGCCCTTTCGGGCGCGTTCGGTGAGGTCTACGGCGAATCGCCTGAGGGCCTCCTGTTTCCCTAGCGCCGCCGGGGCCACCGCACCTTCAGCGTCAGCCGTCGGAGCTCCGGAGCCGAGAGCCGAGCCGTCCGCGGCGTGCATCTTGTCTTCGGGGGAGCCGGCGACGATCTTGCGGAAATCGTCCATCAGCGCATCGATCCGGACGCGTTCGAAATGACGTGAGATGTTGAGCAACACGTAGCGCAGCGACGGCGTCTTGAGCATGCCGACGAGCAGGTGGCCGCTTCTCACGTGAGACTCGCCGAACATCAGGGTGGCGTATACCCAGCCCTGTTCGACCGCGGGGCGGAAATGCTCCGAGAGATCCGAGATCGAAGTCGAGCCACGCGGCAGCCGGTCGAGCGCCTTCGTGACGTCCTGCGCCAGCGCATTGAAATCCAGCTCGAAGTGGCGGCAAACCCTGTGCAGGTCCGAATCCTGGTTGCTGAGGATCTGCGCGATCCAATGCACGAGTTCGACGTACGGGTTTCCGCGCAACTTGCAGAAATCCGTCGCACTCGACAACGACCGGTAACAAAGCCCGTCCAGCTTTCCAAACAGGGCGACACGACTGATGTCCGACATCGCAAGGGTCTCCGGGGTCGTCAGGCTGCCGCCGAGAGCATCGCCGAATCGCTCGATTCCCGAGCCTCCGAGCCTGCCGTGATCGAGCGCTCCGCGTCGAGTTTCAAGTCGTCCGCCGGCACGCCGCGCGCGTATCGTCCGAGCCAGGTCGTCCAGCCGAGCCGGCCGTATTGACCGAGCCGGGCCTTCGGCACCTCGTCGTGCTTCAGGGACAGGCTGGCGTCCCAGGCAAGCTCGAACGAAAGGTACGTTCGCACCCACGCGACCAGCCGGGCGATCGCAGTGCCGCCGGGGAGGAAGGACTCGTATCGGGTGAGGTCAAGCGGGCCAATGTGCAGCTTGACGTTGTGCTGTCTGTCCCATACGCGTGCGCCGAGCACCGCACCGGCGCCCAGAATTGAACCTGCGCCGCTCGTACCCAATCGCGTCCGATCACGTACAGGCAGCGCCATCCAATGGCCAGCGAATTCCTTCACGCGCACGGGCACGTGGAAGTAGTTTCCGAGCACTGCTTCGAGCCCATCGCGATTGCGAACGTGCCGGACCAGGAGGCCGGCGTGAAACAGCTTGCCGAAATCCGGCACCGCATCGCGATTTCGCAAGCGAGGCGAACCCACCCCGAGCAGCGCACCGACGTATGCGGCAAAGCGGTCCTCCTGCGGTCGGTCCAGCGTGACGGTGGGTTGTGCCTGCGCCCATGCGCGATAGAACAGGCTCAGGAACCGGTGGTTGAAGACGTCCAGGAATCGGGACATCGTCGCGTCGCCACCGTGCAGCAACCGCTCTCGCACGTAGTCCGTGAAGTGCAGCGGCATTGGCCCGTTCGGACCAAGCAGCCCCAGAAAGCGCACCTCGATCCGGGGCGGGCTTGCTTCGGTGGCCGGACGGAGTGCCGAGAGTACCGACGGTGCGAAGTCGAGCGCGGGCTCCTGGCCGAGGCGAATCGGCTCCTGTCCGGGCCGCACTGCCTTGCCGATCAAGGGAAGCGCTGGATTCAGGCACTCGACACAACGCAGCGCATGATAGAAGTCGTGGTTCCACGGCTTCTCGGCGATGGTCGCGTAGTACGTCAGAGGATCGCGCGCTCGCCGCATCGCGGCCTCCAACACATGATCTCGCCGCGACTCGTCGACTGCAGACGTGTCTCGGTGAAGGAATTGAGAGATACGTGCCGTGCGAAGAAACGCGCCATCACGGCGCCGAACAGGAAGGCACTCGCCCCTTCGAAGGCCATCTCGTCCACATCGAGGGTGATCTCCAGTCCCCGGCCGAAAGCGATCGGCCCCGGCAGCGGCAGCCGGCGGGTGACGGGCCGTGCGGTCGCCGAGCGCACGCCTTCGATCTGCCGCGGCACAGACGGTTCGGCGCTCGCGGCAAAGATCTGCAGCAGCTCACGCAGGGCAGCCGCCCCTTCGCGCTCGTTCGCATCGACGAGGGAGAGATAGTTGAGCGACAGGAGACTGACGAAGCGCCAGCTCAGGGCCCCGGTCGCCAGCGGCGAGAACGGTTTCGACGGCCCCTTTTCGCAACGAACCGCTCGAACGGGCGCTGCCGCATCGAGCGTGAAATCGGTCTTACCGACGCCCACCGGCATCTGGAGCGGCAGGTCGCGATTCGTGCACAGGGTCGTCACCGCGAGTTGGCGCAGATCCGCCGAGAACGGCGCCTCCTTGGGGTCGACAATGGAGAGGAACACCTCCGAACCTACGTAGCTCGACCGGAATCCGGTGCGATGCTGATTGCTCGACAGCAGCCTCGGTTCGCGGCGTACGGTGAAATAGGCGTCGTGTTCCGACGTTTCCTCGTGATACGCCGCGTAGAGCGGTCGGAATGTCCACTGCCCATCGCTTCCGACGCCGTGCCCGGTGACGCCCGTGACTTCGAATACCTCGAAATCGAGTGGTCGAGTCCGGTCCGGAACCACGTGGTATTCGTGATCACGTTCAGTCACGTGGATGCGGTCCGCGCGCCTCGGAAACAGGTTGACCGCCGGCGTGCAGTAGAGCGCCAGGCTCGACGCATCGACACGACTCTCGAGCCAGCCTGTGTCGCGGTCGAAGAGCAACACGACATCGAATTCGTTGCCGTGGTGGCGCTGCAGCGCCGGTGCCAGCCCACAGAGGTCGACGAACAGGAAGCGCTGGGGGAAAGCGAAATACTCGTGCAGGAGCCGATGCCCTTGAAAGCCGCGAAGAGAAGCGGGCAACAGGCTCTCGTCGTCGTTGAACCCCACCGGCCGCACGACGCTGCCTGGCAGGAAGTGGTGCCAGGGCATCGGTCGAACGGTCGGGCCGGCAATCAGGCCCACGCAGGCACCGTGACAAAGCTCGTAAAGCTTGAATGCGACTTCATCGCCGCCCGACAAGTAGAGCCTCAGACGATCCAGCGCCAACTGGTCGAAATTCAAACCGGCGGTCGCCCTGAGTCGGAGGCGCAGGCCGCCCCGAATGCGCTGCTTGATTGGCAGTGCAGCGAGAGGCAGGTCCGGGGCGAACGCGAAGCACTGGATACTCGCGATCTCGAGCGGCCAGAGTTCCACGTCGTGCGCCGTCCGGAACTCACACGCGGTGAGATCGCCCTTCCCCAGCTGGGCACGCATGGCGCTGCCACGGGAGATCGTCACTCCCTTGGCGAGACCGGTCTCGGTCAGCAGTGGTTCGAAGCGAGCGATGACCGCGGACGGTGTCGGCGCAAGATAGCCAGGGTAGACGATCTCGAGCAAGCGCTCCGTAAACCTCGGGAACTCGGCATCGAGCTTCAGCTGCACCCGCGCCGCCAGGAACGCGGCACCTTCCAGCAAGCGTTCGACATACGGGTCGGTAACCTCGATCCCATCCATGGAAAGTCGCGCGCCAATCTTGGGGAACTGCCGGGCGAACTCGGCTCCCATCTCGCGCAGGTGCTGCAACTCCTGGTTGTAGTATCCGAGCAACCGCGGGTCCATCTAGGCCCTTCCTGACTTGCCAAGGTCGCGAATTTCCACCGTGCCCGTCTCGAGGTCGACTTCCGTGCGCAACAGCAATTCCAAGGGCACCGGTTGGTTCCAGAGCTGCCCCATGATCTGGACGCTCACGACGTTGTGGTGGTCCAGTGCCTGGCCGGTGATGATGGCTTCCACCTGGAGCGTCGACGGCACGATGCGAGGCTCGAAGTCGATGATCGCCTGCCGCATCGCCGATTCGAGAGCGGTCAGGTCGAGCTGCGAGGCCGTTTGCCCGGCAAGCACCGGCAATCCGTAATTGATCACGGATTTCTCGGCGTGCGGATAGGACGCCAAAACGTCGGCGGAAGCCAGGTTGGTGGAGTTGAAGAGCCAGGCGAGATCCCGAAGCACGGCTTGCCGAAGCCGCGCTGCGTTGATGATTCGACGTTCCCGCGGCTCCGGACGTTGATTCGTCGGCTCGTCGTCGGAGAGACGATCGAGCAGGGCCGGCTGCAACCGCTCCTGGGGGCTGAGCTCGGGCATGGGTTACGTTGCCGTCGATGCCGAGGCCGATGTCGGCGCGGGTCGGGATCCGGACATCGATCCGACGACGATCTCGCGAATGTCCATGACGCCGTATTCGCCACCATCAGTGGCCAACAGGCGCTGGCCAAGCCCGTGAAAGATCCCCGGCTCGACCTCTTGCCACGCCGTCTTTCTCCCGAGGGCTATTTGTCCGTCATCGCTGGATTCGGAGCCGACATATCGTGCAGGGATGAGCGCGACGGTTTCGCCACCATTGTCGAAGGCGAGGTGAGCAGGCATCCACACCAGGTCCCGGAGATCGGTCGGGGCGTCGATGACCGCACGCGTAATGCGCGCAAACGGCACCCAGTAGTACCGTCCATTGACGATGGCCTCCAATACGGGTCCAAGCCGCGAATCGGCGTCGGCGATCCAGGAAAATGCAACGCCGTCGATGGTTCCGCTGGATTCGGGTGCCTGTTCCAGCGCCTGGTCACGCAGCGCCGTGGCCGCGGCCGAGTCTCCGCGGCCCGCCCGCAGCAGCGACTCGATCAGCAGCCCGAGCCACGGATCCGGCTGTCCGAGCACCATGGGCGACTTCCTGCCCTGGAAAACCTGCTGCCGGAACAACTCGCAGAGAATGGCCTGCCGATAGGTCTGGGCCATGGCGAGCGCGGACACGTCGAGCGAGGACGCGACGTCGAGGCTCGTTGCAGCGCGCTCCCAATGGCCGAGGATCGCTAGCAACTGGAACAGGAATATCCTGAGCTTGGCGTCGGCGGGTCGCGCACGGACCTGCTCCTGGAGCAGTCGCAGGGCGGCCTCCGGGTCGCCGTCACGGAGGCTTCTTTCGGCAGGGTTGGTTGACATCGTCCTCCCCCGTCAATGTGGTCGCGAGCCCGCTACCGGTCAGGTGATTTCGGTTTCGAACAGCATGCCGCCCCGTGGCTGCCCGTCGGGACCTTGTGGCACATATTCCACCGCAATGCGCTGGAACGAGAATCTCACGTCCTCGAACAGATCAGCCGGCGAATCGCCGACGCCTGACCGGACGTTGACCGTCGTTATTCGCCCTTTCTGGATCGTGATCTTCAAGTACTCGTGAGCGGTCTTGCCCGCCTTGCGTACGGTCAGCACGCCCTTCTTGATCTCTTCGTTGTTGCGAAGCGCAGCCATGAGTGCGGTCGACGCGCTGTCGACACGCTTGCTCACCTGGAGTTCGTGGATCGTCGCCTTTTGTGACGCTCCCGCGCTGCTCATCGGCGTGCGTGCTTCCATGCCCCACGACCACGAGACTACGTCGATCTCGTCCTTGTGCTTCTCGTCATGCGATTCGCCCTTGATCGCGCCGGATTTCAAACCTTCCAGTTTGAGAAACATGTCCTGTTCAGACACGACTGCATGTCCTTTGCGTGAGACGAGTGCCGGTATCAGCCGCTGTACTGGAGGGCGTCGTCCCGCGTCTGCGTCAGCGCGAGCTTCAGCGACGGATGCGTCTCGGTGTGCTCGGTCAGCCCGTCGAATCTCTGTTCGTCTGCCTTCGCTGCGGCCCTCAGCAAAATGCCGAATGCGTATTCCCTCTTGGCGATTCTCGACAGGCTGAACGGATCGTTATCACGAAAGGGGTCCATGCACGCATCCGGATACAGTTCCTTTCCGAGCGCGCGCACCTGATCCTTGAACCTGGAAATATAGCGGTGGGTGACGGGACCACACGAACCGTCGACGACGATGTCGACCCCTGGCAAGCCGGGGAACAGCTCGGTGATCTCTGAATTGGTGTTATCGAGGTACACCATCCGCAGGAAGGTCTGCGCCAGCAATACGTCGTCCCGACGATTCCGGGCGCCCAGCCCGACCGGGAAATCGATGTTGTAACCACGCCTCAACCGCGCCGAGGTCTTACCGACAGTGAAGAAATGGTACGCCATACGAGCTCCGACGAACGCAGCGCAGAAGCCGGAGCCCCGGAAACGGCTCCCGCGACGCGGCGAGCGGATGTGATCCGCGCTCCGGTTCAGCCTTCCTTATTCGCTTTGATGTCGTACTTGAAGTGCACGCCGGCGTCGAGCGAGCCATCGGCCTTCTGTGGCTTGTACTCCAGGTCGACCTTCGCAAACTGCAGCGCGACGTTCTCGACCAAGCCACCGTCCCCGCCATTGCCGGCCGGCTGTACGCTGGTGATGATCACGTCGTTCATCTTGATCAGCAGGAACTCCTGCGGAGTCTTGCCGGCCTTCCGAACGGTGAGCTGCGCTTCTTTCATGTGCTCCAGGGTGGCGCAGTTCTTGAGCAGCACCGGGCTCGCCTTGTCCACGTGGTGCGTGAACTGCAGTTCGTTGAAACTGGCTTTGCCCATACCTCCACCGCCGCCACTGTGCATCGAGCCACTCTGGCTGACGCCCCACGACCAGGCGAGGATGTCGATCTCGTCCTTGTGCTTGTCGTCCGTCGATTCGCCCTTGATGTCGCCGAGCTTCAGGAAAATGTCTGCAGCCATGACCGGACTCCCTTCTGTAAATCAACTGCGAGAGACTCGACGTGCGATCGCTCGACGTCAGCCCGCCGCCTTCGCCGATGGCAGTTTCGATACCAGACGCAGCGACACCGTCAGACCTTCAAGCTGGTAGTGCGGTCGCAGGAAGAACTTCGAGGTGTAGTAGCCGGGATTCCCCTCGACTTCCTCGACGACGACCTGGGCAGCCGCCAGCGGTTTCTGGGCCTTCGTGGTCTCCGACGAATGGGCGGGGTCGCCGTCGACGTAATTCATGATCCAGTTCTGCAGCCAGATCTGCATGTCTGCCCGCTCTTTGAACGAACCGATCTTGTCGCGCACGATGCACTTGAGGTAATGCGCGAAGCGACAGCATGCGAAGAGGTACGGAAGTCGTGCGCCGAGATTGGCGTTGGCCGTTGCGTCGGGATCGTCGTATTCCGCGGGCTTGTGCAGCGACTGCGCACCGATGAATGCCGCGAAGTCCGAGTTCTTGCGATGCAAAAGCGGCATGAACCCGTTCTTCGCGAGTTCTGCCTCACGACGGTCGGTGATCGCAATTTCCGTCGGGCACTTCATGTCCACGCCGCCATCGTCGGTCGGGAACGTGTGCACCGGCAGGCCTTCGACTGCGCCACCCGACTCTATCCCGCGGATGCGCGAACACCATCCGTACAGCTTGAACGAGCGTGTGATGTTCGTGGCCATCGCGTATGCCGAATTCGCCCATGTGTACCTGCTATGGTCCGCGGCGCCCGTGTCTTCCTCGAAGTCGAATTCTTCGACGGGGTCCGTCTTCGCGCCGTACGGAAGCCGCGCCAGGAAGCGAGGCATCGCCAGACCAATGTACCTGGCATCGTCGGACTCGCGCAGCGAGCGCCAGGCGGCATACTCCGGCGTCTGGAAGATCTTCGTCAGATCCCGTGGATTCGCAAGCTCCTGCCACGAACTCATTTGCAGGGCGACGGGCGACGCGCCGGCGATGAAAGGCGTGTGGGCAGCGGCGGCGGTCTTCGATATCTCGTTGAGCAATTCGACGTCCGGCGGCGTCTGATCGAAGTAGTAGTCGCCGACGAGACAGCCGAAAGGCTCACCGCCGAACGTCCCGTACTCGGACTCGTATACGGTCTTGAAGATCGGACTCTGGTCCCACGCAGTGCCCTTGAATCGCTTCAATGTCTTCCCGAGTTCCGCCTTCGAGATATTCATGAACCGGATCTTGAGCATCTCGTCGGTCTCGGTGTTGTTGACGAGATGGTGAAGTCCGCGCCACGCGCCCTCGAGGGCCTGAAAATCCGGATGATGCAGAATCTGGTTGATCTGCTCGGAGAGTTTTCGATCGATCTCCGCAATCATTGCCTCGATCGACTGCACCACGTCCGAGCCGATCAATCTCGTCTTGGAAAGCGCCTGCTCAGCGAGGGTGCTCACCGCCAGTTCGACGGCGGTCTTTGCCTCGTCCGTCTTCGGCCTGAACTCCTTCTGGAGGAGCTGCGAGAACTCCGTGCCCTCCACGAGCACGGCTTCCGGCTGCGCGATCTCGGTCTGCTGGTCGGCCATAAAACGTCTCCTGACGGCCCGCGGGCGGGCTATTCGGCTTTGTCGGCTGGCTTGGCGCGTGCTGCGAGCGATTTCAGCAAGGGCGGGTCCTGCAATACCTTGCCAAGCAATTCCTCGGCGCCCGATTTGCCATCCATGTAGGTGATGAGATTCGCGAGTTGCTGACGCGCCTCCAGCAGCTTGGCCAGCGCATCCACCTTGCGCGCCACGGCCGCCGGGGAGAAATCATCCATGCTCTCGAAAGTGATATCGACGTTGATGTTGCCCTCGCCGGTGAGCGTGTTCGCCACCTGGAAGGCGACGCGCGGCTTCAGCGCCTTCATCCTGTTGTCGAAGTTGTCGACGTCGATTTCGAGGAACTTGCGGTCGGCGACGGGTGGCAGTGCCTCGGCAGGCTTTCCAGCGAGATCCGCGAGCACACCCATTACGAAGGGCAGCTGAATCTTCTTTTCCGCACCGTACAATTCGACGTCGTACTCGATCTGCACGCGCGGCGCGCGGTTCCGCGCGATGAACTTCTGGCTACTTGGTTTGGGCACGATCCACCTCCGCAATTCCTCGTGACATATCCTTCTTTCGCGGGCGAATCACCTTCAGTCAGTCCCGGTCGCGAACCCCGCTCGCCAGCTTCGCCTGCGATATCGCTTCGGGAACGACATCGGCCAGCACTTCCAGGAAATCCTTGGCGACCAGCCGCCTGGCGCGCTCGATGAACAGTGGGACGGGGCTCGAGGGTTCGTTCTGACGGAAGAATGCAGCGACGGCCTCGAGGGCACGCAGGGCGTCGTCGCGCGACCGGATTGAGCCCACCGCCAGGGGCCGTTGGTCCAATGCTGGCGTCGCGTCGGCCGACGCCTCCGGGGATCCGGCAGCACCCGCTCTCGTGGCATCCGGATGTGCAGCGATGCGTTCGGCAACGATGCGCTGGACGCGATTGAGATACAGAGTCAGACCTTCGAGGCTTGGAGCCGACTCGACACCCGCCTGGGACACCATGGCGGTTTCGATTCTGCGCACGGCACCGATGGCCTCGTCGACCGAGGCGCGAAGCTCGCCCAGGTCCGCGATCGGGGAAGCCGCGAAGATGGCATGAATCTGGGATTCGGCGAGTGTTTGACCATCGCCAGGGGATGCTGAGACGACGCCGGTCGAGAGTTCGATATCCCGCAGGCTGACCGCTCCCAGCTGACGGTGCGACAGAAGCGCCGTGCGACGCAACCCGTCCACGATCGCAATACGGTCCGCAAAGCAGTTGATGCTGCTTCGGCGGAGGATCGCATCCTCGTCGACGCGCGGGTAGACATGCTCCCAATACAGTTCGAGCCATTGCGCCATGACGCCGAGCGTGCCGAGGAATGCAACGAGCCCGTCGGTTCGAATCAACGCGGCGGCAAGAGTTGCAAGCACTCGAAGGTCCTTGCTCCTGGCGAGTGCCTCGACGGACTTTGCTTTGATTTCCGTCCAGCTCGGCGCGGGCTCGATGGGACTGACCTGGCCGAAGAGTCGGTATGAATCAAGGGACGCAAGAAGTTGCGTGTGCTCGAGATCCTCGCCGCACGGATTGGCCTCCGCGATCGGCTGGGTCAATGGCGCGATTCCTGGTTCGACGCTCATTGAAGTGTGGCTCCTCCCGCCAGGCATCCAAGCCCGCACGCCGCGCTTCGAATTGATTATGGATTGTCGGTTTGGCTCTAGATTCCGCCTTTCCTACAAGATGTCAACTACCCGCCTCGAAACTCGAGCGTCGACGTAGGTCGTTTCCTACAACCAAACAGACGCTTGTGATCCGGCGATCGTCAGCATTGCGCGACTGTACGAAACCGCATCGCGTGCGCGGCTGGGCCGCGGTAATGGCGTAGTCCGGGACGTCCAGCACGGAGCGTCCAGCGCCTCAGCGTTACGCCCGCTTCGCCGACGCCCGAAAACAGCACCTGGCGTAAATCTCTCTGTCCCGCCCCTGCCAGGAGCGCTGCAATGCATCCACGCTGGCTGCTCGCGATCGCCCTGCTCTGCCTCGCCGGTTGTGCCACCAACCCGGTCACGGGCAAGCAGGAAGTCCAGATGGTCTCCCAGGGCCAGGAGATCCAGATCGGCCAGCAGCAGTACGGCCCCGGCCGCCAGTCGCAGGGCGGCGACTACGTGACCGACCCGCTGCCGACGCAGTACGTGCAGCAGGTCGGGGCGCGGCTGGCCGCCGTCGCCGACCGCGCCCTGCCCTACGAGTTCGTCGTGTTGAACAACAGCGAACTGAACGCGTGGGCGCTGCCGGGCGGCAAGATCGCGGTCAACCGTGGCCTGCTCATGGAACTCCGCAACGAAGCGGAACTCGCGGCGGTACTCGCGCACGAGATCGTCCACGCGGCCGCGCGGCACGGCGCGCAGCAACTCGAGCAGGGCCAGCTCATGCAGATCGGCGCTGCCGTGGCTTCAGTGGCCGCGGGCGCGTACGGCGGGTCGGACCTCGGCCAGATGGTCGGCCAGGGCGCCATGCTCGGCGCACAGCTGCTGCAGGCCAAGTACAGCCGCGACGACGAACTCGAGGCCGACAGGTACGGCATGCAGTACATGAAGCGCGTCGGCTACGACCTGCAGGCGGCAGTGGCGCTGCAGGAACTGTTCCTGCGCAAGTTCGAATCCGGCCGGGACGCGGACCGCGGCAGCAGCCTGTTCGCGAGCCACCCACCGTCGGCGCAACGCGTCGCCGGCAACCAGCAGACGATGACGAAACTCGGCGGCCCCGGCGGCGACCTTGGTGCGGACCGCTACCAGAAGGCGATCGCGGGGCTCAGGAAATCGGCGCCCGCCTACGCGAAGGCCGACGAAGCAGTGGCGCTGGCCCGGAAGGGAAACCTCGACGCCGCGCGCTCACTCGTCGACGAGGCGATCCGCCTGCAACCGCGTGAATCACGCTTTCACGGACTGCGCGGCGAGATCGCGATGGCGGCGAAAGACCCTCGGGAAGCGCTCGGCCACTTCGACAAGGCGCGGCAACTCGACCCGGGCTATTTCAAGCCGATCGTGCAGGCGGGCATGGTGCAGTACGACCTCGGCAACAAGGCGGCCGCGGAGCCACTGCTGACGCGGAGCATGCAACTCCTGCCCACCGCGCCTGCCGCCTACTATCTCGGCCGGCTCAACGAGGACCGCGGCAACACCAACGAGGCCGTCAAGCTCTACAAGCTGGCCGCCGGCTCGCAGTCGCGGTACGGCACGGAAGCGATGGCGCGGCTGACGCGGCTCGACCTCGCGCAGAACCCGCAGACGTACCTGTCGATCCAGCCGCAGATCGACAACGAGGGACGTGTCTGGCTGACGGTCGGCAACCGAACGACGTTGCCCATCGCCGGTGTCACCATCCTCGTGGGCGTGGTCGACCAGACGGGCCGCACGGTCAGCGGGCCCGATCGCGTGGGCACCGGACGCAACGCGATCCCCGCCCGCAAGGCCGTGAATCTCCGGACAGACCTCGGGCCGTTCCAGAACTCCGACGTGTTGCGCTACGTCAAATGGAAGGTAGAGGGCGCACAGGTGCAGTGAGGCCGGCAACGGCGACGTTGCTATACTCCCGCCAGCCCGGTATCGGGTTTCGTCAGGGAGTCGACGATGCCCGATTCGATTCTGGCGTTGATCGGCAACACCCCGCTGGTGCAGGTACGCTCCTTCGACACCGGCCGGTGCGAGCTGTACCTGAAGCTCGAGTCGCAGAATCCCGGCGGCTCGATCAAGGACCGCATCGGCCTGTCCATGATCGAGGCGGCCGAGCGCAACGGCGACCTGCGGCCCGGTTCGACCATCGTCGAGGCGACGGCCGGCAATACGGGGCTCGGGCTCGCGCTGGTCGCGGCCCGGAAAGGCTACCCGCTGATCCTCGTCGTGCCCGACAAGATGTCGCGCGAGAAGATCCTGCACCTGGTCGCACTAGGCGCCGACGTGCGCATCACGCGCTCGGACGTCGGCAAAGGACATCCGCAGTACTACCAGGACATGGCGCGACGCATTGCCGCCGAAACGCCGGGCGCGTATTTCATCAACCAGTTCGGCAATCCCGCCAATCCGTACGCGCACGAAACGACGACGGGGCCGGAAATCCTGCGCCAGATGGACGGGCGCGTGGACGCGATCGTCTGCGGCGTCGGTTCGAGCGGCACCGTCACGGGCCTGAGCCGGTTCTTCGCGCGCGAGTCCCCTGCCACCCGATTCGTGCTCGCGGATCCGGTCGGCTCCGTGCTGGCGGAGTACATCAGGACGGGCACCCTCGGCACCGCGGGATCGTGGACCGTCGAGGGCATCGGCGAGGACTTCATCCCGTCCATTGCCGACCTGAGTCGCATCACGTACGCGTATTCGATCCCGGACGCCGAAAGCATGGGCGCCGCGCGCGCCCTGCTGCGCCAGGAAGGCATCCTCGGCGGGTCTTCGTCGGGCACCCTCCTCGCCGCGGCGCTGCGCTTCTGTCGCGAGCAGACCGAGCCGCTCCGCGTCGTCTCGCTGGTGTGCGACAGCGGCGCCAAATACCTGTCGAAAGCGTTCAACGACGCGTGGATGTTCGAACGCGGATTCCTGCCGCGCGAGCACAAGGGCGACCTGCGCGACCTGATCGTGCGCAGGCACGATGCGGGGCTCACCGTGACGGTCCTGCCGCAGGATTCGCTGCTGACGGCGTACAACCGCATGCGCAGCGCCGACGTTTCGCAATTGCCGGTCGTGGACGCCGCCAACCACATCATCGGCATCGTCGACGAGTTCGACCTGTCGCAGGTCGTGCGGCGCCACGACGTCGCCGAGGCAGACCCGTTCGGCCAGCCCGTGAGCTCGGCCATGACGACGGAGCTCGAGACACTCCCGCCCGAGGCCAGTCTCGACGAGCTGTTCGCCGTGCTGGACGCCGACCATGTCGCGATCATCGTCGACGGCGAGACTTTCCTGGGATTGATCACGCGCGTCGATCTGCTGAACGCGCTCCGGACGAGGATGCTATGACCGAGACCACGACCCGCGCACGCTTCGGCACTCGCGTGATCCACGCAGGCCAGCAACCCGATCCGTCGACCGGCGCCGTGATGACGCCGATCTATGCGACCTCGACCTACGTGCAGTCGAGCCCCGGCGTGCACAAGGGCTACGACTACGGCCGCAGCCACAATCCGACGCGCTTCGCCTTCGAGCGTTGCGTCGCCGACCTCGAGAATGGCACCCAGGCCTTCGCGTTCGCGTCCGGCCTCACGGCGATTGCGACCGTGCTCGAATGCCTGGACGTGGGTGCGCACATCGTCACCACCGACGACCTGTACGGCGGCACCGTGCGCCTGCTCGAGCGCGTGCGTCGGCGCTCCATGGGTCTCACGGCGACGCGCGTGGATTTCACCGACCTCGCGGCCGTCCAGGCGGCGATCCGTCCCGAGACGCGGCTGCTGTGGGTCGAAAGCCCGACGAATCCGACGCTCAAGCTCGCCGATCTCGGCGCCGTCGCGGCGCTGGCGCGCGGCCGTGGCATCCTGGCCGGGGCCGACAACACGTTTGCGAGCCCATGGGTGCAGCGGCCGCTCGATTTCGGTTTCGATGTCGTCGTGCACTCGACGACCAAGTACCTGAACGGGCACTCCGACATGATCGGCGGCGTCGCAGTCGTCGGCGACAACGCCGAATTGCGGGAGCGACTCGGGTTCCTGCAGAACGCGGTCGGTGGAATTTCCGGGCCGTTCGACAGCTTCCTCGCGTTGCGCGGCCTCAAGACGCTGGCGGTGCGCATGGAGCGGCATTGTCGCAACGCGCTCGAGATCGCACGCTGGCTCGAGTCGCACCCGCGTGTGCGCCGCGTGCTCTATCCCGGCTTGGCGAGCCATCCGCAGCACGCGCTCGCGCTCGCGCAGATGCCGAACTTCGGCGGCATGCTCGCGATGGAACTCGACACCGACCTCGCGGGCGCCCGCGCATTCCTCGAGCGTTGCCGGATTTTCGCGCTCGCGGAGAGCCTCGGCGGCGTCGAAAGCCTGATCGAACATCCCGCGCTGATGACGCACTCCGGCCTCGACCCGGAACGGCGCCGCGCGCTCGGCATCGGCGACAGCCTGATCCGGATCTCCGCCGGCATCGAGGACGTGCAGGACCTCGTCGCCGATCTCGAGCAGGCCCTGACGGCGATCGAGTCGTGACCGCGACATTGGCCGCCGACTATGTGCGCGTGCGCCGCGCGTCGTTGCGCATCGTCGAGCCGCTGACGCCGGAGGATTGCGTCGTCCAGAGCATGCCGGACGTGAGCCCGGCCAAGTGGCACCTGGCCCACACCAGCTGGTTCTTCGAACAGTTCCTGCTGCAGCCGCACCTGCCCGGCTATCGCGTCTTCCACGAACGTTTCGCGTACCTGTTCAATTCCTACTACGACGCGGTCGGGCCGCGCCATGCCCGCCCCGACCGTGGCCTGGTGACGCGCCCCACGCTCGCCGAGGTGAAACAGTACCGGGACTACGTCGATGAACACATGACACGGCTGCTCGCGCCCGCGCGCTCGGCGCCCGAGCTGCAGCCGCTGGTGCGACTCGGGCTGCACCACGAACAACAGCACCAGGAACTGATGCTGACCGACATCAAGCACGTGCTGTCCTGCAGCCCGCTCGAGCCGCGCTATCGCGCAGACCTCGCGGAACCCGCGCACGCCGGGGTCGCGGCCCCGTGCCGCTGGCTGATCTTCGAAGGCGGCCTGAGCGAGATCGGCGCCCGCGAGGGCGTCGATTTCACCTTCGACAACGAAACGCCCCGGCACCGGGTCTGGCTGCAGCCGTTCCAGTTTGCCAGCCGGCCGGTGACCAACGGCGAGTACCTCGAATTCATCCGCTCCGGCGGCTATCGAGACGTCCGTCACTGGCTGTCGGACGGCTGGGCGACCGCACAGCGAGAAGGCTGGCAGCATCCGCTGTACTGGTCGCGTAGCCTCGACTCGGAATTCACGCTCGGCGGCCGGCGCGAACTGCGGGCAGAGGCGCCCGTCTGTCACGTCAGCCTTTACGAAGCGGATGCATTTGCGCGCTGGGCTGGCGCACGGCTGCCGACGGAAGCGGAATGGGAGCTGGCCGCGACCGGAGTGCCGCCCACCGGCAACCTGGCCGACTCGGATGCGTTGCAGCCGTTGCCTGCGCGTGACGAGACCGCGCCGGCTCAGATGTTCGGTGACGTCTGGGAGTGGACCTCTTCGGCGTACGCGCCATACCCCGGCTTCCGCGCTCCGGCCGGGGCGATCGGCGAGTACAACGGCAAGTTCATGTGCAATCAGACGGTGCTGCGGGGCGGCTCGTGCGCGACGCCGGAGGGGCACGTTCGCGCGACCTACCGCAATTTCTTCTACCCGCAGTCCCGATGGCAGTTCACGGGCCTGCGTCTCGCCAGGGATGGTCAGCATGGAACAGCAGAAAGCCGTACGGTTCGATGATCGCGAGCTCGACGCGGAACGTGCGCGACTGGAGCAGGTCATCGCGGGCCTGAGCGAGTCGCCACCGCGCATCTCGCCCGTCTGGTTCTACGATCAGCGTGGATCTGCGCTGTTCCAGAAGATCTGCGAGCTGCCGGAGTACTACCCGACGCGCACCGAGCTCGGCATCATGCGTGCGCACGCGGCGGACATGGCGGCCGCGCTGGGCCCGAACGTCGCCATCGTCGAGCCGGGCAGCGGCGCCAGCCTGAAGACGCGACTGTTGCTGGACGCGCTGGATGCGCCCGCGGCCTACGTGCCGGTCGACATCTCGCGCGAATCCCTGCTCGCCGCTGCGCGCCG
Source organism: Steroidobacteraceae bacterium (assembly GCA_035691185.1). Taxonomy (GTDB): domain Bacteria; phylum Pseudomonadota; class Gammaproteobacteria; order Steroidobacterales; family Steroidobacteraceae; genus RPQJ01. The sequence continues at coordinate 20,131 of DASSJN010000137.1, forward strand.
GTTGCGTCGCGACTATCCGCCGCTGCGCGTGTGGCCTGTCTGTGCGGACTTCACGGCGGCGTTCGACCTGCCGTCCGCGGTGCTGCGTGACGCGCGTCGCACGGTGGTGTACTTCCCCGGCTCGACGCTCGGCAACTTCGACTTCGATGAAGCCATCAGCCTGCTGGCGCGACTCGCCGCCATCGCCGGACCCGACGGCGCGCTGCTGCTCGGGCTCGATTCGGTGAAGCCCGCCTCGATCCTGGAACGCGCCTACGACGATGCGGCCGGCGTCACGGCGGAGTTCAACCTCAATGCGCTGCGTCACCTGAACCGCGAGGTGGGCGCCACCTTCGACCTGTCCGCCTTCGAGCACCGCGCGCCCTGGGTGGCCGAGCACGCACGCATCGAGATGCACCTCGTCGCGCGACGCGACGTGTCCTTCGACGTCGGGCCTGCCAGCTTTCAACTGGGGCGCGGCGACTACCTGCTGACCGAGTACTCGCACAAGTACACGCCCGAATCCGCGGCACGCATGACTGCCGCGGCCGGCCTGGCCGTCCGGCGAACGTGGTCCGACCCCCGCGAATGGTTCCGCGTGCTGCTGCTCGAGCCGGTCAATCCGGCCGTCGACCAGCACTGACCGACCGCGCCAACGCGCGCAGCAGCGCCGCACCGTCGCCCCGCCAGGCGCTGCCGTGCATGCAGGCGAGCACGCCTGGCGCGGAGCCTGCGAGTCGCTCGAGCAGCGCCGTCGTGTCCGGACAGTGCGCGTAGTAGTCCATCTGGACGCGGAAGGCTTCGCTCGGCCCGAGGATGTCCCCTTCGGTGATCGGCACTTCGCCGCGGCCGCCCTGCGTGAACAGGTCGCCGCAGAACAGTGTACGTGTGTGCGACTCGAACATCAGGCCGCACTCCCAGGCGTGCGGCAGGTGGGGCGTGTCGTACCAGCGCACGACGTGCCGTCCCAGCGTGAGTTCCTCGCCGTCGGCGAGCGCGTGCGCCGGCCGGTCCGCCACATCGTTCACGGACACCATCGCCGCGACTCGACTACAGACCGGAACGGCCTGCGGCGCCGCCGCCAGGAAGTCGTTGAGCGAGCCGCATTCGTCGGCCTCGTAGTGCGAGAACGCCAGGTAATGCAGGCTCGACAACGGCACCACTCTGCCGATGGCTTCGCTGACCAGCGGAAACAGCCGTCGCGGCCCGGTGTGGAACAGCAACGGCGCGTCGTCGACGACGAGGTACTGGTTGAAATTGAACGCGGCGCCGTCCGGCAACGGCACGGGCGTGTTGATCCGGAAGACGCCCTCGGCCACTTCGTGCACGTTGGTGCCGGCCTGCGTGTTCGTGATCATGATTCCCCCTGCGTCAGTCGACCACGAGAGCGCTTAGCGTGGACCCTGCGGGTTCGGCAACGCAAGCGGGTGCCGGGAGGCGCCGGAGCCGCTGACGGCCGGGCCACGCGCACGCACCGGTGATGAGGATTGCTCATCGCTGCGGAAAGTAATCGTCACTACGGCGGCCCGCGTCGGGCACCGTAGACTGCCCGGTGCGGTGTCGAAGTGCAGCTCGTGAAGCCCAGGATCGACCTTCGTGGCGTCGTCATTCGATACGCCATGCCGGCACTGGCCGCGATCAGCCTGCTCGCATTCATCGGCATTCCCTATACCGAGCGCATCCTCGGTGACTGGTTCCAGTCGGACGTGGAGATTCGCGCCCGGCTCGTACTGACCTCGATCGAGGAATCGATCGTCGGCATCCTGGAGCGCGACGATCGCGCGCGCCTGCTCGCCTACCTGGAGCGAGTCTCCGGCGACGAGCGCCTGCTGGGCATCCTGATCTGCGACGCGGGCGGCGCCGAGGTGGCCCGGACTGCGCGCGTACCGGCTGCAATCAACTGCCGGGACAACACGAGCGTGCTCGTGGCGCCGGACGACGATTCGCTCGAAGTCTCCGATTTTCAGGTGTCGACCGCAGCCGGCGCGGCGTTCCAGGTGCGGATCGTGCACGACCTCAGCTTCATCGACCGACGCCAGGGCGCGGCCCGCAAGTTCGTGCTGGCCTTCGCGCTGATCGCGGTGGGCGCGCTCGCGGTGCTCGTGGCCGTGGCATTGCGGCTGCTGCTGCAGCGCTGGATCCGCGTGCTCGTCGGCGACATCAGCAGCCGCCGATTCCTCGACGACGCCGAGTCGTCGGGCGCTTCCCTGCCCGTGCTGCTGGAGGTGCGCCAGGCCCTGCGGGACCTGGAGCAGACGCAGCGGCTGGAGATCGAGTTCCAGGAAAACTGGACGCCGCACGCGCTGCAGCAGGTGGTGCGCGACCAGCTCAAGTCCTGCCCGATGCTCGTCGTCTCGAACCGCGAGCCCTACATCCACAACCTCGGTCCGCAGGGCCGCCCCGTCGTGCAGGTGCCCGCCAGCGGCATGGTGACGGCGATCGAGCCGATCATGCGGGCCTGCTCCGGCACCTGGATCGCCCATGGCAGCGGCAACGCGGACCGGCTCGTCGTCGATCGCAACGACCGCATCAGGGTTCCGCCGAACGACCCCAGCTACGACCTCCGGCGTGTCTGGCTGTCGCCGGAGGAGGAACAGGGGTACTACTACGGATTCTCGAACGAAGGTCTCTGGCCCCTGTGCCATCTGGCGTACGTCAGGCCGGCGTTTCGCGAAGAGGATTGGACTCAATACCAGGCGGTGAACGAGAGGTTCGCGAAAGTCGTCGCGAAGGAAGCGGCGGGCACCGAGCCCGTGGTCCTGATCCAGGACTTTCATTTCGCGCTGCTGCCGAAGCTGATCCGGGATCGCGGCGTGAAGGCGACGATCGCGCTGTTCTGGCACATCCCCTGGCCGAACGCGGAGACGTTCGGCGTGTGCCCGTGGAAGCGCGAGATCCTCTCGCACATGCTCAGCGCGGACATCCTGGGCTTCCACACGCGATACCACTGCCAGAACTTCCTGGCCACCGTCGACCGCTTCATCGAGTGCCAGATCGACCAGGAACACATGACGGTCACGCACCAGGGTCACGTGTGCCGGGTCAAGCCCTATCCGATCTCCATCGAGTGGCCGCCGCGCTGGCTGGCCGCGACGCTGCCCCCCGAACAGGCGCGTGCGGCGGTCGTGGAGCGGCTCGGCCTGCGGCGCGACTTGCGCATCGGGGTGGGCGTCGAGCGCTGGGATTTCACCAAGGGCATCGTCGAGCGGCTCCTCGCGCTCGAGCGGCTGTTCGACAAGCACCCCGAGTGGCGCGGACGCCTGACGTTCCTCCAGGTCGCGGCCCCGTCGCGCAGCAAGCTGCCGGCCTACCAGGCCCTGCAGCAGGAAACGCAGCGTGAACTGCAGAGGATCAACGGACGCTTCGCCACCGACGACTGGAAGCCGATCGTGCTGATCGCCGAGCACCAGGAGCCCGCCCAGGTCTTCGAGCTCTATCGCGCCGCGGATTTCTGCCTGGTCAACAGCCTGCACGACGGCATGAACCTCGTCGCGAAGGAGTTCGTCGCCGCGCGCGACGACGAGGACGGCGTACTGGTCCTCAGCAGCTTCACCGGCGCCTCCCGCGAACTCTCCGAAGCGCTGCTCGTCAACCCGTTCGACGTCGGCGAGACCGCCGCGGCGGTCATCGCGGCCCTCGAGATGCCCCGCGACGAACGCCGCAAGCGCATGCAACTGATGCGGCGCACGGTCTCGGAAGCGAACGTCTACCGCTGGGCCGGGCGCATGCTCGTCGACGTTGGCAAGATCCGCCAGCGCCAGGCCCTTGCGCACTGGGGCACGGCCGCCTGACGGCGAGACGATCGTGACGAGCCCCATTCGATGCGGCTCCGCAATACCTGCTTCGACTCCTGCTCGTCGGTGTCATGACGGCGTACGTCATCGCGCGCCAGAGTGCGGGACTGCTCGGGCCGCGTCACCGCGTCACGTTCGACAACCTCCGGCTCGTGTGGCTGTACACCGCGGCCCAAGGGCTCGTCACGATCGCGGTGCTGCATGCGCCGAGGCTTGCATCGTGAAAATGCACGAGACGCATCGCTTCGGGCCAGCGACGGCGTGGATCTGGGTCGGCCTGCTCGTGTGGGCGGCGTATTTCCTCGCCGTTTACGTGTTCGCAGCGCTCGCGTGTGAACGCGGCTTTGCGGACGTGCGTATCGCCGGCGTTCGTGTCGTGCCGTTCGCGGCGGCCTGCGGCCTGCTCGTGACGCTGACCATCACGGTGGCGGTCGCCGTGGTCGCGCACCGACACCTTCGCTCACGGACGCCGACAGTCCTAATCCTATATCGATGAATAGTTCGTAATTCATTGTTTTAGAAACATTTATTGGCACGGTTATTTTCGCGCGGTGACCCGAGGCTACAATTCGGCAACGCCTGCACGCGTTCTTCGCTATCTACTTACGAGGCAACCATTCATGACGAACTTCGAGCAGCAGATGGACAAGCTGCGGAACCAGGCCGGATTCATCGCGGCGCTCGACCAGAGCGGCGGCAGCACGCCGAAGGCGCTCAAGCTCTACGGGCTCGCCGAGGGCTCGTGGTCGAGCGACCAGCAAATGATGGACCTGATGCACGCGATGCGAACCCGGATCATCACGAGCCGCGCGTTCGACGGCGAACGCATCCTGGCCGCAATCCTGTTCGAGGACACGATGGACCGCTCCATCGAGGGCCGGCCGACTGCGGAGTACCTGTGGGGGGTCAAGAAGGTCGTGCCGATCCTCAAGGTCGACAAGGGGCTCGAAGCCGAGGCGAACGGCGTGCAGCTCATGAAGCCGATGCCGGCGCTCGACGCCCTGCTCGACCGCGCCAGGGCGAATGGCATCTTCGGCACCAAGATGCGTTCGGTCATCAAGCAGGCGAATCCCGAGGGCATCCGCGCCATCGTCGCGCAGCAGTTCGAGGTGGCCGCACGCATCCTCGCCAAGGGGCTCATCCCCATCATCGAGCCGGAGGTCGACATCCACTGCCCGGACAAGGCCCAGGCCGAGGACCTCCTGAAGGCAGCGATCCTCGACAAGCTGAACGCGTTGCCGCGCGACCAGCGTGTGATGCTCAAGCTCACGCTGCCGACACAGGACAACCTCTATGCCGAGTGCATCGCGCACCCGCGCGTGCTGCGCGTCGTGGCGCTGTCGGGCGGCTACTCGCGCGAAGAAGCCAACCTGCGTCTCGCGCGGCAGAAAGGCATGGTGGCCAGTTTCTCGCGCGCGTTGACGGAAGGGCTCTCGGCGCAGCAGTCGCAGCAGGAATTCGATGCGTCGCTCGATCGTTCGATCGAGAGCATTTACCAGGCCTCGAAGACCTGAACACGTGAATCCGACGGGGCCGCCACCGCGGCTCCGCTTCGGAGCGCATTTCGTCCGCCCGATTCGTCGCCGAGTCGCTCGAATCGGCGCCCGGTCGCAATGAGCGGCATGAAGGTGCGGTGCTGCACTACTCTCCCGGCGCCGAGCGAGTCACGGGAGAACGTCATGACATCCAGCGACCAGAGACTGCAGCGGCGAGGCAACCTGGCCGTGTCCGACGCGCTCGCAGGCGTCGTGCTCGCGATGCTGTTGAGCCTCCCGCCGTCGTCGGCACGCTCAGCGCCCGAGGCGGCAGACATGACGGCCGTCCGTTACACCGAATACGGCACGTCGGAGGTCCTGCAACTCACGACCGTACGCCGGCCCGTGCCCGGCGAGCACCAGGTGCTGATCGAGGTGTATGCCGCGGCGGTGAATCCGCTCGATTGGCATTACATGCGCGGGACGCCGTACATCATGCGCCTGGAGGCGGGCCTGTTCTCGCCGAAGGATCCCACCCTCGGCGTCGACGTCTCGGGGCGCGTTCGGGCCGTCGGCGCGAAGGTGACGCGCTTCAAGCCCGGCGACGACGTCTTCGGCACGGGGCCCGGCGCATTCGCGCAATTCGTGCTCGCCTCGGAGCAGAAGATCGTCCACAAGCCGGCGAACCTGTCCTTCGAGCAGGCCGCGGCGGTGCCCGTGGCGGCGCTGACGGCCCTGCAAGGCCTGCGCGACAAGGGTGAACTGCGGCGCGGCCAGCGCGTGCTGATCAACGGCGCCTCGGGCGGTGTGGGCACGTTCGCGGTCCAGATCGCCAGGACCATGGGCGCACACGTGACGGGGGTCTGCAGCGGCCGCAACGCGGCGCTGGTGCGGTCGCTCGGCGCGGACCAGGTCGTCGATTACACGCAGCAGGACTTCACCCGCGGCGGTCAGCGCTATGACCTCGTGCTCGACCTCGTGGGCAACCGCGACCTGCTCGACCTGCGCCGGGTGTTGAAGTCGAATGGTCGCCTCGTGCTGATCGGCGGCGGCGGTCCGAACGACGGCCTTTGGCTCGGGCCGGTGTTGAAGACGCTCCGCGGGGTCGTGCTCGATCCCTTCATCGAGCAGGAGATCGAGTCGATGCTGGCCCGGATCAATGTGCAGGACCTGGCGTACCTGGCCGGCCTGCTGCGCACCGGCAAGGTCGTGGCGGTCATCGATCGCCGCTATCCGCTCGAGCAGGTGCCGGCGGCGATCGACTATCTCGAACGCGGCCGGGCGCGTGGCAAGGTGATCATCGAGGTGGCGCCGCAGCGACGCGACGCGACACGTGCTACATCTGCCGGAACAGGTGCAGGTACGTCCGGCTGACCGGCAACACCTCGGGACGGCCCTTGAGGCGTATCTCGGCCGTCTCGTTCAGGTTGCGCGTGACTTGCGCGATCGAGCGCAGGTTCACGACGTACGAGCGGTGCACCTGCGCGAACTGGTTCGGATCGAGCTGCGGGGCGAGTTCCTTGAGCGTAGTGCGGATGACCGCCTCGCGTGTCTGCCCCGCCTCGTCGCGCCAGGCCACGACCGTGTACTTGTCCTCCGATTTCAGGAAGTCGACGTCGTCGACCGGGACGAGGCGCACGGCCGTCCCGACCGACGCCCGGATCCATCGCAGCGGCTGTGCAGCGCCCCCCTGCTTCAGGGCGACCGCGAGTTCGCGCAGTAACGCCTCCGTGTTCGAGGCGGGTTGTGCCGCGGACAGGCGCTCCTGCAGCCGCGCGACGGTCTCGGCGAGACGCGCCGGCTCGACAGGCTTGACCAGGTAGTCGAGCACGCCTTGCGCGAAGGCCTGCACCGCGTACTGGTCGAACGCCGTCACGAACACGAGGTGCGCGCGTCGCCCGATCCGGTTCGCGGCCTCGACCCCGTTCAGGCCCGGCATGTGCACGTCGAGAAAGCAGACGTCCGGGTGTCGCAGTTCGAACTGCTCGACCGCCTCGCGTCCATTGCGCGCCCGCGCCACCACCTGCAGCTCCGGCCAGGCCGCCTGCAGCATGCGCTCGAGCGACTCCCGCAGCAGCGGCTCGTCGTCGGCGATCAGGGCCGTCGCCGCGGGCGACGTCATGCCCGGGCTTCTCGTGCCGGAAAGTCGACCTCGGCGCTGACGCCGTGCGGCTCGAGCTCGCCCAGCGCCAGGTGCGCGTCCCCGTCGAACGCGAGCCGCAATCGCTCGCGCAGCGTCGACAAACCCGTGCCGAGGCCCGACCCAGCGCCCGCGAGGCCCACGCCCGTGTCGGTCACCCGCACGCAGCAGCGACCGGACAGGATCCGTGCCTGCACGTCGATATGCCCGCCCTCCTCGCCGGGGTCGATGCCGTGTCGCACCGCGTTCTCGACGAGCGTGAGCAGGGTCATCGGCGGGCATTGGAGGCCCCGCGCACCGGGATCGACCTGGATCGAGTACGTCAGCCGATCGGGCATGCGCATCTGCATCACGTCGAGATACGCACGCACGAGGTCGAGTTCCTGGGACAACGTGGTCGAAGGGTCGTCGAGGCGCGGCACGGCGGCACGCAGGTAGGCGATCAGGCTCTTGAGCACCGCCGAGGCCTGGGGCGAGCCCGATTCGACGAGGGCCTGCACGTTGGCGAGCGTGTTGAACAGGAAATGTGGCGCGACCTGGGCCTGAAGCAGGCGCAGCCGCGCGTCGAGCGCCTTGCGCTCGAGTTCGCTGCGCTCGAGGTCGAAGGCAAGTGCCTGGGTGCGCGCGAACGCCTCGCGCTGCCGCAGTAACGCGCCCAGCGCGATCCAGGGCGCGAAGAACACGCCCATGAACGTCAGCATCATGTAGCCGACGACGCGCTTCTGCTCCTCGTCGAAGCGCGGATGGCCGCCGGTCGTCAGCCAATAGGCGAACAGCGCGGCCAGCGGCACCACGACGACGATGCCGAGCAGTTGCAGCACCCAGCGCGGGATCCACCGCGGCTCGCGCCTGGGCCAGCGCTCCAGGACACTGAACACGACCATCGCGCTGAGCCCCACGATCATGGCGCGGATCAGGACGATCCAGGTCGCGGTTTCCATCGGCAGCGACAACACGAGGCCGAGCACGAGCGACGCCATCAGGCTGAACCGGACGCGTGCCCACGTCAGCATTCGCGTGGGAGTGCGTGCGGCAGCGATCGTTGCGGAACCGGTGCTCATGCCGCGACTATAACCAAACCGCCAGCGCGACCAACCCTGCCCGGGCCGTTCTTCGTCGCGCCTTTCGGCGGCTGTCGCCCTCCTGTCGCCCTTCGTGCCGTCGAGACCGCCGCTCGTCGCATGCCACTGGTCCGCGCGCGACCGGGCCGGGATCATGCGCAGACGGGAGGATCGAACGATGAGGACACCTGGCATGACGCCCGCCCGCGTGATCGGAGTGTTGCTGCTGGTGCAGATGGCCGTTGGCCCGGTCGTGAACTTCGCACTTCTCGGTCCGGCAATGTCCGCCGCGCCAGGGTTCCTGCAGAACGCGGCCGGGCACGCGACGGAAGTTCGGCTGGCGACACTGCTCGCGCTCGTCGGGTCCGCGTGCTCGGTCGGAATCGCCCTGGCCTTCCTGTCGGTGTTGCCGACGCACGATCGATCATTGGGGTCGTGGATCCTGGTGCTCGCCGTGACCGGGCTCTGCGCGGCGGTGCTCGAGGGCTCTGCGCTGCGCGCCATGCTGGCACTGAGCGAAGAGTTCGTGCGGACGGGCAGCGGCGACGTGGCGGCGTTCACGCCCACGGCCGTCGCGCTGCGCGCCGTCCGCCACGCGGCGCATTACGCGCTGTTGCTCCTCGCAGGCGCCCAACTGGTGCTGCTGTATGCCGGCCTGTGGCACCTGCGCCTGGTGCCGCGGGTGCTGGCGGGTGCGGGTGTCGTCGCGGCGATGCTGCTGGTGGGGGCCGCCGTCGGGCCGCTCATGGGCGGCCACGTCGTGATGTTACTGCTGGCGCCGCTCGGGCTGTGCCAGTTCGCGCTCGCGGGCTGGTTAATGATCCGCGGATTCGCATCGGTCACGCGAGCGCAGGAGGTGCACGCATGAGACGGGAAATCGGTCTGCTGCTGCGGGAACTGGATCGCCTCGCCGCGGCGACACACGACGCACGCGCGGAGCTGCTGGTGGAGGCTGGCATCGACGCCGTCGACCGCCGCGTGCTGGATGGGCTTGCCTCCGGCGATCGACGCACGACGACCAGGAGCCTCGCGCTGTCCTTGCTGTGCCCTGCCTCGACGATCGAAGCGTCGCTGTCGCGCCTGCGCCGGTACGGCTGGATCGACGAGCCTGCCTTCCAGGACGGCCTGCACGCGACGCACGCGCTGACCACGGCGGGTCGTCGCTGGCTGGGCGAGCTGCAGCGGCAGGAACGCGCGGTCGACGACCTGCTCGACGGCGACGTCCAGAGGGACCAGTTGCGACACGCCAGTCGACTGCTGCGGGCCGCCCGCCGCAGACTCGCCGCACGTCAACGTTTGCGTACGCGGCCTCG
>DASSJN010000138.1:0-4362 GCA_035691185.1 Steroidobacteraceae bacterium
GCTGGCGGGTCGAGCCGCCGAGGCCGAGCAGCGCGCGGGCGTGGCCCATCTCGATCTGCCGGTGCTCGACCAGCTGCTTCACTTCCTCCGCCAGCTCGAGCAGGCGGAGCAGGTTGCTGACCGCCGCGCGCGAGCGGCCGACCGCGTCGGCGGCCTGCTGGTGGGTCACGTCGAATTCACGGATCAGGCGGTCCAGCGCGCGCGCTTCCTCGAGCGGGTTCAGGTTCTCGCGCTGGATGTTCTCGATCAGCGACATCGCGACGGCGGCTTCGTCGGGCACGAGCCGCACGACCGCCGGAATGTCGTGCAAGCCGGCCATCTGCGCGGCTCGCCAGCGACGTTCGCCGGCGATGATCTCGTAGCGGATCGGCTCGCCGCTCTTCTGCGCTGCCAGTGGTCGCACCACGATCGGCTGCACGACGCCCTGCGCCTTGATCGAGTCCGCGAGTTCCTGCAGGCTCTCGGGCCGCATGTCCAGGCGCGGCTGGTAGCGGCCCCGCTGCAGCAGGTCGACCGGAATCCGGGTGAGTTCCTCGTCGCGCGGTGCGGCGGGCTTCGGTGGTTCGGCCGGCGCGGTCGTCACGACGGCGTCGATCGCCCCGGTCACGGCCGCGGATGCCGGAGCCGCCGACGGCGTCACGGTCCCGAGCAGGGCCTCGAGGCCGCGGCCGAGGGAGGGTCGCTTAGTTGCCATAGCGCGCCATTATGCCGCCCCGGGTTCCCTTCATGCGGGATGCACTTCCTCGCCGTCCGGGTCGGCCGGGACGTGGCCGGTGGCCAGTTCCTCCTCGCGCCGGATCATCTCCCCGGCGAGCGCCAGGTACGCCAGGGCGCCGCGCGAATCCTTGTCGTGGAAGAGCGCGGCCTTGCCGAAACTCGGCGCCTCGGCGAGCCGCACGTTGCGCGGAATGACCGTCCGGAACACCTTCTCGCCGAAGTGCATCAGGAGCTGGCCCGACACCTCGTTCGACAGGTTGTTCCGCGGGTCGTACATCGTGCGCAGGATGCCTTCGAGCTCCAGGTCGGCGTTCACGCTGGCGCGGATCTGCTCGACCGTGTTCATGAGCGCCGAGAGGCCCTCGAGCGCGTAGTACTCGCACTGCATCGGGACGAGCACGCTGTCGGCCGCGACGAGCGCATTGAGCGTCAGCAGGTTCAGCGCCGGCGGGCAATCGATGACCACCACGTCGTAGAGGTCGCGCACCGGCTTGAGCGCGTTGCGCAGCCGAACCTCGCGGCCGATCATCGTCATGAGCTGCACTTCGGCCGCGACCAGGTCCTGGTTGCCCGGCACGAGCGTGAACTGGCCCGGGTCGACCGGCACCATCGCGGCGGCCAGCTCGCATTCGCCGAGCAGCACGTCCGTCATCGAGTTCTGCAGGGTGCGCTTGTCGACGCCGCACCCCATGGTCGCGTTGCCCTGCGGGTCGCAGTCGAGCAGCAGCACCTTGCGCTGTGTCGCGGCCAGCGAAGCGGATAGGTTCACGGCGGTCGTGGTCTTGCCGACGCCGCCCTTCTGGTTCGCGACCGCGATGACTCGTTTCATGGAACGGCAAGGATAACGCAGGAGGAAAGCGGTTAGCGGATAGTGTCTAGCGGATAGTCCGAACGGCTCCGCCGTCATTTGGAGCGATTGCCGCCACCGGGGGCGGGCAATCAGATCTTCTCGTGCGAACGCGCCAGTTCGACCAGGTGCCGCTCCTCGTCGAGCCCAGGCACGCGGAGCGGGTGCACCGCGACCACCTTCCAGCCGTTGAGCTTTTTCGCGAGTTCGTCGTCGGGGTAGCGTCCCTTCATCGCCAGCAGCCGTCCGCCGCCCGCGACCAGCGCGCCGGCATTGCGGACCAGGTCCACGATGGGCCCTACAGCGCGCGCCAGCACGCTGTCGAAGCGCACGTCGGGCTTGTAGCTCTCGGCACGCGACTGCACGACTTCGACGTTGGCGAGACCGAGCGTGTCGCGCACGTGCTCGAGGAAGCGGCACTTCTTGCCGGTCGACTCGACCAGCGAGAACTGCAGGTCCGGCCGCACGATCGCGAGCGGGATGCCCGGGAACCCCGCGCCGCTGCCGATGTCGGCGACCCGCGTGCCGCGCAGCCATGGCGCCACCGAAAGACTGTCGAGCACGTGCTTGGTCACTTGTTGCGAGCGCTCGCGAATCGCGGTCAGGTTCATGCGCTCGCTCCACTCGTCGACGAGGTCGAGGTGGGCGATCAGCCTGGCGGCCTGTCCGGCGTCGAGTTCGAGGCCGAGCGCCCGTGCGCCGTCGAGGAGGTCGCTCATCGGGTTAGGATACCGGTTTGACCGCAAGCAGATCCGCACGCCGACGATCATGGACGCAGACATCCGACCCGAACGACCGGAAGACGCGGAGGGGATCGAGGCCGTGACGGTCGCCGCGTTCCTGGACGCCGCCCACACGAGCCACACCGAGCAATTCATCGTGCGCGAACTCCGCCGTGCGGGCCATCTGACGGTGTCGCTGGTGGCCGACTTCCGAGGCCGCGTCATCGGTCACGTCGCCATTTCGCCGGTGACGATCAGTGACGGAACGCGCGACTGGTTCGGACTCGGGCCGGTCTCCGTGTCGCCGGAGCACCAGCGCCGTGGGCTCGGCTCGCGACTCGTGCGCGAGGGACTCGCTCGATTGAAGGCGCTGGGCGGCCGCGGTTGCGTGCTGGTCGGCGAACCGGCGTACTACGGACGCTTCGGCTTTCGCGCGGAGCCGGGTCTGGTGCTGCCGGGGGTGCCGTCGCAGTATTTCCAGGCGGTGTGCCTGGCGGGACCGATGCCCGCCGGTACGGTCACATTCGACGCCGCGTTCGAGGCGAAAGAATAGGCCCTGATCTACTCCCTCTCCCGGCCGTGGCGGGAGAGGGTGGGGGTGAGGGCTTCCCGTCTCAATTGCGCACGAGCATCGAGACCAGCTCGTTGACCGGCAGCGCTTCCAGCCGCGCCCGGTCGGCGAACAGCGCCTTGATCTTCTCGGCCTGCACGACCGGATAGTGTCCGGTGACGCTGGATTCGAACTTGCGGACGAGCAGTGGCAGGCCTTCCGCGCGACGCTTGCGGTGACCCACCGGATAATCCACCTGCACGCGCTCCGTCATGCTGCCGTCGCGGAAGAAGACCTGCACGGCGTTCGCGATGTGGCGCCGGTCCGGCGCGAGATACTCCTCACTGAAGCGGCGGTTCTCCCGCACCTCCATTTTCTCGCGCAGCGCGTCAATGCGCGGGTCGCGCGCGACGGCGTCTTCGTAATCGGCCGCCGTCAGCCGGCCGAAGATCAGCGGCACGGCGACGATGTACTGCAGGCAGTGGTCGCGGTCGGCCGGGTTCGCCAGCGGGCCGACCTTGTCGAGGATCCGTACGCCGGACTCCTGCGTCTCCAGCACGATGCGATCGACGTCGTCGAGCCTGTCGCAGACCAGCGGGTGCAGTCGCATCGCGCATTCGACCGCGGTCTGCGCATGGAACTCGGCCGGGTACGAAATCTTGAACAGCACGTTCTCCATCACGTAGCAGCCGAAGGGCTGCGGCAATGAGAGCGCCTGGCCGCGAAACAGCACGTCGCCGAAGCCCCAGCCCGGCGCCGTGAGCGCCGACGGGTAGCCCATCTCGCCCGTCATCGCCATCAAGGCGAGCCGGACGGCCCGGCTCGTCGCATCGCCCGCCGCCCAGCTCTTGCGTGAGCCGGTGTTCGGCGCGTGCCGATAGGTGCGCAACGCGCCACCGTCGAGGAACGCGTTCGACAGCGCATTGACGATCTGCTCGCGACTGCCCCCCAGCATGGCCGTGACGACGGCCGTCGAGGCCACGCGCACGAGCAGCACGTGATCGAGGCCGACACGGTTGAAGGAATTCTCGAGCGCGAGCACGCCCTGGATCTCGTGCGCCTGGATCATGCGGCCGAGCAGCTCGCGCACCGTGGGAGGCGTGCGCGCCTCGGAGCGCGCGCTGCGCGAGAGATAGTCCGCGACGCTCAGGATCGCACCGAGGTTGTCCGACGGGTGTCCCCACTCCGCGGCGAGCCACGTGTCGTTGAAATCGAGCCAGCGGATCATCGTGCCGAGGTTGAATGCGGCCTGCACGGGATCGAGTTCGTACGACGTGCCGGGCACGCGGGCCCCGCGCGCCATCGTCGCCCCCGGCACGACGGGGCCGAGCAGCTTCGTGCAGGCCGGGTACTTGAGCGCCTGCAGCGCGCAGGCGAGCGAGTCGAGCAGGCAGTGGTAGGCCGTTTCGTAGGCGAGGTCGCTGGCGCCCCGGTAGTGGAGGACGTAGTCGGCAGTGTCCACGAGCAGGCGATCCGGCTCGGGGCGGACGGCGGACTTATGGGGTTCGTGAACAGGCACGGTGGCA
>DASSJN010000139.1:0-31202 GCA_035691185.1 Steroidobacteraceae bacterium
GAGATCGTCCGCGAGCCCGCGACGCTCGACGGCGGCGACGTGCTCGTCGACGGCGAGCGCGTGTACGTCGGACGCTCGAGCCGGACCAACGACGCCGCGATCGCGCAGCTCGCCACGGTGCTGCACCCGCTCGGTTATCGCGTGATCCCGGTCCAGTTCGCGGGCTGCCTGCACCTGAAGTCGGCCGTGACGCGTCTGGCCGATCGATTGCTGTTGCTGAACCCGGACTGGGTGGAGGCGAGCGTCTTCTCGGGAGCGCGGGTCGTGCCGGTCGATCGCACGGAACCCTACGCAGCCAATGCGCTGGCGCTCGGTGGCGCGGTGATACACCCGCTGCAGTTTCCGAGGACGCGTGCGCGCCTCGAAGCCGCGGGCCTGCGGGTCGAGCCCGTCGACACGACGGAACTCGCGAAAGCCGAAGCGGGCGTCACCTGCTGCAGCCTGATCGTGCGAGTGGGCCCGCGCCGCGACTAGCGAGGCGGCTGCAGCTGGTAGTCTCCTTTTGCGAGCCAGACGCCATCGACCGGCACGTCGACGGGACAGCGAAACTGCTGCAGGCGCGCGAGGATGCCCTGCACGCCCTCCGTGGCGGACGTCTCGCCCCGCAGCAATCGCTCCTGCAATTCGTCGCGCAGATCGATGCATGCCGGGCGGCGGCCGAGCGACAGGTCGAGGAATCGCTGGCGCACGGCAGACGCCTGGGCGGGCTCGTCGCTGCAGTGGATGCGGACGACTTCGTCGAGTTTCTGTTTTTCCGCGGCCCGGTCGGCATCGGCGAGATATTCGAACTCGCCGGGACCGCTCCGCCGGTACACCGGCGTCTGGAGGTCCAGCGTCCTGCGCTGGACCAGCGCATCCGCGCACCGTCGAACGGCGATCGACGGGTCCACCGCGACGGGCCTCGACGCGTCTTCCCGTGCTGCCACGGTCGCTCGCTGTGCCTGCTGCGCGTCCTCGAGGGCTCTGGCACGCTGCTGGGCTTGCGTTCGCTGCTCGAGGGTGGGGGCTGGGTCGGGGCGCACTAGCTGCGCCTCGGCATCCGGAGGCGGCGTGTCCGAGTAGTGGACCTTGCCTTCCTTGTCCACCCACTTGTAGATGGCGCCGGCAGTGAACACGACCGCCGCGAGCACGAGCAGCGCGCCGCCAATCCGTGCAACTCGCCCCCGCCGCCCGCGTTTGCTCATGGCCAAAGTCTGGAACGCGGCGGTACCCGGCACCATCCGCAACCGGTGAACCTCGCTGCCAAGGACGTATGCATTCGCCGCAGTGGCCCGAAGTGCCGACGGGACACGCAGCGGTGGGCAGCGAGCCCGGCACTGCTCCAGCCTGCTGAAAGGTCTGCGGACGACGGTCAGGGCCAGCGCCGCTCCGATATCTCGCGCTCGATCGCCTCCCGCACCTCGGCGATCTCCCCCACGACCTGTCGCGTCTGGAACAGCGCGTTCTCGCTGACGGTACCGCGATACCAGGCCCGATTGGCCAGCACGTACAGTTGCCGCGCGTCCGGCGGCAGGCGCCAGAGGGGGTCGTCTTCCGCGCGCGGCGTGATGCCGACGCGGTCGGCGAACGCGGAGTCTGATCGTGTGACGCTGGGCAGCGAGCGCGCGGGCCGCGGCGCGACCAATCCCTGGTCGAGCAGGTACGTCATGTACATTCGATCCACGTATTCCTGGTTGTTGCGGTCGCGAATCGTCTGCGCCCGCTCGTTGTTCTCGTAGAGCCGCACGATGCGGTCGCGGAGCGCGGTGTTGCGGATCAGCCGAAGTTCGCCCGTGCTCAGGAGGTTCGTGTAAGCGGCGCGGCGCAACCGCAGCGTCCGGCGGGACGTCAGCTGGCCGAGCGCGGCCGACACGGCCTCGCGGTCCCGGAGCGCCACGCCGCGACGCAAGCCACGAAACACCAGGATGCTCGCGGCGATTTGGGCCTCCTCGAAACGGCGAATCTCGTCGAGCGTCTCGAGGTCCTGCTCGAGGTCGCGCCCGAGCAGCTCCAGGTACTGGCGCTCGGCGCGCGCCTCACGGCGTTGGTCCATCCAGTTGTTCACCGCGAGTGCGATCAGGATGCCGGTCACGAGCAGCGCGAGCTCGAACAGGATGGGACCCCACTGGAGCGTGCGCACGGCCGCGGCGAAACGTCGCGTCAGGACCATGTCTCCCTCATTGCTGATATCCGGTGCCCGAAAAGCGCACGGGCGGGGACTCTCGTCACCGCCCGTTTCTCAAGAAACCCTCACCCACGCATTGCGCGACCTCTCCCGGCGCAGCGGGAGAGGTGGAATCACTCCTCGTCGTCCTCGTCATCCTCGTCTTCGTCGTGCACGGTCGTGGCCTTCGTGGCGCGCAGCGCCAGGCCGGACGGCGGCACGGCCGCACCAGAGGCCCCGACGAGCGCGGCCGCCTTGCCCTTGAGGCGCGGGCGCACGCCGAAGACGACCATCGTCTTGCCGCGCGCGGTGAGCAGCCCCTGCTCCTCGAGCACCTTGAGCACGCGTCCGGCCATTTCGCGCGAGCAGCCGACGAGGCGCGAGAGTTCCTGGCGGCTCACCTTGATCTGCGTGCCTTCCGGATGCGTCATCGCGTCGGGCTCGTTGCAGAGGTCCATGATCGCGTGCGCGACGCGACCCGTGACGTCGACGAAGGCGAGGTCGCCGAGCTTCTTGTTGGTGCGGTCGAGGCGGCTCGCGAGCTGGGTGGCGAGTTCGAACAGCAGCGTGGGGCTCTCGGCCGCGATCTGGCGGAAGCGCGGGTACGTCATCTCCGCGAGTTCGCACTGCGAGCGCGTGCGCACCCAGGCGCTGCGCGCGGGCTGGTCGTTGAACAGTCCCATCTCGCCGAAGAACTGGCCCTTGTTCAGGTAGGCCAGCACCATTTCGTTCCCTTCCTCGTCCTCGATCAGGACTTCGACGGAGCCCTTGATCACGTAGTAGAGGACGTCGGGCACGTCGCCCGCGTGGATCAGGACCGTCTTCGACGGGACGGCGCGGATGCGGCAATAACTCAGGAACCGGTTGATCGCCGGGATCTCGCTCAGGGGTCGTCCACCGTGTTCCATTGTCTCCCGTCCCTTTGGATTGTCGGCCTGTTTATGTCAAGACAACGCACCGAAGCTTTTAATATAAACGTCTGCTGCGCCGCAAGTTTTTGCTCGGTCAGACCCGATAGGCGATGCCGGTCATGACGCGCGCCGTGCGACGCATGAGCTCGCGTACGGGCCGCGGCAGGCGCGCCGCGCCGCTGGCGCGTGCGTCGGCGGCGTGACGGTCCTCGTCGTCCTTCATCTGCGCGACGATGCGCCGCGAGCGTGCGTCCTCGGGCGGCAGGCTGTCGAGGTGCGATTCGAGGTGCGCGCAGACCTGCTTCTCGGTCTCGTCGACGAAGCCGAGGCTCGTCCTGTCGCCGCTCAGTCCGGCCAGGGCACCGATTGCGAACGAACCTGCATACCAAAGCGGAGCGAGCAGTGACGTGCGGCTATCGAGCTCGCGCACGCGGCGCTCGCACCAGGCGAGGTGGTCGGTTTCGTCGCGGGCCGCGGCGAGCATGTGTCCGCGCAAGGTGGGATTGCGGGTTGTGAGCGCCTGGCCGTGATAGAGCGCCTGGGCGGCGATCTCCCCCGCGTGGTTCACCCGCATCAGGGCCGCCGCGTGCTTTCGAGCCGCCGGGTCGGACACCGGGTCCGGAAGACCCTCGTCCGGGTATGGGCGCGCGGAGACGTTGGCCGCGGCCACGGTCCTGAGGCCGCGGTCGATTTCCTGGACCAGGCGGTCCGCCAGGCTCAGGCGGCGGACGGGGTGGGAGGCTTTGGGGGGCATGCGCACACATTATAAAAGGGCCCCGTAGCGCACGGCGCGGGACTCGTCCGAACGGCTGGGGTCGGTCCGCCGGGTTTGCTTTGCATTGGCCGGATCGCTGGGCTAGAATTCGCGGCTCTCTGCACGACTGACAGGCCCTGGAGCCTATCCGATGACCACCGTTTTCGCACACCCCGAGAAGGTGCGGCGCGACTGGTACGTGGTGGATGCGAGCGGCAAGACGCTCGGCCGCCTCGCCACGCAGCTCGCCTTCCGCCTGCGCGGCAAGCACAAGCCGCAGTACACGCCGCACGTCGACACGGGCGACCACATCATCGTCCTCAATGCCGACAAGATCGCCGTCACGGGCAACAAGCTCGAGGACAAGACGTACTACTGGCACACGGGCGCCATCGGCGGCATCAAGAGCCGCACGCTCGACAAGATGATGGCCGAGCACCCCGAGCGGGTGATCGAGATCGCGGTCAAGGGCATGCTGCCCAAGAACCCGCTCGGCCGCGCCATGTTCAGGAAGCTGCACGTATTCACTGGCGACAAGCACCCGCACGTCGCGCAGCAGCCGAAGCCGCTCGACCTCTGAGGCACCGACCAGACATGCCTGCAACGAACACGAATTACGGCACCGGCCGCCGCAAGACCTCCACGGCCCGCGTGCACCTGCGCCAGGGCACCGGCAAGATCACGGTCAACGGCCGCTCGCTGGACGAGTTCTTCGGTCGCCAGACCTCGCGCATGATCGTGCGCCAGCCGCTCGAGACCGTGCAGATGGCGGACCGCTTCGACGTCGAAGCGAACGTCGACGGCGGCGGCATCACCGGCCAGGCCGGCGCGATTCGTCACGGCATCACGCGCGCGCTGATCGACTACGACGAGACCTTCCGCAAGCCGCTGCGCGTCGCCGGTTTCGTCACGCGTGACGCCCGCGAAGTCGAGCGCAAGAAGGTCGGCTTGCGCAAGGCTCGGCGCGGAACCCAGTTCTCGAAGCGCTGATCCAGCGTCGGCGTGCGGGTGCGGGCGGCGGTCAGGGCGCTGCTCGCGTGCGAACCCGCAACGATTCCTTGGGGGATCGTCTAGCGGTAGGACTACGGACTCTGACTCCGTCAACCTAGGTTCGAATCCTAGTCCCCCAGCCAAATCAAGAGGGCCCGTCACGCAGGTGGCGGGCCCTTTTTTCTTGTTTGGCGCGGGGACCAGGATGACGTTGCACTTTCACGCGCTGCCGCGAGCTGCGCGGCAAGCGAGTGCAAGCGAAACGGCCCCAATGGGGCGCGCAGTGCGAGCGCGCGCATAACCTGGTGTCCAAGACCCTTGCTCTTCTCTTCTTGTCCGTCTCCGTCATAATCGCCTCGGCGAAGTCTCGACGGTCGGTCGTGCTCTCAGTTTCAGTCTCCCCTTTTCGAACACCGGCTCGCTGGCACGGGTTTCAGCTACGTATGTCTACGCGCAAGAGTCCGGCGACTAGGGTGGCCGAACAACGCGCTCCTGAGCGCCCGCGTTAGGGCTTATGTCCGAATCCGCGTCGCCGAGTCCTGATGAGCAATTTGGCAGTTGCCAATGTGGCGGCATTCGCTATTCCGTGCCGAAAGACCCACTGGTGGTCCATGTGTGCCACTGCACCGAATGCCGGAAGCAGTCGTCTTCCGCCTTCGGGATCTCTTTTACGGTAGCAAGAGACACTCTCAGGCTGCTGCAGGGCGCACCACGCTACTGGTCACGCCGAACCGCGTCTGGACATACGCTTGAATGCGCGTTCTGCTCGGTATGCGGCTCGCGTCTGTGGCACCGGAGCAGTGGGCACCCTGGTACGCTCAATATCAAGGGTGGCAGCCTGAATGAGCCTCTGGACCTCAGTAATGCGGTTCACCTTTGGACGTCCAGCAAGCTCCCAGGCGTAATCATTCCATCGGGAGCACGTTCGTTTCCCGGCGAACCCGATCATGAGCCCTGACTATTCGCTCAAGCGGATCGCTGCGACAGGTTTGCCGGGCACCCGCTTTTATGCGCACAAGCTGGCCGCCCGACAATTCATTCAAGCCGAAGCGGCTTCGCGGCTCGGCTTGAATCAGGCGTTAAGCGGCACAGGCACAATTGACGTCCAAGAGGTACCTGAAATGAGCACATCCGAAGTTCGCATTGGCCAGCTCGGAATTCGCTACATTCTCGACGGGTCGGCCACTGACAGCATCGGCATGTTTGAACTTACGGTTCCCCCGGGTTCGAACGTCCCTCCGCCGCACAGCCACGGTCGAAACGAGGAGTGCATCTACGTTCTTGATGGCAGGCTTCGCTACACCGTTGGTTCGATTTCACGCGATCTGGGGCCGGGTGAATGCATGCACACGCCCAAGGGCACGGTGCATGCCTTCTGCAACCCGTTTACCTCAGTGGCGCGTGCACTTGTCGTGCAATCACCGGACATTGGCGAGCAGTACTTTCGGGACGTTGCCTCAGTGGTCAGTGCCGGCACTCCGCCGGACAAGGCAGCCTTGGCCGCAGTCATGTCTCGATACGGCCTGGCTCTGGCTGCCCCGGGTGCCGCCTGACAATTTGGCGGGATGCTGGGAGATCTGGGGCAGGAGGTTAGGGTCGTCGTCGAAGTGCCCTCTCGAAGACGCCCTCGTGGTCGCACGCCACCTGACAACGCGTTGGAGCGCACGCGGGATGGATACAGTGCTGGTTCGATTAGACAGCAGCGCGTCGCTCAGCGCGAGCGTTAGCTCGTAACCAACGATGCTTCGCGGTTGTCGACCTTCCGATGCGTCAAGGATCTGCGAGATCTACAACCACTTCGTACGGGAGACGGTGGTCACATTCGAGGAGGAGCCTGTCTCTGAGCGTGAGATGGCGAGGCGGATTCAGGAGGTCACTGAAGAGCTGCCGTGGATGGTGTGGGAGGAAGCCGGAACCATCGGGGGCTATGCGTATGCCACGCGATGGAAGTCACGATCCGCTTACCGATTCTCGACAGAATCTACAGTCTATGTAGCCCCGGGACTGACGAGGCGGGGAATCGGGACTCGGTTGTACGAAGCGCTGGTGGTTGAGCTGCGGCGCCGCAATGTTCACTGCGTGGTTGGCGGCATAGCTCTGCCGAACGCGGCGAGCATCGCGCTGCATGAACGACTTGGCTTCTCGAAGATCGGTCATTTCAGCCAGATCGGGTGGAAGCTCGGCAGATGGGTAGATGTTGGCTATTGGGAACTGCTGCTGCAAGACGGCTGACAAACGGATGCAGCGAGCGCGGGATGCCCAAAGTGCCCAAAGCTCGACGCGGGCAGCGCGTCGCTGATCCGGTACGATTCGCTCAGAACATGAGCTTCCCCAACGACAGCATGCAGCAGACCGCGCTTCGCGCCGCCGCTGATGGTGAGCGTTAGGCGGCTCGAACGCCCAGGCCGTTTGCTGACGAGAAATCCTTCACAAGTCGATCGCTATGACTCACCAGGACAACAAGGCAATCCTCGCTGCCATCTTCACCGAAACCGCAAGGGGAAATGGGCGCCCGTTCGTTGAGGCGCTCGCCGATGACGTGTGCTGGACGATCATCGGTTCAACGCCCTGGTCACGAACCTATGTCGGGAAACCTGCCGTCATCAACGAACTTCTTCGCCCTCTGGGCCGCCAACTAGGCGGCGCGAGCATCATCAAAGCCATTCACTTCGTCGCCGAAGGAGATGATGTCGTTGTCCAAGCCACGGGGCACAACACCACCGTGTCTGGCAAGAGGTACGAGAACAGCTACTGTTGGGTCATTCGCATGCGCGACGGCAAGATGAGCGAGCTAACCGAGTACGTCGACACCCAGCTCATCGCATCAGCACTCGAAGACCCGCGTGCGTCCAGCAGCAGTGCGGCTTAACCCTTCGCTCGAGCGGACCGCCGCCGGTGAGACACTTGGGCCGCAAGACGGCCAGTGTCATCATCCGCCTCGGAGCTCGAGCGCCTTTGCAATAGCGTCCGAGCCGCGAGCGTCAGGCAGCAAAGAAACGCTCCTACTGCGCAGTCGAAGCCCATGCCAAGATACGTCGCATTCCTTCGTGGGGTGAGCCCCATGAACGCCAGGATGCCGGAGCTGAAGAACTGCTTCGAGGCCGAAGGCTTCTCGGACGTACGTACCCTGTTGTCCAGTGGGAACGTCGTGTTCAATGCCCGCTCATTGTCCGTTGCCAGGTTGGAGCTCAGATCCGAGAAAGCCATGCAGTCTGAGCTTGGCCGCAGCTTCGCCACCATCGTCCGGTCCGCGGAGTACCTTCAGAATCTTGTCCAATCGGAACCCTTCGCCAGGTTCACCCTTCCATCAACGGCCAAGCGGGTCATCACCTTCCTTCGCGACCCCGCCGAACCGAAGCTCAGACTACCCATCGAGCAAGACGGTGCGAGCATTCTTGCGTTCACCGGCTCTGAGGTCCTCGCCGCCTACGTGCCGAGTCCGAAGGGCCCTGTGTTCATGAGCCTGCTCGAGCGCACGTTTGGCATGAACATCACCACCCGAACTCTGGACACGGTTCGAAAGTGTGCCCGGGCATAGGAGCCTGGCTTGCCATGCAGCTCACGGCGCCGGTCGCAACTCTCCTAGCGGTCCTCGTCAGAGCATCGCGACCCTGGAGCCTTTGTTTTGGCACGCTGCCGGCTAACCACCGGTTGCAGGGGACGGCCGCTGAACGAGGACGTAACGCCGCACAAGGTCGAGCGTCCGAAAAGCGAGGAAGCGGTCGGTGAAACACACGCGGATCGTCGTCACTCACTACGGCGGGCCCGATGCACTTCAGGTGCTCGAAGAAGAGTGCCCCGAGCCCAAGGACGGAGAAGTGCGGGTAAGAGTGTTGGCCGCAGGCGTCTCCTTGCCTGATGTCATGGCGCGCGAAGGCGTTCACCCCGAAACGCCCCGGGTGCCCTTCACGCCAGGGTGGGATCTGGTCGGCGTGGTGGATCGGCTCGGCGACGGTGTAGCGGGGGTCGAGCCGGGCCAGACCGTTGCCGCGCTGCCGGTCCACGGTGCTTACGCCGAGTTCGTCTGCCTGCCGCTACGGGAGTTGATTCCCGTGCCGTCCGGGCTGGACGCCGCGGAAGCCGTCAGTCTCGTGCTGAACTACATCACCGCGTATCAGATGCTGCATCGGTCCGCCCAGGTCAGGCCCCGGATGCGCGTGCTGATCCACGGCGCGGCAGGCGGAGTCGGTACGGCACTCTTGCAGCTTGGGCGCGTCGCCGGGCTGGAGATGTACGGGACCTGTTCATCGCGAGGGGCGCCGGCGGTCACCGACCTGGGCGGTATCCCCATTGATTACCGGGAGCAAGACTTTGTGAAGGAGATTCGTCGCCTCACGGGCGATGGCGTGGACGTCGTCCTGGACCCCATTGGCGGCACCCACCTGTGGCGTTCTCGCAAGGCGCTCCGTCCGGGTGGGCGAGTGGTCGGCTACGGCCTCATTTCCTCGATACGCGGGGAGGGACTGACCTCGGGCCGTCCCGGTCGTCGTCAGCGCTTTCGTGGAACCGCCACTTTCGGGTTGTACATCGTCGGCGCCTGGCTTCTCCCGGGCCGGAGGCGGGTGGTGCCCTACAGTATCCAGACTCTCAAACGGCTGAAACCCGATTGGTTCCGGCAGGACTTGATCGCCCTGTTCGACCTCCTTCGAGAAAAGAAGATCAGGCCGCTGATCGCCCAGCGATTCCCTCTGCCCGAGGCAAGACACGCGCAGGAGTTGCTCGCGAAGGGGGGCGTGATCGGCAAGATCGTGCTCGTGCGCAACGGGTCGTCGCTTGAACCAGGAGCGGCCTAACAACGGCATGCAGCGGACGGCGCTTCGCGCCGACGAAGCCCGTCCATATTGAGCGCGGTACACAGGAGATCAGAGCCATGAGTCCAAAACACTTCGTCGTGACGCCGGGCGATCGCAGCGCTGCCCTCAGCGTCGTTGGTACAAATGTAACCGTTCTCGTTTCGACCGCGGATTCCGAGAGCCAGCAGGTCACACTCCAGTCAGGCGAAGAGGGAACCGGCCCGCCACCACACCGCCACGACTGGGACGAGTCGTTTTATGTAACCAGGGGCCAGGTTCAATTTGCGTGCGCTGGCCAGACGACGATGTGCATGGCAGGCACATTGGTCCATATTCCCGCCGGTACCGTTCACGCGTTCAGCTACGGTCCCGGCGGCGGCGAGATGCTGGAAATTACCGGAGGGCGAAGCCGCGCAATCCAGATGTTCACCGCGCTGGATCGCGAGATTCCACCGGGTCCGCCGGACGTCCCAAAGGTGGTCCAGGTGGCCGGCGAGTACGGCGTCACGTTTCACATCTGACTCCATCGTTGCTACCACCCCACCGCATGCGAATAGAAGTCCGCCTCGATGACCTCTCGTCTCTGGATGTTCAGGCACTCATCGCCGAACACCTCGCCGGAATGCGAGGCAACTCTCCCCCTGGCCATGTGCATGCGTTGGCGATCGATGGACTCAAGAAGCCAGAAGTCACCTTCTGGTCGGCGTGGGCGAACTCGACTCTTTGCGGCTGCGGTGCGCTCAAGGAACTGGACTCCACCTCCGCAGAGGTGAAGTCCATGCGCACTCGAACGGCATTTCTGAGGCAAGGCGTCGGTCAAGCAGTCCTTGATGAGATCGTCTGCACCGCCCGCACCCGCAACTACGCGAATCTCTACCTTGAGACCGGAACGGGAGCAGCCTTTTCCGCTGCCCATGCGCTCTACCTTCGCAATGGCTTCAGCTGGTGTGAGGCATTCGGAGACTATGTGGCCACCGAATTCAGTGTCTTCATGGTCAAGCGGCTTCAGCCGACGTGAGAACGCGGCTCCGCCCCTCGCTCGAGCCGACCCCCTACGGCAGGCACTGGAGGCTCACCGCCATGCGCTCCAACCGTTCCATGCCCCAAGCCCAGGTCATCCCGGAGCTCTCAGCTCGAGTTCAGGTCCGGAGCGGTCATCCTCCGAGCCGGGGCTCCGGAGCCGAATGCCGGCTCGTCTCATTCGGTCATGACGAATGTGCCGCGTACGATGGGTAGCTGAGGCCATGCCCCGGCACATCGGCATCGTCGGTTGTTCCGCGGAGGGCGCGGCGCTCTGCTACCGCACGATCTGCCTCGAGGGCGCGGCATTGCTCGCGCGGCAGGACGCCCACCCGGAGGTTTCGCTGCACACGAACTCGCTCGGCGATTACGTCCCATACCTCGAGTCCGGCGACCTGGCTGGCGTCGCACGATTGATGCTCGACTCGGCGCACAAGCTGGCCCGCGCGGGAGCGGAATTCCTCATCTGCCCCGACAACACGATCCACGAGGCGCTGCCGCTGGTGCTCCCGCAGAGCCCGCTGCCCTGGTTGCACATCGCCGAAGTGGTGGCGACCGAGGCGTGCCGTCGCGGGTTCCGACGCGTGGGCGTGACGGGCACCGCGTGGCTCGTCCGCAGTGACGTTTATCCAGGGAAGCTCGCGGCCGTGGGCATCGAATGCGTCCGACCTGCGGACGCCGATCTCGAGCAGACCTCCCGGATCATCATGGACGAGCTCGTTCGCGGTGTTTTCCGGTCGGAGAGCACTGCGACGCTCGAGGGCGTACTCCAGCGCCTCGCCGCTGCCGGGTGTGACGCCGTCGTGCTCGGCTGCACGGAACTGCCGCTCGTGCTCGGCGATCACAATTCCCCGGTGCCGACGCTGGACTCGACGCGGTTGCTCGCTCGCGCGGCGTTGCGTCACGCGCTGACTTGAAGCAGGAGTCGACGTGGATCACCTTGTCGCACCGGTTGACCGAGACTTTGCCAGCGCTGCTGCGAGCGAGGCAGGGCCATGACGCCCGGCGACATGGGGTCGCTGGTCGATCGATACATCGACGCCTACAATCGCAAGGACGTGGACGCGAT
This sequence comes from Steroidobacteraceae bacterium, assembly GCA_035691185.1. Classification (GTDB taxonomy): domain Bacteria; phylum Pseudomonadota; class Gammaproteobacteria; order Steroidobacterales; family Steroidobacteraceae; genus RPQJ01. The sequence continues at coordinate 11,681 of DASSJN010000139.1, forward strand.
GCTCCGGACGTTGCACGAGTTCACGAACATTGCGGGAGGAACGGTGACAGCGAGTGCCCGCGGCATTGCCGAACCTGGCGCGCTGGCGCAACAATCGGCGGCTGTGTTCTCCGAGCGGTGTCAGGTCATGCTCCAGGCCGGGCAGGTGCTGACATTGTCCGGCCGCACCGAATTCGAGTTTCGTGACGGCGCGATATGCAGGATCACCGACGTCAGCCAGGAGCTGCCTCTCGTCGGTCACAGAGGCCGCACATGAGCCGAGTCCTTTACTCCGGTACGAAGAATGCGTCCAGTTGGGCCCTCAGGGCGTGGCTCGCCCTCAAAGAGCAACGCATCGAGTTCGAGGAACGCGTGGTCGATATTCGCAGGCCACAACGTCTGAGCAACCTTGCACGTATTGCCGAGTTCTCGCCGCCGGGTGCCGTACCTGTGCTCGTCGATGGCGATGCAGTCATCTATGACTCGCTTGCCATCATGGAGTACGCCAATGAGCTCGGTGGCGGTTCCCTTCTGCCGACGGACATGAGGTTGCGAGCTCAGACGCGTTCCCTGGTGGCCTGGCAGCATTCGGGCCTTTCCAACCTTTGCCCGCGACTTTCATTCGAAAGCTCGTTCTATCCTGATCGGCGGGCAATGAGCGCTGACGAGATCACGGATACGAAGCGCCTGTTCGACGTTCTGGAAAGCTCACTCCAGCGCAATGGCGGCGCTTTCCTGTCTGGCACCCTGTCACTGGCCGACCTGGCGTTCGTGCCCACCATGATTCGCATCATGTCGCATGGACCAGATACGCACGCATGGTCACGGACACAGGCCTGGTACGAGCGGCTCATGTCCAGGGACTCCGTGCGAGAGTGGATGCGGGAGGCCGAGAGTCTGCCGCCCGTCGTGCTGGACGGTTACAGGGATTAGGCCAGTCGTTGTGCGAGGTCAGGGCTACCCGCGGCGGTGCCGTCTGGCGATGCGGGGGCCTGCCGCGGTACCCTCCCGCGCATGGCTCAGTCGCACACGGATGCCGCCGTCGAGTTCCTGGGGTTAGTCGCTGCGGGAAACGTGCGTGAGGCCTATCGAAGGCACATCGGGCCGCAGTTTCGACATCACAATCCATTTTTTCCGGGTGACGCGACATCCCTGATGCAGGCCATGGAAGCCAATGCCGCCAGGAATCCAGGCAAGGTGCTGGCGGTGCAGATTGCGCTGCAGGAAGGTGCACACGTCATGGTCTTTTCGCACGTGCGCCAGAGCCCCGAAGACCGAGGTGCGGCCGTCGTCCACATCTTCCGGTTCGAAAACGATCGGATCGCCGAGCTGTGGGACGTCGGGCAGGCGGTTCCGGAGCAACCCGTCAACGAGCATGGCATGTTCTAGGGGTCTGTCGGCGCCGTCATCGCCGTCGACCTGCTGCTCGCATACTTGCCGGTGGCATGGCTGCGGCAGTCGGCTGGGTGCTCGCATGACGCAGCGGAATATCCGTTCGAGGGACGAGTGATGAAGCCAGGGCAGACGACCGCCGAAGGCACGACGGCTTCCGAGCGGATCGACATGAGAATCGCGGAACTCCGGGACTGGCGCGGGGCGGTGCTTCGCCGCGTGCGCAGCCTCATCCACGAGGCAGACCCGGCAATCGTCGAGGAATGGAAATGGAACACGCCGGTCTGGTCCCACGACGGGATCGTCTGCACGGGGGAGTCCTACAAGAAGGTCGTGAAGCTCACGTTTGCCAAGGGCGCGTCCTTGAGGGATCCGGCGACCCTGTTCAATTCGAGCCTCGCCGGAAACGTCCGCCGCGCCATCGACATCCACGAGGGCGACGCGTGGGACGAGTCCGCGTTCAAGGACCTCATCCGTGCCGCCGTCGCCCTGAACCGCTCGGGCAGCAGGAAGTGAACCGGCTCACGGAGCGGAGCAGGCCATGAACTTCGAAACGATCGTCTACCGCGTCGACGGGCCCGTCGCGACCATCACGCTCAATCGCCCGGACGAATTGAACACGATCGTGCCGCCCATGCCCGACGAGTTCGAAGCCGCGATCAACCTGGCGACGCGCGACCCTTGTGTGAAGGTCGTGATCGTGCGAGGTGCCGGCCGATCCTTCTGTGCCGGGTATGATTTTGGTGGTGGTTTCCGACACTGGGACGACTACCTCACGACGGACGGCAAGTGGGATCCCGGCAAGGACTTCGTGCTTGCGACGGCGCCGGCACTGGCCCCGACACAGAAGTTCATGAGCATGTGGCGCTCGCCGAAACCCGTCATTGCGCAGGTGCACGGCTGGTGTGTCGGAGGGGGCAGCGACACGGCGTTGTGCGCCGACATCGTCATCGCGAGCGAGGACGCGAGGATCGGCACGCCGTACTCGCGCCTGTGGGGCGCGTACCTGAGCGGCATGTGGCTCTACCGGCTCGGCCTCACCAAGGCGAAGGAATACGCCCTCACGGGCAAGCCGCTTTCCGGACGCGAGGCCGCCGCTGTCGGGCTGATCAACGCTGCGGTCCCGTTCGAGCAGCTCGAGGACGAAGTCAGGCGCACTGCGGATCAACTGGCTTCGATTCCCGCCTCGCAACTCGCCGCGATGAAGCTGCTGGTGAACCACGCGTACGAGAACATGGGCCTCGCCTCGACGCAGACCCTGGGGCCCATCCTCGACGGCCTGATGCGCAACACCCCGGACGCGCTGGCGTTCATCGGCCGGGCGCGTGACGAAGGGGTGCGCGCGGTCATCGCCGACCGGGACCGCCCCTTCGCGGACTACAGCCAGGCGCCCGAGGACGAGCAGCCCGATCCGCGACACATCCTCGAGCCGTAGGGAACCGGAGGAGACGCGAACGATGTGCAGAAACATCCGGCCATTGTTCAATTTCGAGCCGCCCGCGACGGAAGCGGAAATCCGCGATGCGTCGCTGCAGTTCGTCCGCAAGCTGAGCGGCTTCCATCGGCCGTCGAAGGCCAATTCGGCGGCATTCGATCGGGCGGTCGACGAGATAGCCGCGTCGGCGCAGCAGTTGATTCGCTCGCTCGTGACGACGGGCGAACCCCGCAATCGCGCAGCAGAAGCGGCCAAGGCCAGGGCGAGATCGGCGACCCGGTTCCGGCCGGTCATCCTGGTCGACGACTGACGCGACGATCACCGGGACACGAGGGTATATGCTGATCTTCGCGAACGGCCAGCATGCCCGTCACTGCGGCCGCCACGAAATGTTCCGCGGCCGGCTGGTGCCGGTGCATGAAGTCCCCGCACGCATGGATTACGTGCTGGCCGAACTCGAGAGGCGTCCCGTCGGCAGGATGCACGCGCCGCCGTTGGTCACGCAGGCCCAGCTCGAGCGCGTCCATGCGCGTCGATACCTGGAGTTCCTGCGCGGGGCGTGGGAGGAATGGATCGCGCTCGACCCTGCCAACGCGCAACTCGACGCGCTGCCTTCCGTCTGGCCCGTGCGCGGCTTCCGGGCCGACGTCGAGCCGGAGAACTTCGCCGCCCGCCTGGGCCTGTACTCCTTCGACGCCGGCACGCCGGTGACGTCCGGCACCTGGATCGCTGCCGCGGCCGGCGCGGCCTGCGCGGTCGCCGCTGCCCAGGCGCTGCGCTCCGCGGAACGCCCGCGCGCGACGATGGCGCTCACCCGGCCGCCCGGTCACCACGCCGGCCACGACTTCTTCGGCGGCTATTGCTTCCTGAACAACGCAGCTCTCGCGGCGCAGACGCTGCGCGACGAGGGCGCGCGCCGCGTTGCCGTCCTGGACGTCGATTACCACCACGGCAACGGCACGCAGAGCCTGTTCTACGAGCGCGCCGACGTGCTGACCGTCTCGATCCACGGCGACCCTCGCACCGAGTACCCGTTCTACCTGGGCCACGCCGACGAGCGCGGCGCAGGAGAGGGCGAGGGCTGCAACCTCAACTTCCCGTTGCCGGTCGGCACCGAGTTCACCGGCTGGCACGCGGCATTGATGACCGCGATGCATCGCGTTGCCGAGTTCGGGGCCGACGCACTGGTCGTCGCCCTCGGCGTCGACACGTTCGAGGGCGACCCGATCTCCGGGTTCCGGCTCCGGAGCGAGCATTACGGTCAGGTCGGTCGCGACATCGCCTCGATGCGACTGCCCGTCGCGTTCACGCTGGAAGGCGGCTATGCGATCGAGGCGCTGGGCGTGAACGTCGTCAACGTGCTCGAGGGCTTCGTCACGGCCGCCGTACACGTCTAGCGAACGCAGGAGAGCACGGGAGTAGTCTCTGCAGGAGTTGCCAGCCGGGAGAGGACGGACATGGCTGCGCGGGACCCTAGGGTGACCAGATATATTCAGGGGCGTGCCCCGTTCGCACGCCCGATCCTGCGGCACCTGCGCGCCGTGATCCGCGACGCGGACCCTGCGCTCGAGGAAACCATTCGCTGGGGCATGCCCACGTTCCTGTATCGCGGCAAGATCGTCTGCGGCCTCGGCGCCTTCAAGGCCCACTGCGCGCTGTGGTTCAAGGCTGGCGACGCTGTCGTGGGCCGCAAGCCCAAGGTCGGCATGGGGCATTTCGGTCGCATCGCGAACCTCGACGAGTTGCCGTCGCCGGCCCGTATACAGACCTGCGTGCGCAAGGCGACGCGGCTCATCGATCGCCAGCTGCGGAATTCCTGACCGGGCGAGGACGGCTTCATCGCTGCGTGACGAGGGAGGTAACGCATGCTGCGTGCATTTTTCGTAATGATCTGCATCTCCGCGCTGGGCGCGCCGTCCCCGGGACGAGCGGCGGATACGGGCCCGTGCACCTCGGTCGAGCACCGCCAGTTCGATTTCTGGCTCGGCGACTGGCAGGTGCACCGCCGCGACGGCACGTTGGCCGGCGTCAATCGCATCCATCAGGAGTACGGCGGCTGCGTCGTGCACGAGCGGTATGCGACGGGCCGGGGCTACAGCGGCGAAAGCCTCAACATCTACGATGCCGCGCGGAAGGTCTGGCACCAGACCTGGGTCGACAGCAACGGCCTGCTGCTGACGCTCGAAGGCCGTTGGAACGGCAAGGCCATGGTCCTGCAGGGAGAGGCCGCGCAGCCGAGCGGTGTGCGGTCGCGCCAACGGATCACGTGGACACCGAACCCCGACGGCAGCGTGCGACAGCTCTGGGAGGTCGCGGACGCGAATGGCGCGTGGACGGTAGTCTTCGACGGGCGCTACACGAAGAAGTAAGAGCGGATCGACAGCAGCCTCGGGCCGGGCGGCTCACCGATGCAATATCAGCTCCTCGCCGATGCGGTTCTCGTCCTGCACCTTGGCATCGTGGTGTTCATCGTCGTGGGGCTCGTGCTGATCGTCGTCGGCAACCTCCGCGGTTGGCGCTGGGCCAATGCGTGGTGGTTCCGTCTCGCGCACCTGGCGGCCATCGGCATCGTGGTCGCGCAGGCCTGGCTCGGCCGGATCTGCCCGCTCACGACGCTGGAGGCCTGGTTGCGGGCGAAGTCGGGCGAGCCGACGTACTCGGGCGCGTTCATCGAGCACTGGGTGCAGCGAATCCTGTTCTACGACGCCCCGTGGTGGGCGTTCACGCTGGCGTACACGCTCTTCGGCCTGCTGGTGCTGGCGGCCTGGTGGCGGTTTCCCCCGCGCCGCCGCAGCAACGCCGGGCCCTGATGCGCCGAGGCGTGCGGACCGCGCGGCGGACGGCGCCGGTGTGACGCAGGCACTTCGCCGCGGGCTGTTATCTTCAGGCGACGGGCAGCGAACAAGGAGACGGGCAATGCATCGCTCAGGACCGACCAGGCCGGCATCGTGCGCTGGCGCCGAACGCCTGCGGCCCTCGCTGCTTGCACGTTTGTTCGTCGTCGCCTGGCTCGTCGTGATGCTGCCCGCGAGGGGTTCGGCCGACGACGACGGCAACACGGCGCAGCAGCAGGTGTTCGCCGCCGAACGTTCGTTCGCGAAGTCCATGGCGGACCGCAGCCTCGAGGACTTCGGCCGGTTCGTCGCCGACGAGGCGATCTTCTTCGGCGCGAAGGAGGTGCAGCGGGGCAAGGCCGAAGTGATCGGAGCGTGGTCACGCTTTTTCGAAGGCGAGCAGGCGCCGTTTTCGTGGGAGCCCGACCAGGTCGAGGTGCTGTCGTCCGGCGAACTCGCGTTGAGCACGGGACTCGTGAAGGACCCGGCGGGGAAGATCATCGGCCGGTTCAATTCCATCTGGCGTCTCGAGGCGCCCGGGACCTGGCGCGTGATCTTCGACAAGGGCAGCCCGCCCGGACCGGACGACCGTCCGTAGGGGCCGGTCAGGCTTCCCGGCCCTGGCTGGCCGGGGCAGGCCGTCGTGCGACAATCGTGGGGCGCCGATACGGCGTGCCGATCCGCGTCCTCCTCACGATGGTCAATCGCAGCGCGTTTCTTCCCGCCGTCCTCGCTTCTGCGGCCACCGCGGCCGCGTTCCTGCTCAATCCTTCGCCGGACAGGCACCGTGAACGCATCGAGGAAGCCGTCGCCGAGCGCAGTCCGCTCGCCGGCGCGTTCGGCTTCGGCGTGCTCAAGGCATTCGCGTCCGAATACCATTCGCTCGGCGTCGCCTCGTACACGACCATGAACGAACGCACGCTGTCCGTGGGCGCGTTCGGCCTGGTGTTCGTGCTGCAACCTTCCGAGGACGACGACGGCAAGTGAACCGGCGGGGACGGAATATGCGTACGCAGTACTACACCGCGACGAGCCTCGACGGCTTCATCGCCACCGAGGACCACTCGCTCGAGTGGCTCTTCCAGCTCGGGGACGTCAACGAGACGGGCTACCCAGACTTCATCGCCCGGGTCGGTGCGCTCGCCATGGGCTCGTCCACCTACCAGTGGATGCTGAATCACGTCGTGAAACCCGGCGAAGCGTCCGGCGGCGCCCCCTGGCCCTACGCGCAGCCGACCTGGGTGTTCTCGAGTCGCACTTTGCCGCCCGTGCCGGACGCGGACGTCCGTTTCGTCCGCGGCGACGTCCGTCCGGTGCACGAGCAGATGCGCGCGGCGGCCGGCGACCGGAACGTCTGGATCGTCGGTGGCGGCGACCTCGTCGGCCAGTTCCACGACGCGGGCCTGCTCGACGAGATCATCGTGCAGGTCGGCTCGGTGACCCTGGGCTCCGGTCGGCCGCTGCTGCCGCGACGCATTGCGTTTCCGCCCATGACGCTCACCGCCGTGCGCAGGATCGGGACGGGGTTCGCCGAATTGCGCTACGACGTGCCGAAGTCCTGACCACGTCGACTCGACGACGACCTGAGGACGAGGAGGTCGGGTGGAGGTTGCGCGACACGATTCGCCGACGATCGCCCGCACCGCGGCCCTCACGTCCGCCGCGATGGTCGCCTTCGCGTGCAATTCGCTGCTCTGCCGGCTGGCGCTCAGGGACACCGCGATCGACCCGGCGAGCTTCACGAGCATCCGGCTCGTCGCGGGCGCGGTCGCCCTCTGGCTGATCGTCCGCCTGCGGCACCGTGGCGACACGCGGGCGACGGGCGGCGATTGGACGTCGGCCGTCGCGCTGTTTGCATACGCGGCCGCTTTCTCGTTCGCCTACGTGAGTCTCCCCGCATCGACCGGCGCGCTGCTGCTGTTCGGCGCCGTGCAGGCGACGATGATTGGACAGGGCTTGCGCGCGGGTGAGACTTTCAGCGCGCCCCGGCTCGCCGGCTTGCTGCTCGCCCTCGGCGGGCTCGTCGGCCTGCTCGCGCCGGGATGGTCGGCCCCGCCGATGGGCGGTGCGCTGCTGATGCTCGCGGCGGGAGTGGCGTGGGGGTGGTACTCGCTGCGCGGCAAGCGTCGCGGTGGCGACCCGACCGCCGCCACGGCCGGCAACTTCCTGCGCGCCGCGCCCCTCGCACTGGCGCTGAGCATGCTCGTGTCGCTGGGTCACCACGGGCCCGACATCGATGCGGCCGGCGTCGCCTACGCGGTGTTGTCCGGCGCACTCGCCTCGGGCGTGGGCTATGCGGTCTGGTACACGGCCCTGCCGTCGATGCGCGCCACGACGGCCGCCACCGTGCAGCTCAGCGTGCCGGTGCTCACGGCGATCGCCGGCATCGCACTGCTCGACGAGCCGCTGACGTTGCGCCTGCTGCTGGCCTCGGCGGCGATCCTCGGCGGCATCGCGCTCGTGATCCGGCGCGCGCGCCAACCCGGCGGCGACGGTTGACCTTCCCACCGTGGGAAGCCGCAACCTGCGGCCATCTGCCAGGGGAAAGTCCATGAACGACGCGATGCACGACGGACAGCACGGACGCGCCCGCCCAGCCGCCAGAGACGGCACCGGCCACGCAGGCGAGTCGCTGAACCGCACGGCGTGGATCGCGACGCTGCACTGCCTGCTCGGCTGCGCGATCGGCGAGGTGGCCGGCTTGCTGATCGGCACCGCGCTCGGCTGGGGCAACGCCGCGACGATCGCACTCGCCGTCGCGCTGGCCTTCCTCTCGGGGTTCGCGCTGACCGCGATACCGTTCCTGCGTCGCGGCTACTCGGCGCGGGATGCCGCGCGCATCGCCTTCGTGGCGGACGCCGCATCGATCACGATCATGGAAATCGTCGACAACGCACTGATGCTGGTGATTCCCGGCGCGATGGACGCGCCGGTCGCGTCGCTGCATTTCTGGGCCAGCATGGCGCTGGCACTGGCCGTCGCGGGCGTCGCAGCCTATCCTGTGAACCGCTGGTTGATCGCGCGAGGCAAGGGACATGCAGTGGCGCACCGTCACCATCCTCACCATCACTGAAAGTGCACCGAGGTGAGAGCGCGCCTGTCCGTCGTGACGCTCGGCGTCGACGACCTCGACCGCGCCGTGCGCTTCTACCGTGATGGGCTGGGCTGGCGGACGGAGGGCATCGTCGGCCAGGAGTTCGAGCACGGCGCAGTCGCCTTCTTCGACCTGCAGGGCGGGTTGCGTCTTGCACTCTGGCCGCGCAGCAGCCTCGCGGTCGATACGGCGCTGGTGTCCTCGGGGCCCGGCGCCAACGAGTTCTCGCTCGGGCACAACGTCGCGACGCGAAGCGAGGTCGACGACGTGATCGGGCAGGCATCCGCCGCGGGCGCACGCGTCGTGAAGCCGCCGCAGCCGACGTTCTGGGGAGGTTACGCCGGCTACTTTCGGGACCTGGACGGACATCTGTGGGAGATCGTCTGGAATCCGCATTGGCTGCCCGACGACGACGATGACGTCGAAGCGGCCCGACCGGGGTGAGCCCATGCGCGAAGTCTTCCATACACGCCTGATCGACGCGCCGCGCGAGCGCGTGTTCCGCGCCTTCTCCGACCCGGCGCACCTCGCCCGCTGGTGGGGCCCGGATGGATTCTCGAGCACGTTCGAGACGTTCGAGTTCCGGCCCGGCGGGTCCTGGCGCCTCGTGATGCACGGGCCGGACGGCACCGACTACCCGAACGAGAGCGTGTTCCGCGAGATCGTGCCGTCCGAACGGATCGTGCTGGAGCACCTCGGCGGCATGCACCACTTCTGGATGACGCTGACGTTCGATGCGCAAGGCGAGCAGACCCTGGTGGGGTGGCGGCAGGTCTTCGACACGGCCGAGCATCGCGCGCGCATCGCGCCGATCGTCGAGCGGGCCAACGAACAGAACCTCGATCGCCTGGCGGCCGAGGTCCGTCGCGTCGTGTAGTGCCGGAGGAACAGTAACCGTGGAAGCGATCGATCTCGACCAGGCCTTCGGGCGCATCAGCACGCATTGGGACCCGCACGTGGCCGGGGAGCTGAACGGCCAGCAGGTCAGGCTCGCCAAGCTCAAGGGCGAATTCGTCTGGCACAAGCACGACGTCGAGGACGAACTGTTCCTGGTGCACCGGGGACGCCTGCACATGCGTTTCCGCGACCGCGAGGTTGCCGTGGGCCCCGGCCAGTTCGTCATCGTTCCGCACGGCGTCGAACACCAGCCGTACGCCCCCGAGGAGGTCGAGGTCGTGCTGTTCGAGCCGGCCTCGACGCTCAACACCGGTGACGTGCGCAACGAAATGACCCGTCAGCGGCTGAAGCGCGTCTGAGTCGGCGGGTCCCATGATGAAGCTCGTCGTCTCGGTCGTTGTTTTCAGCGGCGCCTTGTCCGCCGGGTGCGCTGCGGCGCCGCCGGCCCGACCCGCTGCATCTGCCGCTGGCCTGTCCTGCACGCACCGCAGCGAGGCCGTCGAGAAGTCGATCGGCTATTGCCAGGCGGTTCGCGCGGGCGACGTCCTCTACGTCTCGGGAGTCACCGCCGATGGGCCGATGGACGAGGCCGTGCCGAAGGTCTACACGCAGCTCCGCGCGATCCTCGAGTCGCACGGCCTGACGTTCGCGGACGTCGCGCGGGAAAACGTCTACGCGGTCGACCTCGATGCCTTCATCGCGCAGCAGGACGTGCGCAAGCCGTATTACGGAAACTGGCTCCCCTCGGCGACGTGGGTCCAGGTCGACCGTCTGTTCCTCCCGTCGCACGCGCTCGAAGTCGAGCTCGTTGCGCACTACCCGAAGCGCTGAGGACGCACGCGGCCCATGGACCTTCTGGTCAACCTCGACGTCGACGACCTCGACCGCGCAGTGCGGTTCTACAGCGAGGCGTTCGACCTGAAAATCGGTCGTCGTTTCGGCTCCTTCGGCGTCGAGTTGCTCGGCTCGACCGCGCCGATCTACCTGCTGGTCAAGGCTGCGGGTTCGACGCCCACCCCGTCGAGCGACAGCCGGCGCTCGTACGAGCGACACTGGACGCCGGTGCACCTCGATTTCGTGGTCGACGACGCCGACGCGGCGGCCGCGCGCGCCGTCGCCGCCGGCGCAGTGCTCGAAAGGCCCGTGGCCACGCACGCGTGGGGCAGGCTTGCGGTCATGGCGGACCCGTTCGGCCACGGCTTCTGCTTCGTACAGTTCCTCGGCCGCGGTTACGACGCGGTGGCCGACGACGACCCGGGCTAGCCGCGGCCGCTGTCGCGCAGTAGTCTTCCGGGGCTCCTCGGGACACGGAGGTTACGGAGATGTCCAGGGTTCGCGTCGAAAGTTTCGCCGTCTCGATCGACGGCTACGGCGCCGGTCCGCGGCAGAGCCGGGAACATCCGCTCGGTGTCGGTGGCACTGCGCTGCACGAATGGGCCTTCCCGACGCGCACGTTCCAGAAGCAGGTGTTCGGCAACCACCAGGGCGGCGAGTCGGGCCTCGACGACGATTTCGCCGCGCGCGGCTTCGACAACGTCGGGGCGTGGATCCTTGGGCGCAACATGTTCGGCCCGGTCCGCGGGCCGTGGACGGCCGAGGAGGAGTGGAACGGCTGGTGGGGAGACGATCCGCCCTACCACACGCACGTGTTCGTGCTCACGCACCATCCGCGACCGTCGGTCGTCATGGACGGCGGCACCGTGTTCCACTTCGTGTCCGACGGCATCGACGTGGCACTCGAGCGGGCCCGGGAGTGTGCCGGCGAGCACCGCGACGTCCGGATCGGCGGCGGCGTCGCCACGATCCGCCAGTACCTGCAGGCCGGGCTCGTCGACGAGATGCACCTTGCGATCGCCCCGGTGCTGCTCGGCTCCGGGGAGTGCCTGCTCCGCGACCTCGACCTGACCGCACTGGGCTATCGCTGCGTCGAGCACGTCGGCACGCCGCGTGCGACACACGTCGTGGTACGCAAGGGCGGCTGACGTGGAATGAAACCACGGCACGGAGGTCCACGTGATGACCGGCAACACCGTCCGACTGCATCGTGTGCTGCGCGGGCCCTGACGTGAAGATCGTCGAACCGATCCGCGTGACGCGCAGCTACACGCAGTCCCTCGTCGGTCGGCCCGAGACCGTGTTCCCGCTGCTGTGCCCCGTGCGCGAGGCCGACTGGATTCCCGGCTGGGACCCGGCGCTGGTGCTGTCGACGACGGGTCTCGCTGAACGCGACTGCGTGTTCGTGACCTCGTCGCAGCCGGCTGACGCAATCTGGTACGTCACGCGCCACGAGCCGGGCGCCGGCTTCGTCGAGATGATCAAGGTCACGCCGTCGGTCACGGCCTGTCGCCTGACGATCCAGCTGCGCGCCCGGGGCGAGGGGTGCGAGGCCGATGTGACGTACATGCACACCAGCCTGGGACCGCAGGGCGACGAGTTCCTGCGCGGCTTCACCGAGGAGGCGTACGCGCAGGCGATGCAGCAGTGGGAAGCGCGGTTGAACCATTACCTGGTCTACGGGCGGGCGCTCGTTTAGCAGGAGTTGCCAGGCCGGCTGTCGTGGCGACACGCCGTACGCGGATGGGTATGCGACACTTGCGCGGCAGGACGGGGCAGACTGAGGCATGCGCTCGGCATGAAGACCATCGGGCTGATCGGCGGCATGAGCTGGGAGTCGACCGTCCCGTACTACCGCGCCATCAACGAGGCCGTACGGGCGCGGCTCGGCGGATTGCACTCGGCGAAACTGGTCCTCTACAGCATGGATTTCGACGAGGTCGAACGCTTGCAGCGTGCCGATCGATGGGACGTGGCGGGCCAGGTGCTCGGCGATGCGGGACGGGCCCTCGCGGCGGCCGGAGCGGACTTCGTTCTGATCTGCGCCAACACCATGCACAGGGTGGCTCCGGCGGTCGAGGCGGCCGCCGGCCTGCCGCTGCTGCACATCGCCGACGCGACGGCCGAGGCGATTCTCGCGGCCGGCCACCGCAGGGTCGGGCTGCTCGGGACGCGATACACCATGGAGCAGGAGTTCTACCGCGAGCGGCTGATGAACCCGCACGGGCTCGAGGTGATGGTGCCCGACGCGACCGATCGCGCGATCGTGCATCGCGTGATCTTCGACGAGCTCTGCCGCGGCCAGGTGCTCGGGGCCTCCCGCGCCGAATACCGGCGCATCATGGCCGCGCTGGTCTCGCGCGGCGCCGAAGCCGTCATCCTCGGCTGCACCGAGCTCCCCATGCTGGTCGGCGCGGCCGACGCGAGCGTGCCGCTGTTCGACACGACCGCGCTCCACGCGCAACGTGCGGTGGACTGGGCGCTGGCATGACGACGCGCGTCGAGGAAGCCCTGCCACGCGCCGGTCACCGGATCGTGCTGCGTCGACTGCGCGCGGACGACCTGGCCGCGTTCCAGACGTATCGTCACGACCCGGCGATCGGACGTTACCAGGGCTGGACGGCCCAGAGCGACGACTCGGCGACCGCGTTCTTCGAGGAAATGTACCGGATCAAGCTGCTGCAGCGCGGCGCCTGGACGCAGCTCGCGATCGCGCGGCGCGAGGACGACGGCCTGATCGGTGACATCGGCATCCGCATCGGCGAGGACGGCAGCGAGGCCGAGATCGGGTTCACGCTCGGTCGTGCGGCGCAGCGGCAAGGGCTCGCGACCGAGGCCGTCACCGAGGCCTGCGCCCTCGTCTTCGAGCGCACCGAAGTGCGCCGGATCCTCGCGATCACCGACGCGCGCAACGTCTCCGCGATTCGCCTGGTGGAGCGCATCGGCATGCACCGGATCGCCACCGGCGATGCGGTCTTCCGCGGCGAACCCTGCATCGAATACACCTACGAGCTGCCGCGGCCCGCGCCCACGAGTGCGGCGACGTCGGAGGCCCCGCTCGTCGACTGGCAGACGCGCCGCGCGGCAGCGCGCGGTCGTCACGCGGCGCGGTACGACGTGGCCGAGGCGGGCGCTTACGGCGCCATGCGTGGGCTCGGTTGGTTGACGACGGCCGAGCAGGACGCGTACCTCGACGACCTGCGCCGCGTCGTCGAGCTGAAGCCCGGGACGTCGGTCCTCGACGTCGGCGCCGGAACCGGCGTGCTCTGCAGCGTGCTCGTGCGCTTGCCCGGGCTCGCGCTCACGGCCCTCGAACCGGCACCCGCGATGCTCGATATCCTGCGGAGCCGCCCGGAACTGGCAGGCGTTGCGACGGTGCCCGGCTCGTGCGACGGCGAGGGCGACGAGGCGCTGTTCGAACCCGGGCGTTTCGATGCGATCGCCTCGCGGCAGGTGACGAACGGCCTGTTCGATCCGCTGCGCGCCTTCCGTCACTGGCATCGCTGGCTCAAGCCCGGCGGCACCGTCGTCGCCATCGAGGGGCTCTACGGGCGCGAAGCCTGGCGGGGCGCGTGGGAGGAGGAGATCGACGTGCTGCCGCTTTCGGCGTGCCAGACCATGGCGACCGTGCCGTACCTGCTCGAAGCGGTCGGGTTCCGCGTACGGGTCGTGCAGCGCATGGAGGCAGTCAACGCACTGCCGACGACGCGGACGCCGCGCTACGTGGTGGTCGCAGACCGCTGATCACGAAGCGCCGCGTCGACGATCTCGACCCAGTGCCGTACCGGCACGGGGCTCGCCTGGCGCAGGTGCTCGAGGCACCCGATGTTCGCGGTCGCGATCACGTCGGGGCCGCCCGAGGTGAGCGACTCCAGCTTGCGGCGGCGCAACTCGGTCGAGAGGCCGGGTTGCAGGATCGAATACGTGCCGGCCGAGCCGCAGCACAGCGTCGAGTCGCGCAGCGGCAGCAGTTCGCAGCCTGTAGTGCGCAGGATCGCCTCGACCTTCCCGCTCGTGACGTCGCGCTGGCCATGCTGCAGCGAGCACGGTGCCTGCCAGGCGACCCTGATCCGAGCCTGGACCGCTCCCGATGCGGCGCGAGCGCGGGCAGGCGAGCCCTCGCCCGGGTGGTGATCCGCCCAAAGCCGAGCGAGGGCTTGCAGGTCGATCACCTCGGAGAGGTCCCGCGTCGCGGCGCCGACGCGGGTCGCCGCGATACGCAGTGGCTGTGCAGCATGCCTCAGCGCGTAGGCATAGTCCTTCGCATAGACCCCGCAGCCGCTCGCGGTGCTGACGATCGCCTCGACGCCGCCGTCGAGCAGCCGCAGGCTGGCGTCGACGTTGCGACGCACCTGTGCGAGCGCTGCGTCCGTCCGGCCGAGGTGGTGATCCATCGCGCCGCAGCAGCCGACCTCGCGCGCGGCGACCAGCGAGACGCCGAGCCGATCGAGCACGCGTGCGGCGGCGGCGTTGATCTGCGGCGCGAGACCCGGCTGCACGCAGCCCTCGAGCACGGCCATGCGCCGTGCGTGCCGTGGCGAGGGCCACGTCCGGGTTTCGCGTGCAGCGGGTCGTTCCGGCACCAGGGACTTCACCGCGCGCGGCAATGCCGGACGCGCTGCCTGGCCGAAGCGGACGAGCGGCGTGAACAACGCGCGTCGCGTCGCCACCGTGAGCAGGGCCCGGCGCAGCAGCCGCTCGCGTAACGATCGAGGCGGCGGTGGCCGGGCTTCGACCAGCTCGCGCCCGAGGTCGACGAGCCTGCCGTACTGCACGCCGGACGGGCAGGCCGTTTCGCACGCGCGGCACGTCAGGCAACGGTCCAGGTGCGTACGGGCCGTCGCGTTGGCCGCGCCGTGCTCGAGCGCTTCCTTGATCAGGTAGATCCGCCCGCGCGGGCTGTCGAGCTCGTTGCCGGTGACGCGGTAGGTCGGGCAGGCGGGCAGGCAGAACCCGCAGTGCACGCAGCTGCGGATGAGATCGCGCGCTTCCTGCGCAGCGATCGTGCCGGCGAGCGACTCGTGAGGGCGGGAATACATCGGCTCGGGTCGAACTCAGAGCGCCGCGTACATGCGACCGGGATTCAGGATAGCGGCCGGATCGAAGACGCGCTTCACCTTGCGATGAAGTTCGAGCAGGGCGTGCGGCAGCGGCGCGAATACCTCTTCGCCCGCGGCGCCGCCGCGGAAGCAGGCGGCGTGGCCGCCGCATTCCCGCGCGATGCGGTGGGCCGTCGCAGGGTCGATGCCGCCCACCCAGCGCTGCAGGCCGTTCCACTCGAACGCGAACGACTCGTACGGCGCGAGCGACGTCACCGGAGCGACCGACGGGACGTGGAGGCGCCACAGTGGCGCGGGGGCTGGGGTGAAGTGAGCGAGACGTTGCTCGCACACGTCGCTCCACCATCGTGTGGCGGCCTCCGGTGCGAGCGTCTCGCCGCCCACGATCGCGGCGGCTTCGTCGAGCGCGCCCTGCGAGCCTTCGAGGCGCACGTGCAGTTCGCCGGCGCTCCAGAAGCTCGCCGTGACCGGCATCCCTTCACGCGTGCTCGAGGCGAGGAACGCGATGGCTTCGTCCGCGGCGATCGTGCCACGCAGGGTGCGCGTGCCTGCCGGTGAAGGCAGCACCTTCAGGGAGACCTCGAGGATCACGCCGAGGATGCCCAGCGACCCGGCGAGCAGCCTCGAGACGTCGTAGCCGGCTACGTTCTTCATGACCTCGCCGCCGAAGCGCAGTACTCGCCCGTCGCCGGTGAGCAACTTCGCCCCGAGCACGAAATCGCGCACCGCGCCGCGCGCGACCCGCGCCGGCCCGGCGAGTCCCGCCGCGACCGTGCCGCCGACGGTCGCAGCGGCGCCGAACGCCGGCGGCTCGAACGGCAGTCGCTGGCCGTCGCGGTGCAGCAGGTCCTGCAGATCGCGCAGGCGGGTCCCGGCGCGGACGGTGACGACGAGTTCGGCCGGGTCGTAGTTCAGCACGCCCGCGTGGCCCGCGACCTCGAGTGGTTCGCCGGCGACGGGCCGCCCGTAGAAGCGCTTGGTGTCGCCGCCGACGATGCGCAGCGGGGTGCGTGAGGCCGTGGCGCGGCGCACTCGCTCGACCAGTGCATCCGTGAGGTCCTGCCCGCCGATCGGCATCGCGGTCGATCAGAACCGTGGCAAGTGGGGGAACGGGAGCCTGCCGCCGTGCACACGCATCGCGCCGTAGTCGGCGCAACGATGCAGCGTCGGGACGGCCTTGCCCGGGTTGAGCAGGCCCGCAGGGTCGAATGCGCGCTTCAGCGCGTGAAACGTCTCGAGTTCCTCCGGTCCGAACTGCGTGCACATCGGTCCGAGCTTCTCGACGCCGACGCCGTGCTCGCCGGTCACGGTGCCGCCCACCGCGACGCAGGCCTCGAGGATGTCGGCGCCGAAGCGCTCCGCGCGCTGCAGCTCGTCGTCGTGCCCGGCATCGAACAGGATCAGCGGGTGCAGGTTGCCGTCGCCGGCGTGGAAGACGTTGGCGACCGCGAGGCCGTGTTCGCGCGAAAGCTCGTCGATCCTCTCGAGCACCGCGGCCAGGTGCCGGCGCGGGATCGTGCCATCCATGCAGTAGTAGTCGGGCGCGAGCCGACCCACCGCCGGGAACGCCGACTTGCGCCCCGACCACATGCGCCGACGCTCCTCGGCGCTCGCTGCGACGCGTACGCTCGTGGCGCCGGATCGTTCGAACACCGCGCGGGCACGCTCGAGCTCCAGCGCGACGTCGGCGTCGAGACCGTCGACCTCGCAGAGCAGGAGCGCCCGCGCGGCCAGCGGATACCCGCACTGCGCAAACGCCTCCGCGGCACGGATGGCGGGGGCGTCCATCATCTCGAGGCCGGCCGGGACGATGCCGGACGCGATCAGCGTGCCGACCGCCTCCGCGCAGCGGCCGACGTCGTCGAACGCCGCGAGCAGCAATTCGACGCGCCGCGGAATCGGCAGCAGCCGCACGGTCACCTCGACGACGACGCCGAGCATGCCCTCCGACCCCACGACCGCGGCGAGCAGGTTGAGCCCCGGCGCCTCGCCCGTCTCGGCGCCCAGCGTGAGCAGTCCGCCGTCCATCGTCACGAGCGCGACCTCGAGCACGTTGTGCACCGTGAGGCCATACTTCAGGCAATGCACGCCGCCGGAATTCTCCGCGACGTTGCCGCCGACCGAGCAGGCGACCTGCGACGACGGGTCGGGGGCGTAGTACAGGCCGAACGGCGCGGCCGCCTCGGAGACCGCGAGATTCGTCACGCCGGGCTGCACGCGTGCGATGCCACGGGCGGCATCGACTTCGAGGATGCGGTCGAGCCGCGACAGCACGAGCAGCAGTCCGCCGGGCACCGGCAATGCGCCGCCCGAAAGCCCGGTACCGGAGCCGCGCGCGACGACGGGCACGCGGTGCGCATGGCAGATCCGCAGGATCGCCTCGACCTGGTCGGTGGATCGCGGCAGCGCGACGAGGTCCGGCCGGCGCCGGTGTGCGGTGAGTGCGTCGCAGTCGAAGGCGACGCAGGCGTCGGGCGAGGTGAGCAGGCCGGGGCCGAGGACCGCGGCCAGTTCGGCGATCAGTGCCGGATCAGCGCCCACCAGACGCGAGCGACTGCACGCCCGAGCCAGTGCCGACGATGAGGACGTCTGCGCCACGCCGCGCGAAGAGCCCGACCGTCACGACGCCTGCAATCTGGTTGATCTCCCCCTCGAGCGCGACGGGATCGGCGATCTGCAGCCTGTGGACGTCCAGGATGTGACCGCCATTGTCGGTCACGGTGCCCTCGCGCCAGGCCGGCCGTCCGTCGAGCCGGGCCAGTTCGCGCGCGACGTAGCGACGCGCCATCGGGACGACCTCGACCGGCAGGGGAAACCTGCCGAGCCGGTCGACGACCTTCGCCTCGTCGACGATGCAGACGAAGCGGCGCGACGCCGCCGCGACGATCTTCTCGCGCGTCAGCGCGGCGCCGCCGCCCTTGATCAGGTGGAGGTCGCGGGTCGCCTCGTCCGCGCCGTCGACGTAGACCTCGAGGTCCTCCACGTCGTTGAGGTCCAGCACCGGGATGCCGTGGGCCGCGAGCCTCCGGGTGCTCGCTTCGGAACTGGAGACCGCGCCCGCCACGCGCGCCGGCATCGCGGCGAGCGCGTCGATGAAGAAATTCACGGTGGACCCGGTGCCGACGCCGATCACGGTGCCGGCGCGGACGTGCTCGATCGCCGCGGCCGCGGCGCGCTGCTTCTTCGTGTCCTGGGTGTTCATGCGAGTGCTTTCCGGACCCCTGAAACAACTGTGCCCGCTTGCGCGGGCACAGTCGTCGTTTCGGAAGTGGCGGCGGTCTTTCTTTCGAAGGATCGCCGCCTCCTCTTCAGCGACCTTACTTCTTCTTCGCCGCCTTCTTCTTGGTGGCCTTCTTCTTGGTCGCCTTCTTTGCCTTAGCTGCCATGATCAAATCTCCATGTCGGGTTAGTCCCGGGCGCAGTATTTACAGAAATCAAATTTGAATTGCAATACCGCCGTCACGATTTTTTTATCAGGGC
Source organism: Steroidobacteraceae bacterium (assembly GCA_035691185.1). Classification (GTDB taxonomy): domain Bacteria; phylum Pseudomonadota; class Gammaproteobacteria; order Steroidobacterales; family Steroidobacteraceae; genus RPQJ01. Next base: position 30,686 of record DASSJN010000139.1, read on the forward strand.
TCCTCGACGCGAGACGGCGCGAACGACCTTCGGGGCGCTCGATCACTCGCGCAGCGCGACGATGCAGCGCCACTCCGCGGCAGTCACCGGCGTCACCGAAAGGCGATTGCCGCGCTTCAGGATCACCATCTCGCGCAGGGCTCCGTCCGCGTGCTCGCGCAGCTCCGGCAGCGTAATTACAGGCTCGATCCGCTTCTCGAGCCTGACGTCGACGCAGAACCAGCGCGGCGATTCGCGCGTGCTCTTCGCGTCGTAGTACTCGCTCCTGCGGTCGAACTGCGTCGGGTCCGGGTACGCCTCGCGCACCACCTTGACGATGCCGGCGATGCCGGGGACCTCGCAGCTCGAGTGATAAAAAAAAGCGAGGTCGCCCTCACGGAAATCGTCCCGGAGCATGTTCCGCGCCTGGTAGTTGCGCACGCCTTCCCAGGCCGTGGTGCGCTTCGGGGCGCCCGCGAGGTGGTCGACGCCGAAGACGTCGGGCTCGGATTTCATCAGCCAGTACTTCATGGGATCC
>DASSJN010000140.1:0-23032 GCA_035691185.1 Steroidobacteraceae bacterium
CTGCTGCTGCAACACGGACGCCACCTTCACGGCGTCCACCGTCGCGGCGACGTCGTGCGCGCGCACGATCTTCGCACCGCGCTCGACGCACAGCGCGGCCATCGTGGCGCTGCCCACCGTGCGACCCGCCGGTGGCCGACCCGTGATCATACCGATCAGCGACTTGCGCGAGACGCCGATGAGCAGCGGACCACCGAGATCCGTGAACGAGCGCAGATTCCGCAGCAACGCCAGGTTGTGCTGCGCCGTCTTGGCGAAGCCGATCCCGGGGTCGACGCAGATCGACTCGGCGTGGATGCCGGCGGCGCGGCAGGCCGCGACCCGCTCGACCAGGAATTCGCGCACTTCGCGCACGACGTCGTCGTACCGCGGGTCGTCCTGCATGGTCGCGGGCTCTCCGCGCATGTGCATCACGCAAACCGCGGCGCCGCCGGCGGCCGCGGCTTCGAGCGCGCCGGGCAACCGCAGTGCACGCACGTCGTTGACCAGGTGTGCACCGGCCTGCAGCGCCGCCGTGATCACCTCGGGTTTGCTCGAGTCGACCGACAACACGGTCGCCGTGCGACGCGCGAGCGCTTCGATCACGGGGGCGACACGATCGATTTCCTCCGCGGCTGACACGGGCGCGGCGCCGGGCCGCGTCGATTCGCCGCCGACGTCGATGATCGCGGCGCCCTCCTCGACCATCCGCAGCCCCGCCTCGACCGCACGTTCGCGGTCGAAGTGCAGTCCGCCGTCCGAGAAGGAGTCCGGGGTGACGTTGAGGATCCCCATCACGCAAGGTTGGGCGAGGTCGAGCGTGCGGGAACGACAGCGGAGCAGCATGGGCAAGTGTCTAGTGTTCAGTGTCCAGTGGGTAGTCGGAAGCCGGGGCCGCCGGCTCGCGGCGAAGCCGCTTCTGACTAAACACTGGACACCAGACACTAGACACTTCTTCTTCCCTCGGCAATGAACGCCTCGATCTGCCCCACCACCCTCTCGGGCTCGATCGGCTTGATCAGGTGGCCGTCGAAGCCGGCTTCACGGACACGCTTGCGATCGTCGGGCATCGAGTATGCCGTCACGGCGATCACCACGACGTCGTCGAGCGCTGAATCGGCGCGCACGCGTTGCAGCAGCCCATAGCCGTCGAGGTACGGCATACGCAAGTCGCACAGCACGATGTCCGGACTCAGCTCCCGGGTGCGTCGCACGCCCTCCTCGCCGTTCGACGCACTCGTGACCTCGTGGCCGTGGTGCGTCAGGAGGTAACGCATGAGTTCCAGGTTGGTCGGATTGTCCTCGACGAGCAGGATGCGAGCCATGGGCGTCAGCATCCCGGCAGGATCAGCGTGAAGGTGCTGCCGGCGGCGACCTCGGATTCGAACTCGATGCGTCCGCCCAGCAACGCCGCGAGGCGCGCGCTCAGGTAGAGGCCGAGCCCCGTGCCGGTGCGCTTGTCGTTGCCGCGCTCGAGGCGCGAGAATGCCTTGAACAGGCGCTCGTGGTCCTCGGGCCGGATACCGATGCCCGTGTCCTGCACCTCGAAGCGCACGCTCTCGTTCGCGCGCAGCAGCCGCAACCGCACGCGTCCGCTGTCCGTGTACTTCACCGCGTTGGCGAGCAGGTTCATGAGCACCTGGGCGAGCGAGCGCCGGTCGCTCTCGACCACGATCGCCTCCTCGGGCAGGTCGAGCGCCAGCTCGAGCCCTTTGGCCTCCGCCTGCGGTCGCACCTGCGTGCAGGCTTCGCGGGCCACCTCGGCGCAGACCACCGGCACGCGGTCGACGTGCGTCTCGCCGCTCTCGATGCGCGTCAGGTCGAGCAGGTCGTTGATCAGCGCGAGCAGGTGGTAGCCCGCCCACTGCACCGTGCGCAGCTGCTTGTCCTGCTCCTCCGTCAACGGGCCCGGCAGGCGCATCAGCAGCGTGCCGGTGAACCCGATGATCGCGTTGAGCGGCGTGCGCAGTTCGTGACTCATGCCTGCGAGGAAGTTCGTCTTGGCGGCGCTGGCCCGTGCGAGTTCGAAGTTCTGCTCCTGCAGCCGGCGCTCCACGGCCTTGCGTTCCGTGATGTCGCGGATCGCCGCCGAGGTCAGCATGCCCTGCTCCGTGGTGATGGGACTCAGGCTCACCTCGACCGGGAATTCGCGGCCGTCCTTGTGCCGTGCGTACAGTTCCAGCCCGGCGCCCATCGCGCGGAACTTGGGATGTGAGGCGAAGCTCTCGCGGTGTTTAACGTGCGCGAGGCGCAACCGCTCGGGCAGAAGCATCTCGACGTTGCGGTCGATCAGTTCCTCGCGCCCGTAGCCGAACAACGCGTCGGCCTGCGAGTTCACGAGCACGATGCGGCCCTGCGCGTCGGTGATTACGATCGCGTCGGGCGCGGCCTCGAGCAGTGCGCGGAACCTGCGGGCCGCGTTGAAGCGGTCGGACACGTCGCGCACCGCGCTGATGACGACCAGACCGTCGTCGGTACGCAGCGGGCTCAGGCTCACCTCGACCGGGAACTCCTCGCCCGTCTTGCGCCGTCCGAGCAGCTCGGCACCCGCGCCCATCGCGCGCACCCGGGGCTGCAGGAGAAATCCGGCGCGACGACTGACGTGCTGCTCGCGCACGGCGTGCGGCACCAGCGTGTCGACCAGCATGCCCGGCAGCTCGCCTTGCTCATATCCGAACATGCGCGCGGCATGGCCGTTGGCGACCACGATGTGCCCCGTTTCGCCGACCAGGAGCATGCCGTCCGGCGTCGACTCGAGCAGTTCGCCATAACGGGCCTCGAGGTGCCGGGCGGCCTGCAGCAGCCGCGGCTTCGTGACGTCGCGACCCACCCAGAGCACGTCCCCGGACCTCGCCCCGTCGAGTCGGCGGATCAGGAAATCGACGTAGATCAGCGAACCGTCGGCGCGCAGCGCCAGGGTTTCGACCTGCGCGGGGCCGGCTTCCCGGGGGCCCGGCAACTTGCGCTCGACCTCCCGGGCCCGCTCGCCGGGGACCAGCAGGTCCAGCAGCCGCCGGTCGACGGTGGCTTCGGCGCCATGGCCGAACACCGTCGCCGCGCCCGCGCTCCAGTGGACGATTCGTCCTCGGCCGTCCGTGACGATCAGCGCGTCCGGGTTGAACGCCAGCAGGGCGCTCTCGACAGAATGCGGAGTCGTCAAATTCAGCTCTGGCCATCGACCGCGATCCACGACACCTCGCTCTCGTCCTGGTAAACCCGGAAGGTTGCCGTTCATGGCCGACCGCCGCAAGCGAACCGGCCCGTAACGTCCGGCCCGCCGTGCTTCGCTGGGAACGCGCTAAGCGAAACGCCCCGGGGGACCGGGGCGTCTGCCAGGGGGCAACCTGAGCGTCGAGCGTCAGTGCTGCGGGGCGGGGCTGCCCGTCGGCGCGTCGCCTTCGCCGCCACGGCGCTCGCGTGGCTTGCTGCTCGGGCCGGGCGTGCCGACATCGCGGTCTTCCCAGTCCGGCGGTGGCTTCGGCTCGCGGCCGGCCATGATGTCGGCAATCTGCGACTCGTCGATCGTCTCGTACCTGATCAGCGCCTCGGCCATCTTGTGCAGCTTGTCGAGGTCGCGCGTCAGGATGTCCTTGGCCTTCTGGAAATTGCTGTCGATCAGGACGCGGATCTCCTCGTCGATCACGTGGGCCGTGACGTCCGACACCTGCTTGTGCTGCGTCACGCTGCGGCCGAGGAACACCTCGCCCTCGTCCTCGGCGTACGTCTGCGGGCCCAACTTGTCCGACAGGCCCCACTTCGTGACCATGCTGCGGGCGATCTCGGTCGCGCGCTCGATGTCGTTCGAGGCGCCGGTCGTCACGTACTCGGGGCCGAAGATGATCTCCTCTGCGACGCGGCCGCCGAACAGCGTCGCGATCCGGCTCTCGAGCCGGCGCTTGCTGGTGCTGTAGCGGTCGGCCTCGGGCAGGAACATCGTCACGCCGAGCGCGCGGCCGCGCGGGATGATCGTGACTTTGTAGACCGGGTCGTGGTCCGGCACGTTGAGCCCGACGATCGCGTGGCCCGCCTCGTGGTAGGCGGTGAGCTTCTTCTCGTTGTCGTCCATCACCATGGACTTGCGCTCGGCGCCCATCATGATCTTGTCCTTGGCGCGCTCGAACTCGTCCATCGTGACCGTGCGACGATTGGCGCGCGCCGCGAACAGGGCCGCCTCGTTGACGAGGTTGGCGAGGTCCGCACCGGAGAAACCCGGCGTGCCGCGCGCGATGATGGAGGGCTTCACGTCCTCCGCGAGCGGCAACTTGCGCATGTGGACCTTGAGGATCTGTTCGCGGCCGCGCACGTCCGGCAGCGGCACGACCACCTGGCGGTCGAAGCGGCCCGGACGCAGCAGCGCCGGGTCGAGCACGTCGGGGCGGTTCGTCGCGGCGATCACGATCACGCCCTCGTTGCCTTCGAAGCCGTCCATTTCGACGAGCAACTGGTTCAGCGTCTGCTCGCGCTCGTCGTGGCCGCCGCCGAGGCCCGCGCCGCGATGACGGCCGACCGCGTCGATCTCGTCGATGAAGATGATGCACGGTGCGTGCTTCTTCGCCTGGTCGAACATGTCGCGCACGCGCGAGGCGCCGACGCCGACGAACATCTCGACGAAGTCGGAGCCGGAGATCGTGAAGAACGGCACTTTGGCCTCGCCGGCGATCGCCTTGGCGAGCAGCGTCTTGCCCGTGCCCGGCGAGCCGACCATCAGCACGCCGCGCGGGATCTTGCCGCCCAGGCGCTGGAACTTGGCCGGGTCCTTGAGGAAGTCGACGATTTCCGAGACCTCTTCCTTGGCCTCGTCGACGCCGGCGACGTCCGCGAACGTCACGGTGACCTGGTCCTCGTTCAGCAGGCGTGCGCGACTCTTGCCGAAGGACATCGCGCCCCGGCCGCCGGCCCCGCCCTGCATCTGCCGCATGAAGTAGACCCAGACGCCGATCAGCAGCAGGATCGGGAACGACGAGATGAACAGCTGCATCAGGAACGACTGGCGCTCCGGCGGCGCCGCGCTGAAGGTGACGCCCGCGTCCTGCAGCGTGCCGATCAGCGCGGAGTTGTCGGTTTCGGGGTTGAAGACGACGAACTGCTCGCCGCTCGAACGCAGGCCCGTGATCTTGTCGCCCTGGAACGTGACCTGGGAGACGCTGCCGTCCTGCACGTGCGACAGGAACGCCGAGTAGGGCATTTCCTGGACGGTCTGACCGCGGGAGCTGAAGTTGCTCACGACCGTGGCGAGCACGACCGCGATCACGATCCAGAGCACGACGTTCTTGGCCAAATCGTTCAATTCCTTGACCTCGGGTGTGCCGCGGGGCGTGCCGAAGCAGGCGCCCAGACGGCCGAATTCACACTACACCAATCGATACCCGCGTGCCAGAACGTACACCTCGGCACTGCGGGCCCGTGACGCTTTCGGCTTGCGCAACTTCACGGATTCGAAGCGTTCGCGCAGCTGAGCGAGCAGTGGCTGGAAGCCGCGGCCCTGGAAGACCTTCGCGAGGAAATCACCGCCCGGGCGCAATGTCCGACAGCCGAAATCGAGCGCGAGTTCCACGAGCTGGATCGAACGGTCGTGATCGACGTCCGCGATGCCCATCATGTTGGGGGCAATGTCCGACATCACAAGGTCCACCTTGGAGGGACCGGCCATCGCGAGCAGCCGCTCGAGCACGGCCTCGTCGTTGAAGTCGCCCCGGAGGAACTCGACGCCCGCGATGGCGGGCATCTCGAGGATGTCCATCGCGATGATCCGCCCCTTGCCCTCGAGCAGCCGCGCCGCGTACTGGCTCCAGCCGCCCGGTGCCGCCCCGAGGTCCACGATCGTCATGCCCGGGCGCAGGATCCGGTCCGCTTTCTGGATTTCCTCCAGCTTGAACACCGCACGCGACCGCCATCCTTCCTCGCGGGCCCGCTTCACGAACGGGTCCGACTCGTGCTCGGCGAGCCAGGCGGCGGAGGACTTGGTGCGCTTGGGCATGGGAGGGGAAAGTGTCCAGTGGTTAGTGTCTAGGGTTCAGCAAGAGGTGCAGCGTGGCGGTCAGTGATGGATCATATGCGCCGGCCGCGCCCCTCCGACTGACCGCTAGACACTATCCCCTGGACACTTCTCCATGCTGTCCGACGCCCAACGCAAGCACCTTCGCCGCCTCGGTCACGACCGCTCGCCCGTGGTGCTGATCGGCAACGCGGGGCTCGGTCCCAACCTCGTCGCCGAGATGGACCGGGCCCTCACCGACCACGAACTGGTCAAGGTCCGCGCGCGCGTGGGCGACCGGGATGTGCGGGACGAACTGCTGGCGGAGCTGGCAACGGCCACCCGCTCGGAGCTCGTCCAGCGGATCGGCCACGTGGCGCTGTACTACCGCAAACACCCCGAGACACCGCAGATCCTGCTGCCCGACGCGTAGTGTGCCGCGGGTCGCGCCCCGGGATGATCGAAAGGTTGGATCGCGGCGATAGGTAAGCGACCAGTGTCCAGTGTTCAGTGTCTAGCGGTTAGTCCGAGGCCGACTCCGTCGGCGCGCGGCAGTGCCGCTTCCGGCTGAACACTAGACACTACCACTAGACACATCCCCTCAGACGTACCTCACGCTGACGATTTCGAACGTGCGCGTGCCGTCCGGCACGGCCACGTCCACTTCGTCGCCCTCGCTCTTGCCCACCAGTGCTCGCGCGATCGGCGACGAGATCGAGATGAGGCCCAGCCGGACGTCGGCCTCTGGTTCGCCGACGATCTGGAAGACGACTTCCTCGCCCGTTTCCGACTCGAGCGCCACGGTCGCTCCGAAGACGACTCTGTCGGTCTTCGGCAGGTGCGAAATGTCGATGATCTGGCAGTGGGACAGGTCGTGCTCGAGCTCCTTGATGCGTCCCTCGCAGAATCCCTGCTGTTCGCGGGCGGCGTGGTACTCGGCGTTCTCGCTCAGGTCGCCGTGCGCGCGCGCCTCGGCGATCGCCTGGATGATGCGCGGACGCTCCACCTGCTTCAGGCGCTTTAGTTCCTCGCGCAGCCGTTCAGCGCCTTTTGAAGTCAATGGCTTACGCATCATACAAAAACTTCCTTGTGAAGATCCTGCAGGCGGTTCACGTCGACTTCCTGCAGGTGCTCGATGGCGTCGCAGGTGGCCAGGGCCCCGTTCAGGGTCGTGTAATAGGTGACCTTGCGAGCGACGGCTTCACGGCGGATCGAGTTCGACTCGCGCACCGCCTGCTTGCCCTCGGTCGTGTTCACGATCAGGCTGAATTCGTCGTTCTTGATCATGTCGACGATGTGCGGCCGCCCCTCGCGCACCTTGTTGGCGCGTCGGCACTGCACGCCCGCCCGCTCGAGCCAGTCGGCCGTGCCATGGGTCGCCACGATCTCGAAGCCCTTCTCGACCAGGCGCTTGCCCAGTTCGACCGCGCCCGGCTTGTCCCGCTCGCGGACGCTGATCAGGCAGACACCGCGCGTCGGTAGCGTGACGCCCGACGCGGCCTGGGCCTTGGCGTACGCCTCGCCGAAGCTGCGGCCCGTGCCCATGACTTCCCCCGTCGACTTCATCTCGGGGCCGAGGATCGGGTCGGCGTCCGGGAACTTGTTGAACGGGAAGACCGCTTCCTTGACCGAGAAGAATCCCGGCGTGCGCTCCTTCGTCAGGCCGAGTTCGGCCAGCGTCCGTCCGGTCATGACGCGCGCGCCTGCCTTGGCCATCGGCACGCCGGTGGCCTTCGAGACGAACGGCGCCGTGCGCGAGGCCCGGGGGTTCACCTCCAGCACGTAGACGATCCCGTTCTGGATCGCGAACTGCACGTTCATGAGGCCGATGACGTCGAGCGCGAGCGCCATGCGTCGCGTCTGCTCGCGAATCTCGTCCTGCAGCTTCGGGCTCAGGCTGTTCGGCGGCAGCGAGCAGCTCGAGTCACCCGAGTGCACGCCCGCCTGCTCGATGTGCTCCATGATGCCGCCGACGTAGACGTCCTTGCCGTCGCAGAGCGCGTCGACGTCGACTTCGATGGCCAGGTCGAGGAAGCGGTCGAGCAGCACCGGGCTGTCGTTCGAGACCTGCACCGCGTGCGTCATGTACGTGCGCAGGTCGTCCTCGGTGAAGACCACTTCCATCGCGCGGCCGCCGAGCACGTAGCTCGGGCGCACGACCAGCGGGAAGCCGATCTCCGCGGCGAGGCGCACCGCCTCCTCCTCGGTCCGCGCCGTGCGATTGGGCGGCTGCCTCAGTTGCAGCCGGTCGACGAGTTGCTGGAACCGTTCACGGTCCTCGGCGACGTCGATCGAGTCCGGGCTCGTGCCGATGATCGGCACGCCCGCTGCTCCGAGCGCTTTGGCGAGCTTGAGCGGCGTCTGGCCGCCGTACTGCACGATCACGCCGAAGGGCCGTTCGACGTGCATGATCTCCATGACGTCCTCGAACGTCAGCGGCTCGAAATAGAGCCGGTCGGAGGTGTCGTAATCGGTCGAGACGGTCTCCGGGTTGCAGTTGACCATGATGGTCTCGAATCCGTCCTCGCGCAGCGCGAGCGCCGCGTGCACGCAGCAGTAGTCGAACTCGATGCCCTGCCCGATGCGGTTCGGCCCGCCGCCGAGGATGACGATCTTGCGGCGGCTCGACGGTGCGGCCTCGCACTCTTCCTCGTAGGTCGAGTACATGTAGGCCGTCGAGGTCGCAAACTCGGCCGCGCAGGTATCGACGCGCTTGTAGACCGGCCGCACGCCGAGCGCGTGACGTCGATTGCGCACCTCGGCCTCGGTCGCGCCGAGCAGCTTCGCGAGCCGGCTGTCGGCAAAGCCCTTGCGCTTGAGCTGCCGCATGCGCGACGCGTCGAGCGCGGCGAGTCGCTGGGATGCGATGGTCGCCTCCTCGCGCACTATGTCCTCGACCTGCACCAGGAACCAGCGATCGATGCGGCAGGCGCGAAGGATTTCTTCGAGCGTCAGCCCCGCGCGAAACGCATCGGCGACGTAGCGCAGCCGGTCCGGGCCCGGCATGCGCAGTTCCTCGAGCAGCGCGTTGCGGGCGTCGTCGTCGGGCAGCGGCAGCGACGCGATGGGCGTCAGGCCGTCGATGCCGGTCTCGAGCCCCCGCAACGCCTTCTGCAGCGACTCCTGGAACGTGCGTCCCATCGCCATGACCTCGCCGACGGACTTCATCTGCGTCGTGAGGCGGGCGTTGGCGCCCGGGAACTTCTCGAACGTGAAGCGCGGGATCTTGGTGACGACGTAGTCGATCGTCGGCTCGAACGACGCAGGCGTGGCGCCGGCGGTGATCTCGTTGCGCAGTTCGTCGAGCGTGTAACCGATGGCGAGCTTGGCCGCGACCTTGGCGATCGGGAAACCGGTCGCCTTCGAGGCGAGCGCCGAGGACCGCGAGACGCGCGGGTTCATTTCGATGACCAGCATGCGGCCGTCGGTCGGGCTGATCGCGAACTGCACGTTCGAGCCGCCGCATTCGACGCCGATCTTGCGCAGCACGGCGATCGAGGCGTCGCGCATGAGCTGGTATTCCTTGTCGGTGAGCGTCTGCGCGGGCGCCACCGTGATCGAGTCGCCCGTGTGCACGCCCATCGGGTCGAGGTTCTCGATCGAGCAGATGATGATGCAGTTGTCCGCCTTGTCGCGGACCACCTCCATTTCGAATTCCTTCCAGCCGATCACCGACTCCTCGAGCAGCACCTCGCTCGTCGGCGAGGCGTCGAGGCCGCGCGCGACGATCTGCTCGAACTCCTCGCGGTTGTAGGCGATGCCGCCGCCGCTGCCGCCGAGCGTGAACGAGGGCCGGATCACGGTCGGGAAGCCGATCTCGGCCTGGATCGCGAGGGCCTCCTCCATGCTGTGGGCGACGCGCGAGCGCGGACACTCGAGGCCGATGTCACGCATCGCGTTGCGGAACAGCTCGCGATCCTCGGCCATGTCGATCGCTTCGCGCGAGGCGGCGATCAGTTCGACGCCGAACTTCTCCAGCACGCCTTCGCGGACCAGGTCGAGCGCGCAGTTGAGCGCCGTCTGGCCGCCCATCGTCGGCAGCAGCGCGCTCGGACGCTCCTTCTCGATGATGCGCGCGACGGTGCGCCAGTTGATCGGCTCGATGTAGATCGCGTCGGCCATGTCCGGGTCGGTCATGATCGTCGCGGGGTTCGAGTTCACCAGAATGACGCGGTAGCCCTCCTCCCGCAGCGCCTTGCAGGCCTGGGCGCCTGAGTAATCGAACTCGCAGGCCTGGCCGATCACGATCGGGCCGGCGCCGATGATCAGGATGCTTTCGAGGTCCGTGCGCTTGGGCATTCGGCAGATGACTCCTGGATCAGACCGTCTTGCGCAGGGGGGTCTGAACGCCCCGGCGAAGCATCGACTCGACGAACTGCGCGAACAACGGCGTCAGGTCGCGCGGCCCTGGGCTCGCTTCCGGGTGCCCCTGGAAGCTGAACGCGGGCCGGTCGGTGCAGGTGATGCCCTGCAGCGAGCCGTCGAACAGCGACCGGTGCGTCGCCTTGACGTTGGCGGGCAGCGTGGTCTCGTCGACCGCGAAGCCATGGTTCTGCGAGGTGATCAGCACCCGGCCGGTCTCGAGTTCCAGCACCGGGTGGTTGGCGCCGTGGTGACCGAACTTCATCTTGACCGTCCGCGCGCCGACCGCGAGGCCGAGCAACTGGTGGCCGAGGCAGATGCCGAAGACAGGCACCCCCCGCTCGAGGAACTCCGCGGTCGCCTCGATCGCGTAGGCGCACGGCGCCGGGTCGCCGGGGCCGTTGGAGAGGAAGACACCGTCCGGGTTGAGCGCGCAGACGTCTTCGGCCGAGGTCTGCGCGGGGACCACGGTCATTCGACAGCCGTGGTCGGCGAGCAGCCGCAGGATGTTGCGCTTGATCCCGAAGTCGTAGGCGACGACGTGCAGGCGCTGGCCCGCGCGACGCTTCGGTCCCTGCTCGAGCGACCAGTTGGTGCCCTCGTTCCACTGGTACGGCGCGTCCGTGCAGACGACCTTGGCGAGGTCCATGCCCTTCAGGCCGGGGAACCGACGCGCGGCTTCAATGGCGAGGTCCGGCCGCTGCGCCGCGTCCCCGGCCGCGATGCAGCCTGCCTGTGCACCCTTTTCGCGCAGGATGCGCGTCAGCTTGCGGGTGTCGATCTCTGCGATGGCGACCGTGTTGCGGCGCTTGAGGAACTCGGGCAACGACTCGGTCGCGCGCCAGCTCGAGTGCAGCGGCGGCAGGTCGCGGATCACCAGGCCCGCGGCGTGCACGAGGCTCGACTCGAGGTCGTCGGGGTTGGTCCCGGTGTTGCCGACGTGGGGGTAGGTCAGCGTGACGATCTGCCTGGCATAGGACGGATCGGTCAGGATCTCCTGGTAACCGGTCATGGCGGTGTTGAACACCACCTCGCCGGTGGTCGTGCCGAGGGCGCCGATCGCAACGCCCCGGAACACGGTGCCGTCCTCCAAAGCCAAGACAGCGGGTGTCGTCACGGTACCTCCGGCGCAGCGATCGGTAAATCAGCGCGTGCGAAGACCGCCGAAGTTGAGCGGGGCTCACTCCGGAGGAATTTTGTCGAACGGGCTAAGTGGAGAATTGTACGCGAGCGTTTCCGGTTGTGCCACGGCTTCGCCTCTCCCATGTGCGCATGGGAGAGGCCGCACGAAGTGCGGGTGAGGGGTACCCTCAGGCGCCGGTTCCGCTGTCTGCCACGCGGCGCTGTACACGCTGTGCATGCGACCTTCACGCCGCGACTGGGGGGCGTTACGCGCGCCGTAGCGCTTTTCGGCAACAGCAGCCGAAAAGCGAGGAGCCGCGGGCCAGTACCCGGAACGGGCGCCCGAGACCGAAGCCACCCTCACCCGCCGCGCGGCCGACCTCTCCCGCCGCAGCGGGAGAGGTGTTGGGATCAGATGCCGAGCACGTCGAACATGTCGTAAAGCCCGGGCGGCCGGCCGGCGACCCAGCGGGCGGCGACGAGCGCGCCGCGCGCGAACCCCGAGCGGTCCTGCGCATGGTGGGCCAGCTCGACCTGTTCCCCGGGGCCCGCGAAGATCAGCCGGTGGTCGCCGACGATGTCGCCGCCGCGCACCACGCTGAAGCCGATGCGGCCGAACTCACGCACGCCGGTGTTGCCGTGACGGGCGTAGTCCGCCACGTGTTCGAGTTCGACGCCCCGGCCCTTCGCCACCGCGCGACCGAGCCCGAGCGCGGTGCCGCTCGGCGCGTCGACCTTGTTCCGGTGGTGCGCCTCGTAGATCTCCGCATCGTACCGGTCGCCGCCGAGCGCGCGCGCCGCCAGCTCCGCCAGGCGGAACAGCACGTTGACGCCCAGGCTCATGTTGGGCGCAAGCACGATGGCCAGGCCGCGCGCGAGTTCGGCGAGTTCCGCACGCTGGGCCTCGTCGTGCCCGGTCGTCCCGATCACGAGCGCACAGCCGGCCTCGCGACAAGCCGCCGCATGGCGCAGCGTCGCGTCGGCCCGCGTGAAGTCGATCGCAACCTGGGCGCCCTCGAGCGCGCGGCTGAGGTCGTCCGTGACGGCGACGGCAAGCGGCGCGGTGTCCGCATATACCCCCGCGTCCTGGCCGATCGCCGGGTCGCGCGGCGCCGCCAGCGCACCGCTCAGGCGCAGGCCGCTCGCGTCCGCCGCGATCAACGGAACGATGGCGCGACCCATCCGGCCCGAGGCCCCGAGCATCGCGACGCGGAGCACGTCCTCGCTCATTCGCCCAGGCTCGTGAAGAACCGCTTCACGCCGTCGAGCCACGAATCCTCGCGCGGGTGATGGTGCTTGTGGTCGGAACGCAGCGACTCGTCGAACTTGCCGAGCAGTTCCTTCTGCTCGCGCGTCAGGTGCACGGGAGTCTCGACGACGACGCGGCAGAACAGGTCGCCGGGGCCGCCGCCGCGCACGGGCTTGATGCCTTTCTCACGCAGGCGGAAGACGCGCCCGGACTGGGTCTCGGCCGGCACCTTGATCGTGACGTCGCCGTCGAGGGTGGGCACCTCGATCGTGCCGCCGAGCGCCGCGGTCCTGAAGCTGATCGGCACCTCGCAGGAGAGGTGCGCACCGTCACGCTCGAAGATCGCGTGCTCCTTGACGCGCACTTCGACGTAAAGATCGCCGTGAGGCCCGCCGTTGCGACCCGCCTCGCCCTCGCCGCTCAACCGGATGCGATCGCCGGTGTCGACGCCGGGCGGAACCTTGACCGCGAGCGTCTTCTGCTTGCGCACGCGGCCCTGCCCGCGGCACTTGCCGCAGGGATCGGTAATGACCTGGCCGCGGCCCTGGCAGCGCGGACAGGTCTGCTGCACCGTGAAGAAGCCCTGCTGCATCCGCACCTGGCCCTGGCCGTGGCAGGTGTCGCAGGTCCTGGGCTTCGAGCCTTTCGCCGAGCCGGCACCGTGGCATTCCTCGCATTCGGCCAGCGTCGCGAAGTCGAGGTTGACGGTGTCGCCGAAGACCGCCTGCTCGAGGTCGAGCTCGAGTTCGTAGCGCAGGTCCGCGCCCCGGAACACCTGCGAGCGACCGCCGCGGCCTCGACCGCCGAAGATGTCGCCGAAGACGTCGCCGAAGATGTCGCCGAACGCGTCGCGCGGGTCGAAGCCCGCGCCGCCCGGACCGCCGCGCGAGGCGGCATCGACGCCGGCGTGGCCGAACTGGTCGTACGCCGCGCGCTTGTGCGCGTCGGAGAGGACCTCGTAGGCCTCCTTGGCCTCCTTGAATTTCTCCTCCGTCTCGTGGTCGCCCGGGTTGCGGTCCGGGTGGAGCTTCATCGCCAGGCGGCGATATGCCTTCTTGATCTCGGCCTCGGTCGCGGACCGATTGACCTCCAGGACCTGGTAATAATCGCGCTTCGCCATGCCTGCCGCTTCGATACGTCTGCCGCCGACCCGTCCCTGCCGAACGTAGAAACGCCGCGGGGTGTGACGCCCGCGGCGATTCCTTCGCTCAACTTCCCAGCATCATAGCCACTCGCGTTCCCGCGCGTGGGCCGATGGATGCGATCAGCCCTTGCGGTCCTTGTCCTTGTCGACCTCTTCGAACTCGGCGTCGAGGACCTCGTCCTTGCCGCCGCCGCCGCCGCCGGCCGCGCCGGCGCCCGCGCCACCGGCCGCCCCGGCGTCACCACCGGCCTGGCTGGCATACGCCTGCTGCGCGACCTTCGCCGAGGCCTCGGCCAGGGCCGCCGCCTTCTTCTCGATGATGTCCTTGTCGTCGCCCTTCAGGACGCCCTTCAGATCCGAAACGGCGGATTCGACCTTGGCCCGATCCTCGGTGGAGACCTTGTCGCCGAGGTCCTTGAGCGCCTTCTCCGCCGCGTGGACCAGCGAGTCGGCGCGGTTGCGCGTCTCGGCGAGCTCGCGGAAGCGCTTGTCCTCCTCGGCGTGCGCTTCGGCGTCACGGACCATGCGCTTGATCTCGTCCTCGGTCAGGCCGCTCGAAGCCTTGATGACGATCTTCTGTTCCTTGCCCGTGGCCTTGTCCTTCGCGTTGACGTTCAGGATGCCGTTCGCGTCGATGTCGAAGGTGACCTCGATCTGCGGCATGCCGCGCGGGGCCGGCGGGATGTCCGAGAGGTCGAAGCGGCCGAGCGACTTGTTGTCCTGCGCACGGTCGCGCTCGCCCTGCAGCACATGGATCGTCACGGCCGTCTGGTTGTCGTCCGCGGTCGAGAAGACCTGCGTCGCCTTGGTCGGGATCGTCGTGTTCTTCTCGATCAGCTTGGTCATGACGCCGCCGAGCGTCTCGATGCCGAGCGACAGCGGCGTGACGTCGAGCAGCAGCACGTCCTTGACTTCGCCGGTGAGCACGCCGCCCTGCACCGCCGCGCCGACCGCGACGGCCTCGTCCGGGTTGACGTCCTTGCGCGGCTCCTTGCCGAAGAAGTCCTTGACGTACTTCTGCACCAGCGGCATGCGCGTCTGGCCGCCGACCAGGATCACCTCGGCCACGTCGTTGATCGAGAGGCCCGCGTCCTTGAGCGCGATCTTGCAGGGCTCGATCGTCTTCTGGACGAGGTCCTCGACCAGCGACTCGAGCTTGGCGCGCGTGAGCTTCATCGCCAGGTGCTTGGGCCCGGAGGCGTCGGCCGTGATGTACGGCAGGTTCACCTCCGTCTGCTGGCTCGAGGAGAGTTCGATCTTCGCCTTCTCGGAGGCCTCCTTGAGGCGCTGCATCGCGAGCGGGTCGCGACGCACGTCGACGCCCGACTCCTTCTGGAACTCGGCCGCGACGTAGTCGATCACGCGCTTGTCGAAGTCCTCGCCGCCGAGGAACGTGTCGCCGTTGGTCGCGAGCACTTCGAACTGGCGCTCGCCGTCGACGTCGGCGAACTCGATGATGGAGATGTCGAACGTGCCGCCGCCGAGGTCGTACACCGCGACCTTGCGGTCGCCGCCGGACTTGTCGAGGCCGTAGGCCAGCGCGGCCGCGGTCGGCTCGTTGATGATGCGCTTGACGTTGAGACCCGCGATGCGGCCGGCGTCCTTGGTCGCCTGCCGCTGCTGGTCGTTGAAGTAGGCCGGCACCGTGATCACGGCTTCGGTGACCGGCTCGCCGAGGTAGTCCTCGGCCGTCTTCTTCATCTTCATGAGCACGCGCGCCGAGATCTCCGGCGGCGCCATCTTCTTGCCGTGTACCTCGACCCAGGCGTCGCCGTTGTCGGCCTTGACGATATGGTACGGGACCATGCCGACGTCCTTCTGCACGACGGAGTCCTCGTACTTGCGGCCGATCAGGCGCTTGATCGCGTAGAGCGTGTTGTGCGGGTTCGTGACCGCCTGGCGCTTGGCCGACTGGCCGACCAGCACCTCGTCGTCCTTCGTGAAGGCGACGATCGACGGGGTCGTGCGGTCACCCTCGCTGTTCTCGATCACGCGCGGCTTGCCGCCTTCCATGATCGCGACGCAGGAGTTCGTGGTGCCGAGGTCGATGCCGATGACTTTTGCCATGGTTCTGGGGCTCCAGGGAAAGGCTGTACGAATCGTTGCCGCCTAGGTGAGGCCGGGTGGCGGCATTTCAAGACGGGGCAGTCAGTTGGGCGCGTCCGGGGCGCGCGCGATCACGACCCGGGCCGCCCGCAGCAGGCGCCCGTTCAGCGTGAATCCCTTCTGGATCACGGCCATCACGCTGCCGGGCGCGTGCTCGGCGCTCGGCTGGGTGACCATCGCCTCGTGGAATTCGGGGTTGAAGGGCTGTCCGAGCGGGTCCAGGACGGTGATGCCAGCCTTCTCGAACGCCTTGTCCACCATGCGCAGGGTGGCCTGCATGCCCTCGACGAGCGTTGCCGCCCCCGGAGCCGCCCCGGCCGCGGCGATGCCGAGTTCGGGCGCGTCGCGCACCTCGATCATGTCGGCCGCGAATCGCTCCACGGCGAACCGGTGGGCCGCCTCGACGTCGCGCTGGGCCCGCTTGCGAACGTTTTCCATTTCCGCATAGGCCCGAAGCTGGGCATCGCGGGCCTCGGTCAGCTGGGCCTGGCTCGCGGCCAGCTCGGCGGCGAGGCGCTCGACCTCGGTCTGCGCGCTGGCCTCGGGGCCGGGCTCCGGGGCCGGGGTCGACGGGTCCTGCTCGGGGTTGATGCTCATGTCACCTGCCTGCAAACGAACGGAGGCCCGCCCGCCGGACGGGGGGCCCGAAGTGAGTCGTGGCTGCTTTCTAGGGGCTAGCGCCGGGAATTCAAGGCGGAACCGAGCAACCGGGCCGTCACGTCGACGATCGGGATGACCCGGTCGTACGCCATGCGCGTCGGCCCGATGACGCCGAGCACGCCGACCGTCTCGTTGTCGAGCGCGTAGGGCGCCGTGACGAGGCTGATGTCGTCCAGGATCTGGTAGCCGGATTCCTGACCTATGAAGATCTGCACGCCCTCGGCCCGCAGGCTCTGGTCGAGCAGGTGCAGGATGTCGCGCTTGGCCGTGAAGGCGTCGAAGAGCCGGCGCAGCTTCTCGACGCTGGAGAGCTCGGCGAACTCCATCAGGTTGGTCTCGCCCGCGATCACGTACTCCGCTTCGCCTTGGCGGTTGCCCTCGCCCACGATCTGCTGTGCGACGCGGATCGCATCGCGCATGAGCTGGTTCAGCGTCTCGCCCGTCTGGGTGAGCTCGGCGACGATGTCGGCGCGGACCTGGTTCAGTTCCTTGCCGCCGAACTGCTGGTTCAGGAAATTCGCGGCGCGGCGCAGTTCTTCGGCCGTGTAGTAGCGCTCGAGGTGGACGATACGATTCTGGACGTCGCGGCCGTTCACCACCATGACCGCCAGCACGCGCTTCTCGGACAGCGGCAGGAACTCGATCTGGCTCAGCGACTGGTGCGGTTGCCGCGGGATGGTCACGACCCCGGCGAGGTGCGTGAGCGACGAAAGCACCTGCGAGGCCACGGCCACGAGGGCCTTGGGGTCGCGGTCTTCCTGGCGCTCGAGCCGCTGCTGCAGTTCGGCAATCACGTTCTCCACGCTCGCCGTCTGCCGCTGCTTGAGCAGCGTGTCGACGAAGAACCGGTAACCTTTGTCCGTGGGGATGCGACCGGCGGAGGTGTGCGGCGAGCTGACGAAACCGTATTCCTCGAGGTCCGCCATGACGTTGCGGACCGTCGCCGCGCTGAGGTTGAGCCCGGAATCGCGTGACAGGCTGCGTGAACCGACGGGCAGGCCCTCGCGGATATAGCTCTCGACCAGCACCCGCAGCAGGTGCCGGGCGCGTTCGTTCAGCTGGTCTTCCTGGCCGTCGCTCATGGGCCCGACAACCGTAGCCGTCGCCGTTCGGTCAAGTCAAGCAAGCATCGAGCCCGGGCCGTGCAGGAATCACGCTGGCCCGGCCGAGCGCGCGCGTGCTAAAAGGCAGGCCACTTTATGGAACAGCCCGCCCACGGTCGCACCTGCGTCGCCCTGGCCGGCCGTGCGGTCGATCCCCGCGTCGGCGAGGCCATGCGCGTGCTCGCCCAGCACCTGCTGGCCAGGGGCTGTTCGGTCAAGGTCGCGGCCGACGAGGCGCTCGACGTGACGGTCGACGGCGTCCACACCGTGCTCGAGCCTGACCTCGCGATGGACGCCGACCTGGTCGTCGCCGTCGGCGGCGACGGCACGATGCTGCACGCAGCGCGCATGGCAGCGCTCGCCGACGTGCCCGTGCTCGGCGTCAATCGCGGCCGTCTCGGCTTCCTGGCCGACGTCGGGCCAGAAAAGATGATCGAGAGCGTCGACGACGCGCTCGCCGGCCGCTGCCACGCCGAGCGGCGCATGCTGCTGGCGGCGCACCTCCATGCGGGCGGGCACTCGGTCGACGCGCTCGGGCTCAACGACGTCGTCGTCACCAAGCGCGAGACCGGGCGGACGGTCGACGTGCGCACCTGGGTCAACGGGGCGTACGTGAACACGCACGGCGGCGACGGGTTCATCGTCGCCACGCCGACCGGGTCGACCGCGTACGCGCTGTCCTGCGGCGGACCGATCGTGCACCCGAGCCTCGATGCAGTCGTGCTCGTGCCGGTCTCGCCGCACACGCTCTCCGACCGCCCCATCGTCGTGCCGGCCGGCAGCGTGATCGAGATCGAACTCAGCGACCGCTTCGACACGCGCGCGCAGGTGGCCTGCGACGGCCACGTGCTCTGCGACCTCGAGCCCGGCGTGCGCCTGCGCATCGAGCGCGCCAAGGTGACGGCCACGCTGCTGCATCCGCCCGGCCACGATTACTACCGCATCCTGCGCTCCAAGCTGCACTGGGGCCGCGGCACCCGCGAGGGCCAGCCTCCGGGCGCCTGAGCCGATTCACGCCGATGTTGACCCACCTGCAGATCCGCGACTTCGCCATCGTCGAGGCGGTCGAACTCGAGTTCGAGCCGGGATTCACCGTGCTCACCGGCGAGA
This sequence comes from Steroidobacteraceae bacterium, assembly GCA_035691185.1. Taxonomy (GTDB): domain Bacteria; phylum Pseudomonadota; class Gammaproteobacteria; order Steroidobacterales; family Steroidobacteraceae; genus RPQJ01. Next base: position 18,810 of record DASSJN010000140.1, read on the forward strand.
CCGGCGCCGGCAAGTCGATCCTCGTCGACGCGCTCATGCTCGCAGTGGGCGGCCGCGCGGACAGCAACGCCGTGCGTCACGGCGCCGAGCGCGCCGAGGTGAGCGCCACGTTCACGGTGACCGGCAACGCGGCTGCGCTCGCCTGGCTCGCGGAGCAGTCGATCGGGCACGAGGGCGAGTGCCAGCTGCGACGCACGGTGGGCGCCGACGGCCGCGGCCGCGCGTACCTCAACGGCCAGGCAGTACCCGTGCAGTCGCTGCGCGCGCTCGGCGAACTGCTCGTCGACGTGCACGGCCAGCTCGAATTCCAGTCGCTCTCGCGCCGGGGCTACCAGCGCCAGGTCCTCGACGGCAGCGGGCAGCTCGCGCCGGACGTCGCCGCGGTGTGCTCGGATTATGCCGCATGGCAGGCGCTCGACCAGCGTCGCGCCTCGTTCGAGCTGCAGTTGCGCGATCGCGCGGCCAGGCTCGACCTGCTGCGTCACTATGTGACGGAACTCGGTGCGCTCGATGCCAGGCCCGGCGAGGCCGAGGCGCTCGTCGAGGAGCGCAAGCGCGTGGCGAGCCTCGGCCGTCTCGCCGAAGGCACGGCGCAGGTCGAAGCGCTGCTCGCCGGGGACGACGGCGGCGTCACCACGGCGCTTGCGCGGTCGCAGTCGGTGCTGCGGCCGCTCGTCGCCGTCGATGCCACGCTCGAACCGGCCGCGGCGCAGATCGAGGAAGCCTCGATCGCAGCGCGCGAGGCCCTCTCGTCGCTGCGTCGCTACATCGATTCGCTCGAGGCCGATCCGGCGCGGCAGGAATGGGTGGAGGCACGGCTCGCAGCGCTCGAGGCCGTCGCCCGCAAGCACCGGGTCGAGGTCGCCGACATACCAGCCCTTCGCGACCGCCTCGACGCGGAACTCGCCGACCTCGAGGCGGGCGCCCTCAGCCAAGCCGAACTGCAGCAGAAGCTCGAAGCCGCGCGCGCCCGGTACCTCCAGGCAGCGGCCCGGCTCACCGCCGGGCGCTGTGCGGCGGCGAAGGCGCTCGATCAGACGGTGACGGCCTTCGTGCAGTCCCTCGGCATGCCGGGCGGCGTGTTCGTCACGCGCGTCGAACCGCACGAGCCCCCGCAATTCTCCGCGACGGGCAACGACGAGGTCGAGTTCCTGGTGAGCGCCAACCCGGGCCAGCCGCCGCGGCCGCTCGCGAAGGTCGCCTCGGGCGGCGAGCTGTCGCGCATCAGCCTCGCGCTGCAGGTGGCTGCGGTGGAGGCGGCGCACCTGCCCTGTCTCGTGTTCGACGAAGTCGACGCCGGGGTCGGCGGCGCAGTGGCGGAAATGGTGGGCCGGCAACTGCACATGCTCGCCGCGCGGGGCCAGGTGCTCTGCGTGACGCACCTGCCGCAAGTGGCCTCGCAGTCCGACCACCAGTTGCGCGTGTCGAAACAGGTGACCGGCGGCACCACGCGTACGCGGATCGAAGCGCTCGACGACGACGCCCGGGTCGAGGAACTCGCCCGCATGCTCGGTGGCGCGCATATCACGTCGCGCACGCGTGAACATGCGAAGGAGATGCTGGAGTCGCGCCGCGCGCCGCCGCCGGCCGCCGCGACGAAGGCGGCTAAGGGCGCTTCGGCCGGTAAGGGCACGCCTCGCGCACGCAGTGGCCGTGCAGGGTGAGCGAGTGATCGGTGATCTGGAAACCCAGCCGCTCGGCGATCGAGCGCTGGCGCTCCTCGATGGACTCGTCCGAAAACTCCTCGACATGACCGCAGTCGACGCAGACGATGTGGTCGTGGTGCGTGCCCTCGTTGAGCTCGAACACCGCCGTGCCGCCCTCGAAGTGGTGGCGCGTCACCAGTCCGGCCGACTCGAACTGCGTCAGCACGCGGTAGACCGTGGCGAGGCCGATGTCCTCGTTCAGTTCGAGCAGACGCCGATACACGTCCTCGGCGCTCATGTGCCGGACGGTCGCGCTCGCCAGGATCTCGAGGATCTTCAGGCGCGGCGCAGTGATCTTCAACCCAGCGCGACGCAGTTGCGACGGTTCCACGGTTGCACCTTGTGGCGAGAATGCCGCGCTCGCGCGCGGTTGGGGTATGATCGCGACGCATTATCACCGGCCAGGCCCGGTAACTCCAGACAGCATGAACCCACCCCGCAAGACCGCGATCGCGCGTGCCGCCCTCCTGTTGACTTCGCTCCTGGCCGCCGCGCTCGCGGCGGGCGGCTGTGTCTACCGCCCCAACATCCAACAGGGCAACCTGCTCGAGGTGGAGGACGTGGAGAAGGTCGAGCTGGGCATGACACGAAGCCAGGTCCGCTACCTGCTCGGCACGCCCATGCTCGCGGACCCGTTTGACCCGCAGCGCTGGGATTACATCTACACGTTCCGTCGCGGGCGGCAAGCGAAGATCGCCCGCTCGCACTTCGTCGTGCACTTCGACGGCGACAAGGTCAGCAAGGTCGAGATGCTCGACCTGCCCGACGGTGCGAATGACCCGAAGAAGAAGAAGAAACAGGCGAGCGCGGAGCCGGCGCGCGAGCCGCCCGCCGCGCCGTCCATCAGCCAGCCGCAACCCGACGCGCCGCGGCCTGGCGGCAAGGATCGCTGATCGACCGATCGATCAGCGCGGCCGCCCTTTGCGCGAGGCGGCGGCTGCCCGCTCGCGACGCATCGCGCGCGGATCGTGCTTCAAGGGCCGGTAGATCTCGACGCGGTCGCCGTCCCGCAGCGGGCGCGCGGCCTCGCAGACGGTGCCGAAGATCCCGAGCACCAGCGTCTGCGCCACGAGGTCGGGAAACGCCTGCAACAGCCCCGACCGCTCTACGGCCTGCCCCGCGGTGAGCCCGCCGGGCGGCAGGTCGACTTCGACCCGGCGCTGCCGGTCGGGCAGCGCATACACGACCTCGACCTTGCCTCCTCTCGTCACCTCTCCCGCCACGGTGGGCGAGGTCGCGCTGAGCGCGGGTGAGGGCTTCTCACGCCCCCCCATGGATCCTCTTCGCGCGCGCGACGAACGCGTCGATCAGTTCGCCGACGCTCTGCTCGAACGCCTTGCCGAACAGCATCGAGGCCAGCGGGTTGCCGAACTCGAATTTCATCTCGAGTACGACCTTCGTGCCGGCCGTGCCGATCGGCGTGAACGTCCACATGCCGGCGAGCGTCCTGAAGGGGCCTTGCACGAGCGTGAGCGACATCCAGTGCGGACGGTCCATCTCGTTGCGCGTGGTGAAGCTCTGCTTCACGCCGGCCCGCTCCATCGTGATGCTCGCCTGCAGGTCGCTCCCGGTCCGTTCGTGCACCTCGGCGCCCTTGACCCACGGCAGGAACTCGCAGTACCGCTCGACGTCCACGACGAGATCGAACATCTGCTCGGGAGTGAAGGTGACGAGTGCGGTGCGCTTGACTTCGTGGATGGCCATGTCGGAGGGGTCGACTGCGGACGCGCAAGTGTATGCGGGGCGGCTAGAATGCGCGACCCGCCGGAACCGAACGCGATGGCCACCGCAAGCAAGCCCAAGGACGGCAAGTCCGCCCCGAGTCCCTCGATCGCGCAGAACAAACGTGCGCGCTTCGACTATTTCATCGAGGAGAAACTCGAGGCCGGGCTCGCGCTGCAGGGCTGGGAAGTCAAGAGCCTGCGCGCCGGGAAGGCGCAGATCACCGAGGGCTACGTGCTCGTCAAGGACGGCGAGGCGTTCCTGATCGGGTCACACGTGACGCCGCTGCGCACCGTGTCGACCCACATCGTCGCGGACCCGACTCGCACGCGCAAACTGCTGCTGCACAGGCGCGAACTCGACCGGCTGGTCGGCGCCGTCGAGCGCAAGGGCTACACGATCGTGCCGCTCGAGCTGTACTGGAAGGACGGCAAGGTGAAGCTCGCGATCGGTGTGGCCAAGGGCAAGCAGGCGCACGACAAGCGCCACACCGAGAAGGACCGCGACTGGCAGCGGGAAAAGGCGCGTTTGATGCGCAAGCGCTGAAGAAGAAGTGTCGAGTGTCAGTGTCCCGCGGATAGTCGGACCAGAGGCGCAGCGCGCCACCTTCCGACCAGACACTGGACACTGAACACTTGTTTTCTGGCTCAGCGTCCCTACACTAGCTCCCGTTCCTGGGGGCGACCGGTTTCGACGTGGGTCGCGAAACTTCAGGTGCATGCCGAGGTGCAGGTACCTCGTTAAACCGCTTGCAAACTTATAGTTGCCAACGACGACAACTACGCTCTGGCGGCT
>DASSJN010000141.1:0-22467 GCA_035691185.1 Steroidobacteraceae bacterium
TCGGCGAGCCACTCGCGCGTCCCGTCGCTCGACCGGTCGTCGAGCACGATGAACTGGTCGACGCCGAGCCGGCGATGGTGGTCGAGGAACGAGCGCAGGTTGTACATCTCGTCCTTGACGACGGCGAAGGCAGTCGCACGCGCGTCCTCGCGCGGTGAACCGTGAATCGCCGTGAACAGCGTCGGCGCAACCGCGCCGGACGCGGTCGGCGGCGGCCGGACGGAGGTCGTCTTCCCGGCCATTAAAGCCGCGCGAAGACCCGCGCGGCCGCGGCGATCGTCGCGTCGATGTCCGCTTCCGTGTGGGCGATCGACACGAAGCCCGCCTCGAAGGCAGACGGCGCGAGGTAGACGCCCGCGTCGAGCATGCCGTGAAAGAACGTCTTGAAGCGCTCGACGTCGCAGCGCGTCGCCTCCGCGTACGAGGTCACGTTCTCCGCCGTCGTGAAGAACAGGCCGAACATGCCGCAGACGTGGTTGGTCGCGAGCGGCACCCTGGCCTGCTTCGCGGCCGCCGCGATGCCGTGCACGAGGCGGTCGGTCAGGGCGGCGAGTTTCGCGTGGAAGCCCGGCGCGTCGAGGCCGTTCAGCGTCGCCAGGCCGGCCGCCATCGCGACCGGATTTCCGGAGAGAGTGCCGGCCTGATACACCGGGCCGAGCGGCGCGATGTGGCTCATGATGTCGCGACGACCGCCGAACACGCCGACCGGCATGCCGCCTCCGACGATCTTGCCGAGCGTCGTGAGGTCGGGCTTGATGCCGTAGAGCTGCTGCGCGCCGCCTTTCGCGACGCGGAAACCCGTCATGACCTCGTCGAAGATCAGCACCGCGCCGTGGCGGCTGCATTCCTCGCGCAACGCCTCGAGGAAGCCCGGCACCGGCGGAATGCAGTTCATGTTGCCCGCGACCGGCTCGACGATCACGCAGGCGATCTCCTTGCCGAGTTCGCCGAACGCCTGCCGCACCTGCGCGACGTCGTTGTACGACAGCGTGAGCGTGTGCGCAGCGAGTTCCGGTGGCACGCCCGGCGAGGTGGGCACGCCGAGCGTCAGCATGCCCGAGCCCGCCTTCACGAGCAGCGAGTCGGAGTGGCCGTGGTAACAGCCCTCGAACTTGACGATTTTCTGCCGGCCCGTGAAGCCGCGCGCGAGCCGGATCGCGCTCATCGTGGCCTCGGTGCCGGAGCTGCACATGCGCACGAGCTCGATCGACGGCACCAGTTCGATGATCCGGCGCGCGACGGTCGTTTCGATCTCGGTCGGCGCGCCGAACGACAAGCCGTTCTCGGCGGCCTGCTGCACGGCCCGGATCACGTCGGGGTGCGCGTGGCCCAGGATCATCGGGCCCCACGACCCGACGTAGTCGATGAATTCCCGCCCGTCCGCGGACCAGGCGCGGGCGCCCCTGGCACGGGCGAAAAACACCGGCTCGCCGCCGACGCCACGGAACGCGCGCACGGGCGAGTTCACGCCGCCGGGGATGTACTTGCAGGCTTCCTGGAACAGGCTCACGGGTCGGGAACTCCAGCGTCGGGGGATGCGCAATCTTAGCAGCGTGCTCGCGCGTTCCCGGGTCGGGCCGTAAGATGCTGCGGAAAACACCGATGTGGCGCGGTGGCCGCCCGGGAGGCTGCGCTGAACCTGTCCGTACCTCTCAATGCGTACCTGCTGGTCGCCCTCGGCAGCGGCCTGGGCGGCGCGGCCCGACTCTGGGTGTCGACGATCGTGGCTCGTGGCGCGGGCACGGTGTTTCCCTGGGGCACACTCGCGGTCAACGTGTTCGGCTGCCTGCTCGTCGGCATCCTCGGGGCGATGTTCGAGCCGTCGAGCCCGCTGCACGTGCGCCAGGACCTGCGCGTCCTCCTGGTCGTCGGCCTGCTCGGCGGATTCACGACCTTCTCGGCGTTCTCGCTCGAGACGCTGCTGCTCCTGCAGCGGGGAGCGCCGCTCGCGGCCGCGACGTACGTCGTGCTGTCGATCGCGCTGTGCCTGCTGGCCGCCGCCGGCGGCTACATGGCGATGTCGACGGCGCTGTCCTCGTAGCCTTCCAGCCACGCGACCTCGCTGACGATGGCACCGTCCGCGCCGAGGTCGATCACCCGGTAGCCCGGTGGGCGGTCGTCGACCTCGAAGGTCGGGTTGCGCGGGCGGAACTGCATGGCCGTGGCCGGCGTGCACATGAAACGCACGTCGCGGCGGCCGTAGATGTCGAGGGCCTGGTGGGCGTGGCCCCAGCAGACGCCGCGCACGCGTTCGTGGCGCGATACGGTGCGACAGAGCTCGGCGCCGTCGAGCAGGCCCAGCTCGTCGAGCGCAGGCGAATCCATGCGGACGGGCGGGTGATGCAGGAACACGAAGGCGTGCGGCTCGGCGCCGCTCGCGAGTGCGTGCTCGAGCGCTTCGATCTGGCCGGGGCCGAGCTGCCCCTCGCCGTCGTCCGATGCCGCGAACCACGATTCGAGCAACAGCACCTGCCAGCCATTGGCGGAGCGGAACTCGCCGCCGATCTGGAACGGACGATGCGCGAGGCGCCGGCGCATCTCGTCGGGCAGGTCGTGGTTGCCTGGAATCAGCAGGACCGGCACGTCCAGTTCCCCGAGTACCAGGTCGACGACCCCGTACGCCTCGGGGTCGTCGTGGACGATGTCGCCCGTCACGAGGACCGCGTCGGCCGGAAAGTAGTGCCGTCGCGCGTGAGCGAGGCACGCCTGCAGGCGGGGCAGGGGGCATGCACCGCGCAGCGTCGCCGCCGGGTCGACGAGCAGGTGCGTGTCCGTGAACTGCACGAGGCGCACGCTCGGCGGCCGGCCCCGTCCGCGCTCATTGCTCGTCGCGCTGCCTTTACGCGTGCCCCCGGTCATCCTCGTCCGTCCTGCAACGTGCACCGAACGCGGGCATGATCGCAGATTCGGTAACCGGGCCGGGAGGCGCCATGACGAATCGTTCGATCCCGCTCACGGATTCGCTGTACGACTACTTGATCGACGTCTCACTGCGCGAGCCGCCAGCGTTGCGGGCGCTCCGCGACGAGACGCTGCGGATGAGCCAGCGCTCCATGCAGATCGCGCCGGAGCAGGGGCAGTTCATGGCGCTCCTGGCGCGGCTGGTGGGCGCCCGGCGATGCATCGAGGTCGGCGTGTTCACGGGATACTCGTCCCTCGTCACGGCGCTCGCGTTGCCGGACGACGGCCGCATCGTGGCCTGTGACGTGAGCGAGGAGTGGACCGCGATCGCGCGCCGCCACTGGCGGGCCGCAGGCGTCGAGCACAAGGTCGACCTGCGCCTCGCGCCGGCGCTCGAGACGCTCGACGCGATGCTGGCCGCCGGCGAGCGGGGCCGCTACGACCTCGCCTTCGTCGACGCGGACAAGACGGGCTACCTTGCGTACTACGGGCGCTGCCTGGATCTGCTGCGGCCCGGCGGCCTGGTGCTGTTCGACAATACCCTCTGGAACGGGCGCGTCGCGGACCCGGAGGTGGGCGACGACGACACGGTGGCATTGCGGCATTTCAACGAGTGCCTGCACCGCGACGAGCGGATCGACCTCAGTCTCGTCCCGATCGGCGACGGCCTCACCCTCGCGCGCAAGCGGGAATCCTGAGGGCGGCGGCGCAAGCTGGGCAGGGCGTCCACGCAACTTAGGCAGCCTTGCGGATTTCGTCCGGAGCCGGCGGCGACACGCTGCACGACGTTGATTCGCTGCTCACAACCGGAGGAAAGACCATGAACACGACCAGACTGATTGCCCTGCCGACCGTCCTGATCGCCGCGCAAGCGTTCGCGGCCGATGCGCCGCCGGCCACGTCGACCCAGACGCCCGACCCGGCGATGCACCGCTACATGATCGAGCGCACGTTCCCGGCCGGCGCCCTCGATGGCGTCGATGCGAACGTCAAGCGCCAGGTCAACGACAAGAACTCGACGGTGGGCGTGCGCTGGATCCAGTCCTACGCCAACGCCGACAAGACCAAGACCTACTGCATCTACGAGGGGCCGGACGAAGCCTCGGTGCGCAAGGCCGCGGAGCTCAACCAGCTGCCGGTCGATCGCGTCACCGAAGTGCCGGTCACGCTGCTGCCGCGCTGAGGCCGCCACGGCGCTGCGCGGCGGCGGAGCCGCCGCGCAGCGTTCAGGACGCGCTCGGCGGCGTCGCGCGGCCCGCGATCGCGATCGCCTCGACGCGCGTCGCGACGCCGAGCTTCGTGAGCACGGCCGACACGTGGTGGTCGACCGTTCGCGTCGACAGGAACAGCCGTTTCGCGATCGCCGCATTGCGCAGACCGCTGCACATCAGCTCGAGGACCTGCGCTTCCCGGCGGGTGAGGCGGTATGGATTGCCGAGCGTCGTCGCGCGCGACCCGCGCGGTACACGGCGCACGCCGCTCGCGCGCATGCGCCGCCGCGTGAACTGCGCGGCCGGCGCTGCACCCATGCGGTCGAATTCCGCCAGTGCCGCGCGCAACGCGTCTTCGTCGCCGTAGACGGCGAGCACCCACGCCGCTTCGTATGGACAGCCGAGACGCCGCCAGCTGCCCGCGGCGTCGCGCCAGCGGCCGGCCAGCTCCAGCGCATAGGGCTCCGCGACCGGCATGCTCGCCGCCGGCAATGCGCCGACCCGCCACAGCCAGGCGGCGACGTCGCCCGTGATCCACGGGTTCCGTTGCGCACACGCGAGTTCGAACCCATGCCGCAACTCCGGCACGAGGGCCTCGAGCTCACCCGCGAGCCACGCGCGCTCTGCCAGCGCGGCCAGCAGCGGGGCGGTGCGCTGGATCTCGCTCGCGGTCGCGGCCAGCGCACGGGCCTCCGCCAGCGGCGCTTCGACGTCCGAGTCGCCGCGACGGAGTCGCAGGTGCGCGAGACTGGTCAGCGCCGGCAGGCGCACGATGGGCGACGCCGTCTCGGCGAGGACCGCCTCAGCGGCCTCCGCTGCCTCGAGCCACGCGCCGCACTCGAAGCGTTCGCGTGCCTGCCACGCCAGCATGTACAGGCGCCAGGAGTCGAGGTCTCGTGGTTCGCAGTACGCGATCCCTTCCGCCAAATACCGTCGGCCGGTCTCGTACTGCCGCACCGACACGGCCGTCGAGGCGAGGTTGGTATAGGCGCGCGCCGCGTGTTCCTGGAAATTGTGCTCGAGCGCGATGCGCAGGCTGCGCTCGAGATCGTTCAGTCCCTCGCCGGCACGCCCGAAGAGCAGCGCCGCGCCGCGATTGTTGAGCGCGTGACAGAGAACCTCCTCGTCGTGCATCGCTTGTGCCAGCTCGATGGCGCGCGTCGCCCAGGCGACCGCGGCGTCGGCGTGGAACGCGAGCATGTCGAGCTGGGCCTGGTTGCTGTACGCGAGGGCGAGCTCGCGACCGACAGGAAGAGCCTCCAGCGTGACGATGGCGTCGCGTGAGTAGTGTTCCGCGTCGGCCCGCCGGCCGAGGAACCAGCTCAGTCGCGACAGCCAGCGCTGCGCGTCACCGCGCCGCAATGGCTGGTCGAGCACCGTCCAGGCGTCGAGCGCGGCGCGGCGGTGCTCCAGTGCGAGCGCGATCTGGTCGGTGAGATAGTACTCGTATGAAAGTTTTTCCTGCAGGTCGCCCCGCGCCACGATGTCGTCGGCGCCGACTTGTTTCAGCGCGGCGGCGTAGTGCGAGGCCGCCTCGCGGTGCGCGCCGACTGCCGCAGCCTGCGCCGCTGCCTCGATCGCGTACTTACGCACCGCGGGGCCGTCTTCGGCACCGGCCGCGTGGTGCGCCAGCCGCGCGGGTGCGACGTCGTTGCGGGTCGCGAGCGCGACGAGCACCGCGGCGTGCAGTTCGCGCAGGCGCCCGCCGGGAAGCGACGCTTCCATCGCGCGACGCACGAGTTCGTGTCGGTAGGCCATCGAACCGTCGGAGTGGCGCACCATGCCTACGCGCAGGCAATCGTCGACCGCGTCCGCGGTCGGATGCAGCAGCGCTTCCACGAGCCAGCCCTCTGCGGCGGCAGGCACGACGCTGACCAGCTCGGCGATGCGTCGCCCGCCGGAAGTGAGCCGCGCGGCGCGGGCCAGGACGGCCTCCCGGATCGTGCCGGGCACGGTCGTCCCGGGGGCGGCAAGCACCTCGGTCACGAAGAGCGGGTTGCCCCCCGTGACCCGGTGGAGTTCCTGGACCGCGGGGCCGGCAGTGCCTGCCAGCGCAGCGATCGCCTCCGCCGACAACGGCGTGAGCGTCACGCGGCGCGTCGTCGCCCGCGGCAGGTCGCCCAGCACGGTCTGCAGCGGCGAGCCCGCGCGCACTTCGTCGTCGCGGTACGTCAGCACCACCAGTGCGCGCGTGCCGGCGACGCGCCGGCCGAGCAGCTTGACGAAATCGAGCGTTGCCTCGTCCGCCCAGTGCAGGTCCTCGAACACGAGCACGGCCGGTCGCCGTTCCATTTCGCTGAGCGCGGCGTCGAAGATCTCGTCACGGTCGGCGCGGGCGCGGATGGCCTGCAGCAGGGGCCCCTCGGCCTGGCGCGCCACGTCGAGCACGGGCGCGAGCGGGCGGGGCGTGAAAAGCGCGTCGCAGGCGCCCCAGAGAAAGCGCGCGCGCGGGTGGCGGCGCGCGAACTCCTGCAACAGCACGGTCTTGCCGAGGCCCGCCTCGGCGCCCACCAGAACGACGCGACCGCCGCCGCGCGGCACCTCGGCCAGCCACCCGGCCAGTTCGCCGAGGACGTCCTCCCGTTCGAGCAGGTCCAAGCGCACTCCCTATTGCCCAGGCCGACCCGCGTCGTTTTACCGCAACGCGGCTGAGGCGAGAAGCGACGGTCGCGACCAATAAAACGGCCGCCTCGCGGCGGCCGTCGCACTATCCCCTACCCCCTGTCCGCTACCCCTAGTACTTGTAGTGCTCCGGCTTGAACGGCCCGTGTGGCGACACGCCGATGTAGGCGGCCTGTTCGGCGGTGAGCGTCGTGAGCTTCGCGCCGATGCGCTCGAGGTGCAGCTGCGCCACCTTCTCGTCGAGGTGCTTCGGCAGCACGTAAACCTGCTTGCCGTACTTCGCGCCGTGCTTGAACAGCTCGATCTGCGCGAGCACCTGGTTCGTGAACGAGTTCGACATCACGAACGACGGGTGCCCGGTCGCACAGCCCAGATTCACGAGCCGGCCCTCGGCCAGCAGGATCAGGCGCTTGCCGTCCGGGAAGATCACGTGGTCGACCTGCGGCTTGATGTTCTCCCACGCGTACTGGCGCAGGGACGCGATCTCGATCTCGCTGTCGAAGTGGCCGATGTTGCACACGATCGCCTGGTGCTTCATGCGCTTCATGTGCTCGTGCGTGATCACGTTCACGTTGCCGGTTGCGGTCACGAAGATGTCGGCCTGGTCGCAGGCCTCGTCCATCGTGACGACCCGGTAGCCTTCCATCGCGGCCTGCAACGCGCAGATCGGGTCGATTTCCGTGATCCAGACCTGGGCCGAGAGCGCGCGCAGCGATTCGGCCGAGCCCTTGCCGACGTCGCCGTACCCGGCGACGACGGCGACCTTGCCCGCGATCATGACGTCGGTCGCACGCTTGATCGCGTCGACGAGCGACTCGCGGCAGCCGTACAGGTTGTCGAACTTCGACTTCGTGACGGAGTCGTTGACGTTGATCGCCGGGAACGGCAGCTGGCCCTTGCGCGCGAACTCGTAGAGGCGCTTGACGCCGGTGGTCGTCTCCTCGGTCACGCCCTGGATCGCGGCCAGACGCTTCGCATACCAGCCCGGGCTCGACTCGAGGCGCTTGCGGATCGCGGCGTAGAGCGCCGTCTCTTCGTCGTTGCTCGGCTGGGCGATGACCGACGGATCCTGCTCCGCGCGCGCCCCGAGCATCAGCAGCAGCGTCGCGTCGCCGCCGTCGTCGAGGATCATGTTGGCGAGCTGGCCGTTCGGCCATTCGAAGATCCGGTGCGTGAACTCCCAGTACTCGTCCAGCGTCTCGCCCTTGTAGGCGAACACCGGAGTGCCGGTCGCGGCGACGTAGGCCGCGGCGTGGTCCTGGGTCGAGAAGATGTTGCACGAAGCCCAGCGCACGTCGGCGCCGAGCGCCTTCAGCGTGTCGATCAGCATCGCAGTCTGGATGGTCATGTGCAGCGAGCCCGCAATCCGCGCGCCCCGCAGCGGCTTCTCCTGCCCGTATTCCCGGCGGATCGCCATCAGGCCGGGCATCTCGGTCTCGGCGATGACGGCCTCCTTGCGGCCCCAGTCGGCGAGTCCCAGGTCGGCGACGTGGAAGTCCCGGTTCGCGTCTTTCGGTGTGATGACAGCGTTCATTCGGTGGATCCTCTCTCGATGGACTACCGTGAACATCCGGGCGAAGCGGAGCAATGCGCTGGACGGCTCGCCTGAACGCACACGTGGTTCAGCGAGCGCGGTTGGGTAACCCTGGCCTGAGCCTGGCGGGCAGGACCCGTTGCAGCGCTCCTCAGGCGAGGCGCGAAGTCTAGCGAAATTTTCGGTAGGCTGCCCGCCGTCCCGCCCGGGACGGGTCGACTCGGTCAGCAGGAGGCGCCAGTGGTGAACAGGCTTTACGGATTCCCGGTCAGCAACTACGTCAACATGGTGCACCTGGCGTTGCTCGAGAAGGGCATGCCTTTCGAGTACGTCCTGACCTTTCCGGACCAGAGCCCCGGGTTCCTCGAGAAAAGTCCGCGCGGCAAGGTGCCGGTGTTCGAGACGCCGGACGGGTTCATCAACGAAGCCAGCGTGATCCTCGAGTACCTCGAGGAGACGGGCACCGGCAGACCGCTGCTTCCGGGCGAGCCGCAGGCGCGTGCCTACGTGCGCAGCCTCATGAAGGAGATCGAGCTCTACATCGAGCTGCCGGCGCGATCATGCTTCGTCGAGGCCTTCTTCGGCGGCAAGGTGTCGCAGTCGATCAAGGACAAGGCTCGCGACGACCTCGTCGCGGGCTTCGCGACGCTGCGGCGTCACGCGAAATTCGCGCCGTTCGTCGCAGGGGCCGAGTTCACGCTGGCCGACATCGTGTTCCTGTTCAGCGCGGACCTGGCGGCGACCGTGTCGAAAATCCTGTTCGGCATCGACCCGCTCGCGGACTGGCCGGAGGCCCGGGCGTTGCTGCAGCGGCTGGGCGAAAACCCGCACGTGCAGGCGATCGCACGCAACCGCGAGGCAGCGCGACCGGCCTTCGTCGAAGCCGTCAAGGCCCGCCTGGCCACCGCCGCCGCCGCCGCAGCGCAGAAAGGCTAGACACTTCTCTTCAAAGCCCCGCGTCCTTACGTAGCGCTTCGGCCTTGTCCGTCTTTTCCCAAGTGAAGGCCGTGAACGCCTCGCTCTTCTCGACGCGTTTGCCGGCGATCGTTTCCTTCCACTTGTAGGTCGCGTGCGCCGGCTCGCGCCCGAAATGCCCGTATGCCGCGGTCGCGCGGTACATCGGGTGCACGAGGTCGAGCATCTTGATGATGCCGTACGGGCGCAGGTCGAAGTGCGCGCGCACCAGCTGCTCGAGCCGGTCCTGGCTCACGCGGCCGGTGCCGAAGGTCTCGACCGTGATCGAGGTGGGCTCGGCCACGCCGATCGCGTACGACACCTGGATCTCGCAGCGCTCCGCAAGGCCGGCCGCGACGATGTTCTTGGCGACGTAGCGGGCCGCATAGGCGGCGGAACGATCCACCTTCGAGGGATCCTTGCCCGAGAACGCGCCGCCGCCGTGACGCGCCATGCCGCCGTAGCTGTCGACGATGATCTTGCGCCCGGTCAGGCCACAATCGCCGACCGGGCCGCCGATCACGAAGCTGCCGGTCGGGTTGATGTGGAACTTCGTGTCGCCGCGCAGCCACTCCTTCGGCAGCACGTGCTTGATGATCAGCTCCATGACCGCTTCGCGCAGGTCCCCGAGCTGGACGTCCGGGTCGTGCTGCGTGGACAGCACCACCGCGTCGAGGCCCACGACCTTGCCGTCGACGTAGCGGCACGTGACCTGCGACTTCGCGTCCGGCCGCAGCCACGGCAGCAGCTTGCTCTTGCGCACTTCCGCCTGGCGCTCCACGAGCTTGTGCGCGTAGCAGATCGGCGCCGGCATCAGGTTGTCGGTCTCGTTGCTGGCGTAGCCGAACATGAGGCCCTGGTCGCCCGCGCCCTGGTCCTCCGGGTTGTCGCGGTCGACGCCCATGGCGATGTCCGGCGACTGCTTGCCGATGATGTTGAGCACGCCGCAGGTGCGACCGTCGAAGCCGACGTGCGACGTCGTGTAGCCGATGTCGGTGATCACGCCGCGGACCAGTTCCTCGAGATCCACCCAGGCCTCTGTCGTCACCTCGCCGGCGACGATGGCGACGCCGGTCTTGACCAGCGTCTCGCAGGCGACGCGGGCCCGCTTGTCCTGCGCCAGCATCGCGTCGAGCACGGCATCGGAGATCTGGTCGGCCACCTTGTCGGGATGGCCCTCGGACACGGACTCGGACGTGAACAGGTAACTGGTTGACATCTATGGCTTTCCAAGGTCGGGCAGCGGCGCAGTATAGCCGCGCGGCCTGCGGGCGACAGTGACGTTTCGCTTTGTACTGATGCCCGGCGAGCCGGTCTCTGCGGCAAAACAGGATGACCCGTTTCGGCCACGCCCGCTAAAATATCTGGCTTTCCACGAGGGTCCGCCATGCCTACCCGCCGGCAACTCGCCAACGCCATCCGGGCGTTGAGCATGGACGCGGTTCAGAAGGCCAATTCCGGTCACCCCGGCATGCCGATGGGCATGGCCGACATCGCGCAGGTGCTGTGGGCGGACCACCTCAAGTACAACCCTGCCAATCCGCTCTGGCCCGACCGGGACCGCTTCGTGGTGTCGAACGGGCACGGATCGATGCTGCTCTACTCGCTGCTGCACCTCACCGGATATCCGCTGTCGCTGCAGGACATCGCGAACTTCCGCCAGTTCGGCTCCCACACCGCCGGCCACCCGGAGGTGGACCAGCACCTCGGCATCGAGACGACGACGGGCCCGCTGGGGCAGGGCCTCGCCAACGCGGTCGGCATGGCGCTCGCGGAGAAACTGCTCGCGGCCGAGTTCAACCGGCCGTTCCACCGGGTCGTCGACCACCACACCTACGTGTTCCTCGGCGACGGCTGCCTGATGGAGGGCATCTCGCACGAGGCGTGTTCGCTCGCCGGCACCCTGCAGCTCGGCAAGCTGATCGCCTTCTACGACGACAATGGCATCTCGATCGACGGCGAGGTGCAGGGCTGGTTCACCGACGATACGCCGAAGCGCTTCGAGGCCTACGGCTGGCACGTCGTGCCGAACGTCGACGGCCATGACGCGGCGGCGGTCGAGAAGGCCATCGAAGCCGCGAAGGCCGAGAAGACCCGGCCGTCGCTGATCTGCTGCAAGACCGTGATCGGCTGGGGTTCGCCGAACAAGCAGGGTAGCGAGGCGACGCACGGCGCCGCGCTCGGCGAGGCCGAGGTTGCTGCGACGCGCGAGTACCTCGGCTGGCCGTCGCCAGCGTTCGAAGTGCCCGACGACATCCGTGCGGGCTGGGACGCGAAGACGCGTGGCGCACGCGCCGAGCAGGCCTGGAAGGAGCGTTTCGAGGCCTACCGCGCCGCACATTCCGAGCTCGCCGCCGAGCTCGAGCGCCGCCTGCGCGGCGAGCTGCCCGTCGACTGGCGTGACAAGCTGCAGGCCTTCGTCCAGGCGAACGTCGAGAAGCCGGCCAACATCGCGACGCGCTCCTCGTCGCAGCAGGTGCTGAACGTGCTCGGCGCTGCGATTCCGGAAATGCTCGGCGGCTCGGCGGACCTGACCGGCTCGAACAACACGAACCACAAGGGCTCGAAACCGGTCGGGCGCTCGGAGGGCGGCAACTACATCCACTACGGCGTGCGCGAATTCGGCATGGCCGCGATCATGAACGGCATCGCGCTGCACGGTGGGTTCGTGCCCTACGGCGGCACGTTCCTGATCTTCTCGGACTATGCCCGGAACGCCGTCCGCATGTCTGCACTGATGCGCCAGCGCGTGATCTACGTGTTCACGCACGACTCGATCGGCCTCGGCGAGGACGGCCCGACGCACCAGCCGATCGAGCAGTGCGCGAGCCTGCGCATGATTCCGAACCTGCGGCTCTGGCGCCCGTGCGACACCGTCGAGACGGCGGTCGCCTGGGCCGACGCGATCACGCACACCACCGGGCCGACCATCCTCGTGCTCACCCGCCAGGCGCTCGCGCCGGCTGCGCGCAGCGCGACTCAGGTCCAGGCCATCGAGCGCGGCGGGTACGTGCTGGTCGACACCGACGGCGCACCCGAGTGCGTGCTGATCGCGACCGGCTCGGAAGTGCCGCTCGCGATCGAGGCGGCGAAGCTGCTCGCGGGGAAGGGCAGGCGCGCGCGCGTCGTGTCGATGCCGTGCACGAGCCTGTTCGATGCGCAGGATGCCTCGTATCGCGGCAGCGTGCTGCCGGCCGGCGTGCCGAAGGTCGCGATCGAGGCCGGAGTGCGCGACGGCTGGTATCGCTACGTCGGCACGGAGGGCGCCGTCGTCGGCATGGACACGTTCGGTGCGTCGGCGCCGGCGAAGAAGCTGTTCGAACACTTCGGCTTCACCGCGACGAACGTCGCGGCGGTGGCGGCGGACCTGCTCGCGCGGCAGCGCTAGGCAACGATTTCGACATCAGACCTGACGGGAGAGACAGAATGGCAATCAAGGTCGGCATCAACGGATTCGGTCGCATCGGCCGCATGGTGTTCCGCGCGGCGACCAGGGACTTCGCCGACATCGAGGTCGTGGGCATCAACGACCTGCTCGAGCCGGGCTACCTCGCGTACATGTTGAAGTACGACTCGGTGCACGGCCGCTTCAAGGGCGACGTCTCCGTCGACGGCAACACGCTCGTCGTCAACGGTCGCAAGATCCGCCTGACCGCGCTCAAGGATCCCGCCGAGCTCAGGTGGGGCGATCTCGGCGTCGACGTCGTCGTCGAGTCGACGGGCCTGTTCCTGACCAGGGAGACCGCCGAGAAACACCTCGCCGCGGGCGCGAAGAAAGTCATCCTGTCGGCACCGTCGAAGGACGACACGCCGATGTTCGTCTACGGCGTCAACCACGCGAAGTACGCCGGCGAGAAGATCGTCTCGAACGCCTCGTGCACGACGAACTGCCTCGCGCCGGTCGCGAAGGTGCTGCACGACACCTGGGGCATCAAGCGCGGCCTCATGACCACGGTGCATGCCGCCACGGCGACGCAGAAGACGGTCGACGGCCCGTCGAACAAGGACTGGCGCGGCGGCCGCGGCATCCTCGAGAACATCATTCCGTCCTCGACGGGCGCCGCGAAGGCGGTCGGCAAGGTGATCCCGGAGCTCAACAAGAAGCTCACGGGCATGGCGTTCCGCGTGCCCACGTCCGACGTCTCCGTGGTCGACCTCACGGTAGAGCTGAGCAAGCCGGCCACGTACGACGAGATCTGCGCCGCGATGAAGGCCGCCTCCGAGGGTGCGATGAAGGGCGTGCTCGGCTACACGGAAGAGAAGGTCGTGGCGACGGACTTCCGCGGCGAGAGCTGCACCTCGGTGTTCGACGCCGAAGCCGGCATCGCGCTCGACGACACGTTCGTCAAGGTCGTGGCCTGGTACGACAACGAGTGGGGCTACTCGAGCAAGGTGCTCGAGATGGCGCGCGTCATCGCGAAGTAGCCGCGCCGGTCCATACTCGGCGTCACCCCGAACGAAGCTCAGGAGCGAGCATGAACCGCGTTCTCCGCATGAACGAAGTGGACCTGGCCGGCAAGCGCGTGCTGATCCGGGAGGACCTCAACGTCCCCGTCCACAACGCCGTCGTCACCAGCGATGCCCGCATCCGTGCTTCGTTGCCGACGATCGACGCCGCGCTGAAAGCGGGAGCGCGGGTCATGCTCATGTCGCACCTCGGCCGGCCGGAAGAGGGCGTCCCGAACGAGGAGTTCTCGCTGGCCCCGGTGGCCGCGCGGCTCTCGGAACTGATGGGTCGCAGGGTGCGCTTCGAGCGCGAGTGGCTGGACGGCGTCGCCTGCGAGCCCGGCGAAGTGGTGCTGCTCGAGAACGTCCGTTTCCACAAGGGCGAAAAGAAGAACAAGGACGAGCTCGCGAAGAAGATGGCGGCGCTGTGCGACGTCTACGTCATGGACGCCTTCGCCACGGCACACCGCGCCGAGGCGAGCACGCACGGCGTCGGCAAGTTCGCGCCGGTCGCCTGCGCCGGCCCGCTGCTCACCAACGAACTCGACGCGCTGGAAAAAGCGCTCAGCAAGCCGAAGCGCCCGCTGGTCGCGATCGTCGCGGGGTCGAAGGTCTCGACCAAGCTCACGGTGCTCGAGAACCTGCTCGGCAAGGTCGACAAGCTCATCGTCGGTGGCGGCATCGCCAACACGTTCCTGGCCGCGCAGGGCCAGCCCATCGGCCGGTCGCTGCACGAGGCCGAGATGATCGACACGGCGCGCGCACTGCTCGGACGCTCGCAGGCTGCGGGTGTCGACATTCCGCTGCCGACGGACGTGGTCGTCGCCACGGAGTTCTCCGCCGCCGCGGAGGCCGACGTGAAGCCGGTCGCGCAGGTGGCCGCCAGCGAGATGATCCTCGACATCGGCCCGGACTCGGCGGAACGCTTCGCCGCGGCGTTGCAGGGGGCCGGCACGATCGTCTGGAACGGCCCGGTCGGCGTGTTCGAGTTCGACCAGTTCGGCGAAGGCACGCGCGTCATCGCACATGCCGTCGCCCGCAGCCCCGCGTTCTCGATCGCGGGCGGCGGCGACACGATCGCGGCCATCGAGAAGTACGGCGTGGCGGAGGACATCTCGTACATCTCGACCGCGGGCGGAGCCTTCCTCGAGTTCCTCGAGGGCAAGAAGCTGCCGGCGGTCGAAATGCTCGAGCAGCGCGCCGCGGCCTGATCGGTGGCGGCGTCGGCGCGGGCGGCTGGTCGAAAGAACGGTTCGAGACCCTGATGCAGGAGCGTCCGCGCATGCTGAGACGGCGCACGAAGATCGTAGCCACGCTCGGCCCGGCGACCGACGCGCCCGGCGTGCTCGAGGAGGTCATCCGCCGCGGCGCCGACGTGCTGCGAGTGAATTTCTCGCACGGCGAGCCGGCCGACCACGTGAGGCGCGTCAAGCGTGCGCGCGAGGCGGCCGAAAGCGTCGGCAAGCACGTGGCGCTGCTCGGCGACCTGCAGGGGCCGAAGATCCGCATCGAGCGCTTTGCCGGCGGTCGCGCCGTGCTGACCGAAGGCGCCACCTTCGTGCTCGACCCGGACCTCGACGCGCACGACGGCACCGACTTCGGTGTCGGCATCACCTATCCCGACCTCGCGCGCGACGTGCAGCCCGGCGACGAACTGATCCTCGGCGACGGCCAGATCGAACTCGCCGTGACTGCTGTCGAAGGCAGCAAGGTCATCAGCCGCGTGACCACCGGCGGGGAAGTCGGTGACCACAAGGGCATCAATCGTCGCGGCGGCGGGCTCTCAGCCAAGGCGCTGACCGCGAAGGACCGCGACGACGTCGCGCTCGGCGCGCGGCTCGACATCGACTACCTCGCAGTCTCGTTCGTGCGCCAGGCGGCCGACGTCGAGGAGGCACGCTCGCTGCTGCTGGCAGCCGGCAGCGATGCGCGCGTAGTCGCCAAGATCGAGCGCAGCGAGGCCATTCCACGGCTGGAGGAGATCGTCCGGGCGAGCGACGCCGTCATGGTCGCACGCGGCGACCTCGGCATCGAAGTGGGGTACGCGGAACTCACGGGCCTGCAGAAGCACATCCTGCAGGTCGCACGGCAGTACGACCGCGTGACGATCACGGCCACCCAGATGATGGAGTCGATGATCCACAGCCCCGTGCCGACGCGCGCCGAGGTGTCCGACGTGGCCAACGCAGTGCTCGACGGCAGCGACGCGGTGATGCTCTCCGGAGAATCCGCCGTCGGCAAGTACCCCGTGCGGGCCATCGAGTCGATGGCCGAGGTGATCGAGGGCGCGGAGAAATACCAGATCGCGCGCAACCGCGGCGGCGAGCGCTTCGAGGGCAAGGTGAGCGCGTTCGCGCAGGCGATCGCGCACGCGGTCATGTACACCGCGAACCACATGGACGTCGAGGCGATCGTTGCGCTGACCGAATCGGGCGCCACGCCGCTCTGGATGTCTCGGATCCGTTCGGACATCCCGATCTTTGCCTTCACCCGCAACGAGCGCACGCGCCGTCGCGTCGCGCTCTACCGCGGCGTCTACCCCGTGCCGTTCGACATCACGCACACCGACTCTTCGGAGCTCTACCGGGCGATCTCGCGCGAGTTGCTCGACCGCGAGTTCGTCAGGCCCGGCGACGAGATCATCCTGACGCTCGGCGAGCTGTCAGGCGTCTCCGGCGGCACGAACACGATGAAGCTGCTGGAAGTGGCGGAGTGAGCCCGGTGAGGGCAATCTCCAACTCCGGCACCTCTCCCAGGCGTGGGAGAGGTCGCGAAGCGCGGGTGAGGGCACCGGTCCGCCTGCGCTACACTCGCCACGCAGGCCCCGATTGCCTGGCCGGTCCGACCCACATCAGGTATCGCTCGTGACCCAGACCCGTCCGTCCGCCACGTCCCCGGCCGCCAGGTTCGCCGGCACCGACCGCTACGTCGCCACCGAAGACCTCATGATGGCGGTCAACGCCGCCGTGACGCTCGCGCGTCCCCTGCTGGTCAAGGGCGAGCCCGGCACCGGCAAGACCCAGCTCGCCGAGGAAATCGCGCGAGCGCTCGACAAGCCGCTCTATCGCTGGCACGTGAAGTCGACGACCAAGGCCCAGCACGGGCTCTACGAGTACGACGCGGTTTCGCGCCTGCGCGACTCGCAGCTCGGCGACGCGAAGGTCCACGAGATCCGCAACTACATCATCCCCGGCCGGCTGTGGGAGGCGTTCCGCAGCGAGCAGCAGGCGGTGCTGCTGATCGACGAGATCGACAAGGCCGACATCGAGTTCCCGAACGACCTGCTGCTCGAGCTCGACCGCATGGAGTTCTTCGTGCACGAGACGCGCGAGCTCGTGCAGGCGACGCACCGCCCGATCGTGATCATCACGAGCAACAACGAGAAGGAGCTGCCGGACGCGTTCCTGCGCCGCTGCTTCTTCCACTTCATCCGTTTCCCGGACCAGGAAACGATGATGCGTATCGTCGGCGTGCACTTCCCGGAGCTCAAGCGCGAGCTGCTCGCCGAGGCGCTCAACGCGTTCTACAAGCTGCGCGAGGTGCCGGGGCTCAAGAAGAAGCCGTCGACGTCGGAGCTGCTCGACTGGCTCAAGCTGCTGCTCGCGGAGGACATCCCGCCGGAAGCGCTGCGCACGGACGACCCGCGCAAGAGCCTGCCGCCGCTCTACGGCGCGCTGCTCAAGAACGAGCAGGACGTGCATTTGTTCGAGCAACTCATCTTCCTGCAGCGGCGGCAGGCGTCGCGGCAATAGCACGGGCTCCATGTCCGGACGAGAGCACGGCGCGCCCTTCGAGCACCCGCGGTTCGGGGACTCCCGGCCGGAAAACCCCGAACCCCGGATGCTGTCGGCCGCGCCTGCGCGCTACGAGCGCCGTGGTGCGGCGACATGAGCTGCGTTGGGTTAGCGGCGTGCTGACGCGTTTTTTTTATACATTGCGCGAAGCGGGCGTGCCGGCGTCGGTCACGGAGTACCTGACCCTGCTCGAGGCGCTGCAGGCGCGCGTCGCGGAATACAGCGTCGACGACTTCTACTTTCTCGCGCGGGCCACGCTGGTCAAGGACGAGAAGCACTTCGACCGCTTCGACCGCGCGTTCGCGCAGCACTTCAAGGGCATCGAACAGGCATTCGAGGCGCTGCAGAAGGAATTGCCGACTGACTGGCTCAAGCTCCTGACACAACGGCACTTCACGCCCGAGGAAATGGCGCAGATCGAGGCCCTCGGCGGCTGGGACAAGCTCATGGAGACGCTCAAGCAGCGGCTCGAGGAGCAGAAGGGCCGGCACGAAGGCGGCAACAAGTGGATCGGCACGGCGGGCACGTCGCCGTTCGGACACGGCGGCTACAACCCCGAGGGCATCCGCATCGGCGGGACGGGTGGGCAGCGACGTGCCGTGAAGGTCTGGGAACGGCGCGACTACCGCAATCTCGACGACCAGGTGGAGCTCGGCACGCGCAACATCAAGATCGCGCTGCGCAAGCTGCGCCGGTTCGCGCGCGAAGGCGCCGCGGACCAGTTCGACATCGACGGCACGATCTCGGCCACGGCGCGCAACGCGGGCCTGCTCGACCTCCGGTTCCAGCCGGAGCGGCACAACGCCCTCAAGCTCCTGCTTTTCTTCGACGTGGGCGGCTCGATGGAGCCGCATGTGCGCGTCTGCGAGGAGCTCTTCTCGGCGGCGCGCAGCGAGTTCAAGCACCTCGAGTACTTCTACTTCCACAATTTCGTCTACGAATCGGTGTGGAAGGACAGTCGCCGGCGCCACGGCGAACGCACGCCGCTGCTCGAAATCCTGCACAAGTTCCAGCCCGACTACCGCGTCGTGTTCGTCGGCGATGCGAGCATGAGCCCGTACGAAATCATGCAGCCGGGCGGCAGCATCGAGCACTGGAACGACGAGGCGGGCGCGGTGTGGATGCAGCGGATCACCCAGCGCTTCCAGCGTCACGCCTGGCTCAACCCCGAGCCCGAGGATCGCTGGGATTACGTGCAGTCGATCGGCATCGCGCGCCAGCTCGTGGGCGAACGGATGTTCCCGCTCACGCTCCGCGGCCTCGACGACGCGATCAAGGCGCTGAAGGCCTGATACGCGGCAGAGTCAGGCCGGTTCGGCTTGACGCAAGTACCAGAGCGCGGCGGCACCGACGATCAGGCAGGCAAGTGCGACCACATCCGCGAGCACGACGCGCGCGACCCGTACGTTGTACCCGCCGACCGACCAGGCGAGATACAGAAACGACAGCACGCTCACCAGGCCGACGGCGAGGGCGAGGACCTGCACCTCGGGCCGGAAGGCCGCGACCAGCAGGAACACTCCCAGCAACCCGAACAGCACCGCCCGGTGCCGCATCAGGATCGTGAGATTCGGCTCGTCGAACGCGAACCCATACAGCGCCGCGAGGCGTTCCGGCCCGAGGGCGCCGGGCAGCGGCATCAGGTGGATGATGCCGACGATCACGAGCATGGCCGAGACCAGATGCCGCACCGGCACTCTCCCTGACGCTACAGTCTGACCGAACGACGCAGCTCCTGTGTCGGCGGGTCCGGTCAGCGACCGCCCTTGGCGCCCGCAGCGGCCTTCGCCTTCAACGCCTTGATGTCCGCCAGCACCACGGCCGAATGGCCCTCGGGGTCGACCGACTCGTAGTGCTTCGCGATGCGGCCCTGCGGGTCGATGATGAACGTGTCACGGCGCGCCATCTCCATGACGCCCATGTACGTCTTCAGCACGCCATAGCGCTTCGTCACCGCCTTGTCGGAATCGGCGAGCAGGGTGAACGGCAGGCCGTGCTTCTCGGCGAACTCCTTGTGCGAGGCGACGTCGTCGACGCTCACGCCGAGAATCACGGCGCCTTCCTGGTTGAACGCGAAGACGTTGTCGCGGAAGCTGCAGGCCTGCGTCGTGCAGCCGGGCGTGTCGTCCTTCGGATAGAAGTACAGGGCGACCCACTTGCCCTTGTAGTCGCTCAACTGGTGCCACTTGCCGGCCTGGTCCTGCAGCTTGAACGCGGGTGCCGGCTGGCCCACCTTGGGCGTGGCCGGAGACGCGGCCACGGCCGGCCCGGCTGCGAGGACGAGCGCGACCAGCGCGAAGAGCGACGGCAGCGAGGCTGCGAGCAGCCGGCGGCGGGCAGGAAAGATGCGCAACGCGTGAACCATGTCGTATCTCCCGATAGCGGTCGAGCCTGGCGGGCGGGCGCGGCTCGGGGCCGTGCCATACTAATCTTCGCCACCTGTCGTGTCAGTCAGCGAGCGAGGTGACCGTGTCGATGCCCCTGCCGCCGGTAGCGGCCGAACCCGAAGCGCCGCCGTCCGCGGACTCGACCAACTACCTTTTCTTCGCCGACCGCGACGCTTTGGTTCTGTCGGGTGGCGGCGCCCGCGCTGCGTACCAGGTCGGCGTGCTCAAGGCCGTGGCGGAATGGCTGCCGCCGGAGACACCGTGCCCGTTCGAAGTGCTCGTGGGCACCTCGGCCGGCGCGCTCAATGCCGCGGCGCTCGCGGCGCGGGCCGAGTCGTTCCGCGATGCGGTGCGCGTGCTCG
Organism: Steroidobacteraceae bacterium; assembly: GCA_035691185.1. Classification (GTDB taxonomy): domain Bacteria; phylum Pseudomonadota; class Gammaproteobacteria; order Steroidobacterales; family Steroidobacteraceae; genus RPQJ01. Next base: position 20,212 of record DASSJN010000141.1, read on the forward strand.
AAGACGTCTGGTCGAACTTCCACGTCGAGCAGGTCGTCAGGGCGGATACCTGGCTGATGCTGCGCTCGAGTCTGCACTGGGGGCTCTCGGTGGCCACGGGCGGCTGGCTGTTGTCGCCGCCGCGGTCGCTGCTCGACACGTCGCCCTTGCGCGAGCTGCTGATGCGCACAATCCCGGTGGAGCGGATCCCGCAGGCCATCGAGGCCGGGAGATTGCACGCCGTGGCCGTCGCCACTACGAGCTATGCTACGGGCCAGGCCGTCGCATTCTTCGACGGCGTCGCTGACATCGACCCCTGGCATCGCGTCTGGCGCGCGGGACGGCGCTACGCGCTCGACTTCGACGTGCTGATGGCCAGTTCGGCGATCCCCTTCATCTTCCCGGCGGCGAGCATCGCGGGCCAGTACTACGGCGACGGCGCGATGCGCCAGCTCGCGCCGCTGAGCCCTGCGATCCACATGGGCGCGAACCGGATCCTCGTGATCGGCACGCGCGGCGCGCCGGCCGCGACCCCGCCCACGGCCGGGCGCACGCAGGCGCCGCCGAGTCCCGGTCACCTGCTCGGGTTCGTGCTCGACTCGCTGTTCACCGACGGGCTGTCCATCGACCTGGAGCGCCTCGGCCAGATCAACCGCCTGCTCGAAACGCCGGGGGGCGAATCGGGTCACCGACCGATCCGCGCGACCGTGATCCAGCCGAGCGTCGATCCCACCGCGCTAGCGAAGCGCCACGAGATGACGCTGCCGCGCAGCCTGCGCACGCTGCTGCGCACGATCGGCGCATTCGAGGCGCGCGGCGGCCTGCTCGTGAGCTACCTGCTGTTCGAGCGCGACTACACCTGCGAGTTGATGGAACTGGGATACGCCGACGCGCAGGCCCAGCGCGCGGAAATCGAGCCGTACCTCGCGCCCGAGCTCGAACAGGCGACGTCGTCTACCTGAGCAGCAGCGTCCCGAGCCCGAGCAAGGACGCGAAGCCGATCACGTCCGTCACGGTGGTGACGATGACGCCCCCGGCCACCGCCGGGTCCACGCCGAAGCGCTTGAGTCCGAGCGGCACGGCGACGCCCGCGAGCGCCGCGGCGATCAGGTTGACGACCATCGCGGCGAAGATCACGGCCGCGATGCGCCAGTTCCGGAACCACGCATACGCGACGACGGCGACGACCGTCGCCCAGGCGGCGCCGTTCAGCACCGCCACGGCGATCTCCTTCGTGAACAACCACCTCGCGTTGGCACGCTCGACCTGGCCCAGGGCGAGACCGCGCACGATCAGCGTCAGCGTCTGCGTCGCCGCGACGCCGCCCATGCTCGCGACGATCGGCATCAGGATCGCGAGCGCGACGATCTGCTGGATCGTCGCTTCGAAGCGGCCCACGACCCACGCCGCGAGGAATGCCGTGACGAGGTTGATGCCGAGCCAGATCCCGCGGCGGCGCGCGCTCGGCACGACGGGCGCGAACATGTCGGCGTCCTCGTCGAGGCCGGCCATGCTCATGACCGAGTGCTCGGCCTCGTCGCGGATCACGTCGACGACGTCGTCGATCGTGATGCGCCCGAGCAGCCGACCGTCGTCCGGCGCGACCACCGCGGCGGAGACCAGGTCGCGCACCTGGAACAGGTTGGCGACCTGGTTCGCGGGTGTCTCGGGCGGGATGCCCGCCACCTCGGTGTCCATGACTTCGCCGACCGTGCGCTCGGGGTCCTCGGTCAGCAGTCGCGTCAGGTGCAGCACGCCCAGGTAGCGGTCGCTGCGGTTGACCACGAACAAGGCATCCGTGCGCTCGGGCACCTCGCCGCGCATGCGCAGGTAGCGCAACACGGTCTCGAGCGTCACGTCGGGGCGCACGCTCACCGTGTCGGTGTTCATGAGGCCGCCGGCAGTGTCTTCCCCGTACGCGAGCACGGAGCTCAGGCGGTCGCGGTCCTGCGTGTCCAGCGAGCGCAGCACCTGCTGGTTCACGGCCTCCGGCAGCTCGCGCAGCAGGTCGGCGAGGTCGTCGACCTCGAGGCCCTCGGTCGCCGCGACCAGTTCCTCGGTCTCCATCTCGCGGATCAGGCCCGCGCGGACCTCCTCGTTGAGCTCGACGAGCACGTCGCCCTCGAGCTCGGGATCGACGAGGTCCCAGACGAGTTCGCGCTGCGTCGGCGGCAACGACTCCAGCAGCGACGCGATCTCGGCCGGGTGCATCGAGTTCACGTGCCGGTGCACCTGGCGCATCGTGCCCTGGTCGAGCGCGCGCTTGAGCGCCTCGAG
>DASSJN010000142.1:0-2364 GCA_035691185.1 Steroidobacteraceae bacterium
ACGTTCGCCGGCGACATTCCCGAGGGCGAATACGGTGCGGGACACGTCGTCGTCTGGGATCGCGGACACTGGCTGCCGGAAGGCGACGTCGAGGCGAGCCTGCGCAAGGGCAAGCTCGATTTCGCGCTCGAGGGCGAGCGGCTGCACGGCAAGTTCTCGCTCGTGCGACTCAAGGACGGCGCGGGCGGCAAGCCGAACTGGCTGCTGATCAAGCGCCGCGACGAGCACGTGCTCGAGCGCGCGAACGGCCCCGACGTGACCGATCTCTACACCGACCCGGTGCCGGGCACGGAGCCCGGGCCGGGGGCGACGTGGACACGTGCCGCGGGCGCGTCGTCCCCGGCGCGGAAATCCCGCGGTGCCCGACCCCTCCGCGCGCCCGGGAAGCGCTCCAGGGCCGCGGCGACGCCGAAGTTCATCGCCCCGCAACTGGCGACCCCGGTCGACGCCGTGCCCACCGAGGGGCATTGGCTCACCGAACTCAAGTTCGACGGCTATCGCATCGTGAGCCACGTCGACGGCGAACGCGTCCAGTGCTTCACCCGGGGCGGCCACGACTGGACGCACCGGGTGCCGCGCGTCGCTGCCGTGCTCGCCGGCCTCGGGCTGCGCGAGTCGTGGCTCGACGGCGAACTGATCGCGGTCGACGCTCGCGGTGTGCCGCAGTTCCAGAAACTGCAGCAGGCGCTGGATCCGAGGAGCGGCGAAGAGCCGTTGCTGATGGTGTTCGACGCGCTGCAACTCTTCGGCGCGGACCTGCGGGCGAAACGCCAGCGCGAACGCAAGCGGCTGCTGCAGCAGGCGCTCGCCGACCTGCCGCGCTCCGGCCTCGTGCGGCTGGTCGACTTCGTCGACGGCGAGAGCGCGGCGCTGCGCGAGCAGGCGTGCGAGCAGGGTTACGAAGGCGTCGTCCTCAAGGATGCGGACGCCGACTACCGCTCGGGCCGCAACCGCGCCTGGCTCAAGCTCAAGTGTCGCCGCGAGCAGGAGTTCGTGATCGCGGGATACACGCGCACCGAGTCCGGGCGGGACACGCTGACCGCGCTGCTGCTCGGCTACCACGACGAGCAGGGCACGCTGCGGTTCGCCGGCCGCGCGGGGACGGGCTTCTCGGAGATGCAGCTCGGCGCGTTGCGCCGCAGGCTCGATGCGCTCGCGACCACGCGCCCGCCATTCGGCGATCCTCCGAAGCTGCGTCGTGCGGAAAGGCCGCAGTGGGTCCGTCCCGAACTGGTCGCGCAGGTCAGGTTCGCCGAGTGGACCGACTCGGGCATACTGCGGCAGCCGCTGTTTCTCGGAGTGCGAGAGGACGTGGGGCCCGGGGACGTGCGACGCGAACCCGACAAGATCTTCGATGCGTCGTCGTCGAGTGCGACGGCGAAGCACGGTACGACGAAGCGCAGGTCCTCCGCGGCCCCCGAGGCCGCGCCCGCTGCGGCGCCCCCACGGCGCAAACCCGTGCGCCTGACCAACCCGCAGCGCGTGCTCTACCCGAGCGACGGCGTGACCAAGCAGCAGCTCGCCGAGTATTACGAAGCGATCGCGCCCGTATTGTGGCCGCACCTCGAGGCGCGCCCGCTCTCGCTGGTCCGGGCGACGGGTGCGCAGGGCCGCGTGTTCTTCCAGCGCCACGTCGACGGGGATTCCGTCCCGGGGCTCAAGCCGGTGTCGATCCCGAGGTCCGACGAAGAGCCCTACTTCGTCTGCAGCTCGCTTGCCTCGGTGCCGCTGCTCGCGCAGATGGGGGCGGTCGAGTTGCATACCTGGGGGTCGCGCATGCCGCGCCCCGGCCGCGCTGATCGCATGACGTTCGACCTCGACCCCGACCCGACGTTGCCCTGGGAGCGCGTGCGCGAGGCTGCGACGCTCATGCGCGAGCTGCTGCAGGATCTCGGGTTGAAGTCGTTGCTCAAGACGAGCGGCGGACTGGGCCTGCACGTGGTCGTGCCGCTCGTGAACGGACCGTCGTTCGAGGTTGCCGCTGCATTTTCGCGCCGCGTCGCGGAACACCTCGCACGCGTGATCCCGCAGCGCTTCTCCGCGAAGCGCGGCGCACGCAATCGGCAGGGCAAGGTGTACGTCGACTGGCAGCGCAACCAGTTCGCCGCCACGACGGTCGCGGCCTATTCACCGCGTCACCGACCGGGCGTCCCCGTGTCGCTGCCGATCGACTGGGACGAACTCGGCCGACGGGACATCCGCGGCGCGTGGTTCAACCTGCGCAACGTCGCGGCGCGCATCGCGGAGCGTGGCGATGCCTGGGCGGACGAGCCGCGGGTCCGCCAGTCGTTGACCCAGCGCGTGATCGACCGGCTCGACGCCGCAGCCGCGTGAGCCGTGCCATGCGCCGTGCTGGCACGAAAG
>DASSJN010000143.1:0-6471 GCA_035691185.1 Steroidobacteraceae bacterium
CTTCGTCTCCGCTCGCTGCATCCTGCCCTCGTCGGCGCTCGCGGCGCCCGCCTGTAACGTCGCTGCTGTCGCGATGCCGGCGAGCATCGCATTCCGGATCCTCATGATCGATCGTCCCCTGTAGCTTACTTGCGGCCGAACAGCGCCTCGAGCTCGGCGCGCGCCTTGTCGGCGGCGCTGAGGGCCGCGGGCTGGTACGCCGCGGGCGTGGGCTTGAAATAATCGCAGAAGTTGGCACGCTGCTTGTCCTTGACTTCTTCCGCGATCGTCTCGCGGCAGTGCTTGGCCTTGCTCGTGTCGTAGAACTCGCACATGCGGCACACGTGCAGTTCCGCGTGGCACGCCCGGCACTCCTCGAGCCGACGCAGCGGCAACGTGTAGTCGGCGAGCGACGTGCCGCACTTCCAGCATCTCAATCCGTGGTCCACGGCTCGCTTCCCCTCACGTCTTTCTTCAGGGCTGCGCCGCTGCGGCCGCCGTCCGCGTCAGCGTCATGCGGGCGTACGTCGGCTCGGCCTCGCCCTTGCGGAACTGCCACTCGACGCGCAACCGGTCGGGTTCGAGGACCTGCAGGTGCACGCCGTGCGCGTGCTGGTCCGTCTTCGGGTCGAAGCCCGTGCCGCCGGCCAGCGTCATCACGATGTCGGTCGGTTTCGACGTATCGACCAGCTCGAACCCCGGCTGGTTGCCGATCGAACAGTAATGCGTGGCGAGCAGCCGGTCGTGCGCGAGAAAATAGACGGTCGTCATCTCGTGCGGCGAGCCCGCGAACACGCGCTCGAGCACGGCGCGGCCATTCGAGGTCACCGCCATTTCGAGCGCGACGGGCGTGCCCGTGGCGTCGTCGACGCGTCCTTCCCAGCGCCCGGCCAGCGCCTTGAGCTGGTCGAACACGGCCACGTCCAGGGCCTGGGGCTGCGCCTGCGGGTCCGCGCCGGCGGGCGCCGCCGCGGCGATCGCAGCAGCCGCCAGCGCGAGACACGACGTCGTCAGCATGGCGCGCAGGAAAGCTGGAACGGGCGGCATCATGGACGTGACTCCGGACAGGAATGGCGGATGCCTAGCTACCCCCCGCGGCTGACCCTTGTCAATCCGTCCGCATGGACTACGCTGTGGCTTCGCAACCGGCGACGGTGGCAGCAGGTACGAGCATGGCAGTACGTCCGGTCCTGCGCATGGGCCATCCCGTGCTGCAGCAGGTCGCAGCACCGATCGAGCGCTTCGGCACGGTGGAACTGCGCGAACTGGTGCGCGACATGGAAGACACGATGCGTGCGCTCGACGGGGCCGGCATTGCGGCGCCGCAGGTCGGCGTGTCGCTGCGGGTAGTGATCTTCGAGGTCACTAGCAATCCGCGCTATCCGCAGGCCGAGGCCGTTCCGTACACCGTGCTGGTCAACCCCGAGCTCGAGCCGATCGGGACCGAGCTGGAAGAAGGCTGGGAAGGCTGCCTGTCGGTGCCGGGGCTGCGCGGTCTCGTCCCGCGCTATCGCCTCTTGCGCTACCGCGGCTACGACCTCGACGGACGCCCGCTCGACCGGACCGTCGCGGGTTTCCACGCGCGCGTCGTGCAGCACGAGGTCGACCACCTCGACGGCATCCTCTATCCGATGCGCATCCCGGACCTGCGCAACCTGGGTTACGAGGACGTCCTGTTTCCCGATGCGCGCAAGCTGCCGCCGGACTGAATTTACCGCGCTGCGGCCCGCGATTCCCGCAGCGGGCGTGTGCAATATTCCGGATACACCGCCCGCCTCGCGCGGCTGATGCTTGCCCGGTGTCCGATAGGGGGGCGCGACCATGGCCATGACCACCACCGACAGCCTCGACGAGAGGCAAGTCGAAACCCTGCGAACGGCGATGCTGGCGCGGGCGCGGCAGCTGCGCGACGAAATACGACAGACGCTGCTCAAGAGCGACTCGGAGCATTACGTGCAGATCGCCGACGACGTCCGCGACCTCGAGGACGAGTCGTTCGCCGACCTGATGGTCGACGTGAGCCTGGCCGAGATCGATCGGGACCTCGAGGAGCTGCGTGCGATCGATGCCGCGATGCTGCGCATCGCCGACGGCTCCTACGGCCTCTGCGAGGTCTGCGAGCGGCCGATCGAACACCGACGGCTCGAGGTGGCGCCGCAGGCGCAGCGCTGCATCGACTGCCAGACGCTCTACGAGCGCACGCATTTCCAGAAGACGGGGCACACGCTGTAGGAAGTGTCTAGCGGTTAGTGTCTAGCGGTTAGTCGGAACAGGAGGGCCAGCGCCGCTGGCCTTTCGGCTCTTACTGGACACTGGACACTAGACACCAGTCACTCGTTAACTTTCCCGCCACGCCGCATCGTAGTTCTGCCCGCACTGGATGATCCGCTGCAGCACGGTGTCGTAGCCCATGCCTGCCGACAGCGCGGACGTGGCGAAATCCTCGTCCTGCGCGAGGTTGGGGTTCGCGTTCGCCTCGAGCACGTAGAGGGTGCCGTCGGGCCGCAGGCGCAGGTCGATGCGTGCATAGCCGCTCAGGCTCAGCGCGCGGTAGATGCGCCGTGCGAGCCCGGCGAGCCGCGCGGGCAAGCCGCCCGGGAGGTCGCGCGCAGGCCCCGTGTCGATGCCGTGACGCTGCTGGTACTTGCGATCCCACTTGACCTTGCGCGTCGCGATCGACATCACCTCGGGCAGCGTGCCGAAATTGAGTTCCCAGACCGGAAACGTCGTGAGCCGGTCGTTGCCCATGACGCCGATGTAGAGCTCACGGCCCTCGATGTACTCCTCGACCAGCGCGTCGGAGTTCGTCTGCTCGTGGATGAAGGCGACCCGCTCCCTGAGCTTCTGCCCGTCGTAGACGATCGAGGCCTGCGCGATGCCGAGCGAGGCGTCCTCGGTCGCCGATTTCACGAACAGTGGAAACTTGAGCTTGCGCGGCTCCGCGTAGCGGCGCTTGCGCGGCAGCAGCGCATAGCGCGCCGTCGGGATCCGGTGATAGGCGAGGATCTGCTTCGACAGCACCTTGTCGCGTGAAATCATCATGCCGCGCGGGTTGCAGCCCGTGTACGGCAGCCGCATCAGCTCGAGGAACGCCACCACGTAGGTGTCGTAGGTCACGATGCCCTGGAATTCCTCGAGCAGGTTGAACGCGACGTCGGGCTTCCAGTCGAGGATCGTCGCGCGCAGTTCCGCGAGGTTGTCGCCGAGCCCGAGCACCTTGACGTCGTGTCCCATCGCCTTGAGCGAGGTCGTGACGTCGAACTCGGTGCGCCACTCGTCGATCTCCTCCGCCGTGTAGCCTTCCGTGTTCTCGGGCGGCACGAGCGTCTCGTGCACGAGCACCAGCACGCGGAGCGGTTTCCGGTTCATAGGGCGTAGTTCTCGCGGTCCCGCAGCAGCATGCCGAGCATGATCCGCTCGAGCATCACGACGAGCTCGCGCTTGGTGTTGCGTTGGCTGTGCTTGAGCCGCAGGTTCATGCGACGGGCGCGATGGGTCGCGGTGCGCAGGACGTGTTGGACGAGGTACGGGTGCATTCTCGCACGTCGCACGAGCAGGCGCCCGAGCTGCGGCTGCACCTTGCGCAGGAAACGGCCGGCGTGCGCGCCGTGCGGGTGCGACTCGGCGGTGCCGAACACGCGCAGCAGTCGCCGGTCGTACGTTCGTGCCGCGTCCATCTCGTAGCGGCGCTGCTTGCGCCGGTAGTGTTCGCGCAGCGTGCGCGTGTTATCGGCGAGCGGCTCGATGACGTCGCGGTTGAGTTGCACGGCGCGTCGCCCTTCGAGGTCGCGCATCGTGCCGTCGACGTACTCGAGCTTGCGCAGCGCCGGCCATCCCGCGTACTGGCTGCGCCAGCGCGACCGTGGCGGCAGCCAGACCGCGAACGTCTCGGCAAAGTCCTCGGTCGGATGGCTCTGCGCGTACCAGTGGCCGAGGTGCAGCACGAACCGGCGGCTGCCCGGCCGCGGAAAATAGCGCGACGGGTAAGGCCGCGACGCCTTGCCGAACGTCTCGCGCCAGGCCTTGCGCCGCCGCAGCGCGAAGGCCGTGTCGATGGCGTGCCCCGCCTCGTGACGCAGGATGCGCATCAACCACTTGTCGCTGCCGCCCTCCACCTCGTGCATGAAGCGACGCTCGAGCCGCTGCAGGCGCGGGTGTGCGAGATAGAACGGAATGGCGATGCCCGGCGTGCCGTCGGGCGAGAACCACTCCTCGGACAGCCAGACGTGCGGGCGGAACCGGATGCCTTTCCGGCCCAGTTCGTCGTAGAGGCGCTGCACGGCGCCGCCGAGCCCCGAGCTGCGCAGCGACAGGCGCAGGTCGCAGAACCGGAGGTCGAGCAACGCCTCGTCGTCGAGCCGCGTCCACGCGGGCTCACGTCGAGGCTTGCGCTTCACGCAATCACCCCGGAACCACGGCCACGCTCGAGCAACCGCGACAGCGCAGCGTCGATCTGCGATGCGCCCGCGAGCCGCGCACGAGCAGCCGCGGGCAGCGCGTCGAGCCCGTGCCGCGCGCCGAAGAGCGTGCCGACGAGTCCGGCATAGAGCGCCGTCTCACGCGGGCCCGCGCGCGCTGCAGCATCGATGGCAGCGTCGAACTCGGCCGTCTCCCGCACGATGCGACGCGCCTCGATCAGCGCGTGCAGTGCACTGCCTGCCGTCGCGGGGGGCTCGACGGCGTCGCCGCCCACGGCCGCGGCGACCACGGCCTTGTGCAGCGGCTTTCTGGACCAGGGCGAGGGCTGCAGGTCGGGGACACCCTCGAGCCATGTGGCCGGTGACTCGCCCTGCAGCGCGCACACGAGCATCGCCGCATACAGGCGACACGCATCGAGGATCAGCGGCGACTGGTGCGTGGTCCGGGAACACTCCGCACCGAGTGCGACTGCCGCGGCCGGTTCGCGCCACGCGAAGCTCGCGGCGGCGAGCACTCGGGGCAGGCTCGTGGCGGCAACGTCCCGCGGGTCGTGCGACCCGGCCCTCGGCAGGCCGCGCCAGAGGTAGGTCGCGAGGGCCCGGGCCACGTCGGGCGACACCGAGCCCTCGGCCGGCTCCCCGGTGGCGGATGCGTAGCCCTCGCGCTGCCAGCGCACGTAGCGCTCGATCTGGTCGCGGGCGTCGCACCGGCCCTTGTCGAGCAGGCTCCCGGCCAGGCACAGCGACAGCGCCGTGTGCTGCGTCCACACGAGCGGCGCGCTCGTGTCCCCCGACTCGCGAAGCGACGCCTGGCCCGCGCCGAGCGCGTCGCCGAGCGCGAGCCCGTACCACGACCCCGCGAGGCGCTGCTCGAGCGACGCCGCGCCCGTCGCGGCGGGCGACACCGCTGCCCGCGCAGCCGTACGCCGGATGGGGTCCACGGGTACCCAGTTCAGCACGAACTGAACCTGTTCGTCGGTCTCGGGGACGCGTGGCCAATAGCGGGACTGCGCGGCCTGCGACCAGGCCTGGTCCAGTTCGGCGAGCGCGCGCTCGCCACTGCCCGCGCGCTCGGCGAGCCAGCAGGCTGCTGCCATGGCGCTGCGGCCGATTCCGGCCCGGCAGTGCAGGTACACCGTATGCCCGGACTCGAGTGCGCCGTCGATCATTGCCAGGATGCGCACCATCGTTTCGTGACCGGCGGGCACGCCGTGGTCGACGATCGGCTCACGCAGGTATTCGATGCGACGACCGGTCGGCGTCTCGAACGGCAGCAGCGTCTCGTAGGCCGCCGTTTCGTCGGGCTCGGTCAGGTCGATGAAACAGGTGACGCCCGTCTCGAGGAAGCGTCGCAGCCGATCCATCGCCTGCGCCCGCGAGCGCGAGCCCGGGTGCGCACCGACGAGCAGGCGCCCGGGCACGACCCAGTACGTTTCGTCGACGGGCCGTCGCGGCGCGCCGTCGGGGGCGGGGACCGTGCTGCGGATCATCCGCCCATGATAAGTCACCGGCGTGGCCGGGGTGCGGCGCGGCGGGCGGCTGTGAGAGACTTGCCGGAACGTCCCGGGGAAGAGACCAGGCAGTGCTGAAACAGCTCACGGCCCGCAAGTCGGTCGCCACGATCCATCGCGAACTGGAATCCGGGCCGAAGCTGAACCGAGTCCTCGACAGGCGGGCCCTCACCGCCGTCGGCCTGGGCTCGATGATCGGGAGCGGCATCTTCGTCCTGACCGGCACGGTGGCCTCGCAGCACACCGGCCCGGCGGTCACGCTCGCGTTCCTGGTCGCCGCGCTCGGCTGCGGTCTCGCCGCCATGTGCTACGCCGAGCTCGCCTCGATGATCCCGGTGTCCGGCAGCGCCTACAGCTACACCTACGCGACGCTCGGCGAGGGGCTCGCGTGGTTCGTCGGCTGGAACCTCGCCCTCGAATACGTGATGTCCGGCGCCGCGGTCGCAGTCAGCTGGTCGGGCTACGTCGTGAACCTGCTGGCCGAATTCGGCGTCCACCTGCCGTCCGCGCTGACCAATGCCCCGCTCGCCAAGGTGGACGGGTCGCTGCACCACCTCGGCTTC
>DASSJN010000144.1:0-3759 GCA_035691185.1 Steroidobacteraceae bacterium
CTCACCCGGCTGCCGATGTATCGTCGCGCGCAGCTCGGCGTCGGCTACCTGCCGCAGGAAGCGTCGGTGTTCCGCAAACTGTCGGTCGAAGACAACATCCTCGCGATCCTGGAGACGCGCGACGATCTGGAAGACGACTCCGCGCGCAATGCGGCGCTCGAAGCGCTGCTCGAAGAGTTGCACATCGGACACATCCGCGGTTCGAGCGGCATGAGCCTCTCGGGCGGCGAGCGCCGCCGCGTCGAAATCGCCCGCGCACTCGCGGCCGAGCCGCGCTTCATCCTGCTCGACGAGCCGTTCGCGGGCGTCGACCCGATTTCGGTGATCGACATCCAGCGCATCATCCGTCACCTCTCGGCACGCAACATCGGCGTGCTGATTACGGACCACAACGTGCGCGAAACGCTCGGCATTTGCGGTCGGGCCTACATCGTGAGCGCCGGAAGTGTGATCGCGTCCGGCTCGGCCGAAGAGATTCTTGCCAATCCTCAGGTGCGTGAGGTCTACTTGGGGCAGGATTTCCGCCTCTAGGGAACCTTCCTTTTTGCGGGCCCGGGCCCGCGGACGATCGCCGCCCCATGCTCAAGCCGGCCCTGCAACTCAAGCTCGGTCAGCAGCTCACGATGACCCCGCAGTTGCAGCAGGCCATCAAGCTGCTGCAGCTGCCCGTGCTCGAGCTGCAGGCCCAGGTGCAGGAGGCGCTCGAGACCAACGTCATGCTGGAGCAGGAGGAAGACGAGGGCATCGACCTCGCCTCGCTCGAGCAGGCCGTCCCGGTCGGAGAGGCCGAATCCGAGGCCGGCGAGGTCGAGGGCGCCGTCGATCCGGACGAGGCGGTCGCGGACGAGGTCGTGGTCGAGATGGAGGACCCCTGGGCCGAGTCGTCGACGCCTTCGGGCGACGGCGCCCGCTCCGACGACGACGACCGTCCGCTCGAATTCTCGAACGAGCGCGACAACGACCTGCACCAGCACCTGACCTGGCAGCTCGAGGTCAGCCGGCTGGACCCGCGCCAGCTCTGGATCGGCGAGGCGATCGTCGACGCGCTCAACGACGACGGGTACCTGACCGAATCCTGCGCCGACCTCGCGCAGAGCCTCAGCGTCGACCTGCCCGTTTCCGAGGCCGACGTCGAGGCCGTCCTCGCGTTCGTGCAGACGCTCGATCCCGTCGGCGTGGGCGCCCGTACGCTCAGCGAGTGCCTGGGGCTGCAGTTGTCGCAGCTCGAGGCCGGGACGCCGGGACGCGACCTGGCCCTCGCCATCGCCCGGGGGCACCTGCAGGCGGTGGCGGACAAGGACCTCGCCGCGCTCCGGCGCAGCCTCGGCGTCGACGAGGACGCGCTGCAGACGGCGCTGGCGCTGATCCGCGGCTGTCATCCGCGGCCCGGGTCGGCGTTCGAGGGCGCACAGCCCGAATACGTCGTGCCGGACGTCTTCGTGCGCCGGACGGACCACGGCTGGAGCGTCGAACTCAACGCGGGCTCGGTCCCCCGCCTGAAGGTCAATCAGGGCTACGCCGGCCTCGTGGCTCGCTCCGCCGACTACGCCTCGCTGCGCGCCCAGCTGCAGGAAGCGCGCTGGCTGATCCGCAGCCTCGAAATCCGCAACGAGACGCTGCTCAAGGTCGCCCGCTCGATCGTGCAGCGGCAGTCGGCGTTCCTCGAGCGCGGCGACGAGGCCATGCAGCCGATGATCCTGCGCGACGTGGCCGAGGCGGTCGGCATGCACGAATCGACCATTTCGCGTGTCACGACCGGCAAGTACATGCACACGCCGCGCGGCATCTTCGAGTTCCGGTACTTCTTCTCCAGTCACGTCTCGGGCACGGACGGCGAGGACGTCTCCTCCGTGGCCATCCGGGCCCGGCTCCGCAAGCTGATCGGGGACGAAACCCCCGACAGGCCCTTGAGCGACGCCCAGTTGGCGGCCGTCCTGGCCGGCGAGGGGGTCAAGGTGGCCCGGCGCACCGTCGCGAAGTACCGCGAGGCGCTCGGGCTCGCTTCGTCGAGCGAAAGGAGGCAAAGCGCGGCGCGCGCACAGTCCTGACGGCCCGGCCGCGAGGGAACCGCCTCCGCGCCAGATCATCGAACCAAGAGAGCAGGCACGACTTCACACAGGAGGACGAGACGATGCCAGTCAACCTCAGTGGTCATCACGTCGATGTCACCCCCGCCCTGCGCGGTTACGTCGAGAAGAAGTTCGAACGCATCCTTCGGCACAGCGACCGCGTCATCGACGTGCAGTGCACCCTGACGGTGGAGAAACTGCGCCACCAGGCCGAATCCACGGTGTGGCTGGCCGGTACGAGCATCCACGCCGTGTCGGTCCACGAGGACATGTACGCCGCCATCGACCTGCTGGCGGACAAGCTCGACGAACAGGTCCGCCGGTACAAGGAGAAGGTGCGTGACCCGCAGGCCGCCCGGCATCGCCATGGAGCCGAGCTGTCGCCCTGAATCATCGGCCGATCGGGACGTGACCCCGGGGGAGCCGGGGCCTATGCTTGGGCCCCGGCGTCCCGCCCGCAGAAAAACTACTACTGCCACCAGACCGTCAGATTCGATTCTTTCGAGCTGTCGTCGATGCGCCTGATCATGGTCAGCGGCCTTTCCGGCTCCGGCAAGAGCGTCGCGCTCGACATGCTGGAAGACCTCGATTTCTACTGCGTCGACAACATCCCCGCGGGCCTGCTGCCCGGTTTCATCGCCTACACCGTACGCACCAGCGAAACGTCGTACAGCCAGACGGCGGTCGGCCTCGACGTCCGCAACCGCCCGGAAGATCTCGCCGAGGTACCGCGCCTGACCGAGTCGCTGCGCAAGAGCGGCATCGGGTGCGAGGTGCTGTTCCTGCGCGCGGAGAAGCAGGTGCTGCTCAAGCGCTTCAGCGAGACCCGACGGCGCCATCCATTGAGCCGCGCCGGCATCGGCCTGCTCGAGGCGCTCGAACAGGAGGAACGGCTGCTGGCGCCGCTCGCGAACGCCGCAGACCTCACGATCGACACGTCGCACCTGTCCGTGCACGAGCTGCGCGAACTGATCCGCGAGCGGGTCGTCGAGCGACGCGCCGCCGGCCCGTCGCTGCTGTTCCAGTCGTTCGCCTACCGGCACGGGGTGCCCGACGACGCGGATTTCGTGTTCGATGCGCGCGCTCTGCCGAACCCGTACTGGGATCCGTCGCTGCGCGACCTCACGGGCCGCGACGAGGCCGTCGCGCGTTTCCTCGATCGCGAGCCCGACGTCACGCGGTTCTTCGAAGACGTGCGCGACTTCGTCGGCCGCTGGTTGCCGTCGCTCGTGCGTTCGAATCGCAGTTACCTCACGGTCGCGGTCGGCTGCACGGGCGGCCAGCACCGCTCGGTCTACCTCGCCGAACGACTCGCCGCGCACTTCAGCGGCGCCGAGGGCCAGGCGCTCGTGCGGCACCGCGATCTCACGAGCCGCAGGCACGAGTAGGGAGTGTCTGGTGTTTAGTGTCTAGTGTTCAGTCGGAAGCCGACTGAGTCGGCATGCGGCACAGCCGCGTCCTGATCCGCTAGACACTAAACACTAGACACTTTCCCTGTACGATTGCGCCCCGAATGAACGCCGAACTCCAGCACCGCCGCCCGTCGCACCTCGAGGCGCTCAAGCGCGCGCTCGACCAGGGCACGATGCGCCAGGTGCACCGGCACGTGAACTCGATGCACCCGGCCGAGATCGCGTCGCTGCTGGAGTCGTTGCCGCCGACGCAGCGCGAACTCGTCTGGGACCTCGTC
>DASSJN010000145.1:0-8797 GCA_035691185.1 Steroidobacteraceae bacterium
CCCGTCGAACCGCGTCTTGCCCATCACGATCAGGATCTCGCAGTGGGGGTGGTAGGCATTGCTCGACCACCACTTGCGGCCGTCGATCACGTACTCGTCGCCGTCGCGCACGATCGAGCACTCGATGTTCGTGGCGTCCGAGGAGGCGACCCCCGGCTCGGTCATCAGGAAGGCCGAGCGGATCCGGCCCTCGAGCAACGGCGCGAGCCAGCGCTGCTGCTGCTCCGGCGTGCCGTAGCGCGCGAGCACCTCCATGTTGCCGGTGTCCGGCGCACTGCAGTTGAACACCTCCGGGGCCCACTCGACGCGACCCATGAGTTCCGCGAGCGGCGCGTACTCGAGGTTCGTGAGCCCGGGACTCCACTGCGCAGACTCGTGCGGCAGGAACAAATTCCACAGCCCCGCCTCCCGTGCCTTGGCCTTGAGCGGCTCGACGAGCGGGGGCTGCACCCAGCGGTTGGCGGGGTCCTCGACGAATGCCTGGTATTCGTGCTCGGCCGGGTAGACGTGCTGCTGCATGAAGGCGTCGATGCGCCGCATCAGGTCCTGGACCTTGGGGCTGTACTGGAAGCCCACGGCTGCCTCGCATGGTTTGAAGGGGTCACGTGGCGGACAGTCTAGGCTCACCGTGGAATTTGCCTAGTGCAATATTTTGATGCCTAATCATTCACGACATGCAACTCTCTCGCATCGACCTGAACCTGCTCGTCGTTTTCGACACGGTGTACGCCGAGGGCGGCATCACCGCGGCGGCAGCCAAGCTGAACCTGTCGCAACCTGCCGTGAGCCACGCGCTCGCGCGCCTGCGAAACGTGTTCGGCGAGCCGCTGTTCGAACGCCGCGGCCGCGGCATCACCCCGACGCCGCTCGCACGTTCGATCGCCGGGCCGGTGCGCGAGGCACTCGCGACGATGCAGCGCACGCTGGGCGAGGCCGGGCGCTTCGACCCGCGGACGGCGGACCGCGGTTTCCGGCTGGGCCTGCGTGAAGCGCTCGAAGCCAGCGTGCTGCCGAAGCTCGGACGCGCGTTCTGCGAGGCGGGGCCTCGGCTCACGCTCGCCGCCGCGCGGCACGACCGGGCAAGGCTGGAGCAGGATCTCGCGGCGGGCGTGTTCGACGTCGTGCTCGACGCGCTGCTGCCTGCGGCCGACCGCGTGCCCCACGAGCGCGTACGGCTGGACCGCATGATCGTGGTCGCGCGTCACGATCACCCCGCACTCAGGCGAGCACGACGACGGGGCGGCGGCTGGGACCTCGAAGCCTACCTCGCGCTCGAGCACGTGCAGGTTTCGTCGCGTCGCCGCGGTCCGGCGCTCGAGGACATGGCGCTGCGACCGCTCGGGCGCTCGCGCAAGGTGCGCGTTCGCTGCCAGAGCCACGCGGCCGCCTGCGGCATCGCGGCCGGCACCGATCTCGTCGCGACGATTCCCGAGGCGTATGCGCGGCACGTCATCGACACGACCGGGCACCGTGTGCTGCCGATGCCGCTCGACGGCGTCGCGCTCGAGACCTACATGTACTGGTCGGAGAGCTCAGCGGCGGATGCTGCGAATCGCTGGCTGCGGGAGCAGGTGCGGGCGGCGATGGCGCAGTGAACGTCTCGTCGGCTCGTCGAGCCGATAGCGCCCGATCGAGCCTTTTACGAACGGCGATCGGCGCCCTTCTATTGCGCGAATGACCGCGGGTCGCCCATACGGCAGATTGCGTGTACGGCAGAGCCGCTGGATCGCCTGGACTGCAACTGGTACCGGGTGGCTGACGGCGCGTTGTCCTGGCCTGTGCGTATCGCTGCGTCGCGTGGGGAAGTCGCGTTTTCGCGTATGTCGCGTGCGGTCAGGCGTCGTGACAACGCCGGGACTGCACCGATTCCGAATGGCTGCGGCGAAGGACGCTCCTAGCATGGTTCTCCTGGTGACACTGGAGCGTCGTCATGAACATGAGTCGGCACGGACGTCGAAGCGCCGCGCGCCGTCGAGACATTGTCCTCGCAGCGTGTTCCGCCTTGATGCTGGCAAGCCTGGCCGGGGTCGCCGCGGCCGCGCCCAGCGAGACCGAGCTCATCAGCATCTCGACGATCACCGGCCGGCCGGCGCTCGGTCGCGTGACCGAAGCGTTGCGGCCGATCAGCGCAGACGGGCGCTATGTCGCGTTCGAGGGCTGGCAGGACGACATCGTGCCGGGCGACTCGAACGACGTGATGGACGTCTTCGTGCGCGACCGGCAGAACGGCACCACCGAGCGCATCACCCTGTCCTTCGCGGGTGGCAACAGCAACCGGGGCGGCCAGCGTCCCTCCATCAGCGCCGACGGCCGCTACGTGTCGTTCATTTCCTCTGCGACCAACCTCGTGCCCGGCGACACAAATGCGGGCGAGGACGTCTTCGTGCGCGACCGCCAGACCGGGGTCACCGAGCGCGTGAGCGTCTCGTCCAGCGGCGCCCAGGGCCTGGGTGACTTCGTGCGCATCGGGGAACAGATGATCAGTGGCAATGGCCGCTTCGTCGTCTTCGTCTCGAACGCGGTCAACCTCGTGCCCGACGACACGAACGGCGATTACGACCTGTTCGTGCACGACCTCGAGCTCGGCACGACGGAACGGATCAACGTCGGCCCGGCCGGTGAGCAGTCCGACGACTGGACGGTCGGCTACTACGCGACCATCAGCGACGACGGGCGCTTCGTGGCGTTCAGGTCCAAGGCCACGAACCTGGTCCCGGGGGATCCGAACCCTGTCGGCTACGATATCTACCTGCGCGACCTCGTCACCGACCGTACGGTGCGGCTCCACGGCGGTTTCAACTGGGGCCCGGTCATCAGTGGCAACGGCCGCTACGTCGTCTTCCACATCGGCCAGGTCTACCTGCTGGACCGCATCGCCGGCACGACCGAAGTGGTGAGTGTCGGCGCCGGCAACGTGGAAGCCAATGCGATCTGCTACGACCTCTCGATCAGCCCGGACGGCCGCTACGTGTCGTTCATTTCTTCCGCCACCAACCTCGTGCCCGGGCTCGACCCGACAGCGTCGCGCGCACATGCATATGTGCGTGATCGCCTGCTCGGGCGCACGGAACTCGTGACGGTCAATTCGCGGGGCGTGCCGCTGCGTGGCAACAGTGCTTACCCGTGGGTGAGCGCCGACGGGCAGGTCGTCGTGTTTCAGACGAAGGCGACCAACATCGTTCCCGACGACACCAACGCGGAGGACGATGTCTATGTGCGGCAGCGCGGATCCGCCGCCGCGTATCCGTTCACGGTCAAGCCGAAATCGCTCGATTTCGGCGCCACCGCGCTCGGGACCCGTGCCACGCTGGCGTTCTGGGTGCGCAACAAAGGCACACGGGCGTTGCCCATCACCAGCATCAGCCTGCGGGGCACGGATCGAGCGATGTTCCGCCTGGACAACCGCTGCGGCGCGACGCTGGCGGCAGGGCAAGGTTGTGGCATCCGCGTGACCTTCGCGCCGACCGCGCTCGGCGTCAAGTTCGCGCGGGTGCGCGTCGTGGCGGGCGACGGCCAGATCAGGAATCGGCCGGTGAGTGGAACAGGTGTCGCACCCGACGGTTGAGCAGGGCGCCGCCAGCTTGCGCGCCAAGGCGGCGATCCCTGGAACGCCGTCGCGCTGCGCGTGCGGTACAGCAGCGCGTCGATCGCGATGCCGTAGTCGATGCGCTTCCCGCCCCAGCGGGTCGCCCCGGTGCGGGCGTCGATGCTCAGGCCGCGGTCGGGGCGCGCACCCCTCGATCGATTCGCCGTTGCGCTTGATGAAGCGCCAGGCGGGAAAGTAGCCGTGGTATGAGCGAATCCAAGCCAATAACCCTCACCCGGCCTCACGGCCGACCTCTCCCGCCGCAGCGGGAGAGGTCAGTCAGAATCCTCGCCCCTGTCTTGAGAGGCGGACGGACTTCAAGCTCAAGCGGCAAGTTTCGGCGGCGGTATTTCACGTGCGATGAGGCTCGCGAAATGGACCGCCGTCAGGTCGCCCATGTAGCGGGCAATGACCTGCACGCCGATCGGCAGGCCGTCGCGGTCGACTCCGACAGGCGCGACTGCGGCTGGCAGCTTGCCGAGGGACGCCATCGAACACCACGCGATTTGATCCCGGAAGCTCCTGCGACTGCCATTGATGTCGATACTGCGGGTCTCCACAGGCGTCTCGTCGTGCGGGAAGGCATTGGTTGCGTAGACGGGCGCCAGCACCACGTCAAAGTGTTCGAAGAATGCCGCCCATCGTCGGCGGAACTGCGCCTGCCGCGTGAGAACCGCATCCCAGTCGCTCGCACTCAGTTCGCCCACTGGGCCGCTCAGGAACGTGAGGAACGTGCGTGCACCTTCTGCAAGATCCGGCAATCGATCTGAGTCTCGCGTCACAGTGGCCCCTGAAGCGATCAGCATTCGTTCCACGTCCTGCAGCGCTGCCAGAATCGATGTGCTGAGCTGAGCGGAGGGATGGTCGTCGAGCATGAAGACGCTGTAGTCGGACAACTTCTGCGGGCGCGGCGTTTCAAACACCAGTGACGTGGCAGGCATTCCCGCATCGGGACCCGCAATAACGCCGAGGAGCAGCAGAATGTCGGCCGGAGATCGCGCAATCGGCCCAATCACCTGCATGCTGGTCGGGACACTCCAGGCATCGGTGTCAAAGCCGTGCCCGATCGAGGACACGGTGCCGAAGCTCGTCTTGAGCCCATAGACACCGCAGAAACCCGCCGGCACGCGGATCGATCCGCCGAAGTCCGAGCCGATTTCCAGGGCCGAGAACCCCATTGCGATGGCAGCCGCTGACCCGCCGGACGATCCGCCGGGCGAGTGCGAAGGCAGGTAGGGATTGCCGGTGCGGCCGTAGATCGGATTGAAGCTCTGGAAGTCACGCAATCTCACCGGGACATTGGTCTTTCCCAGCACGAGTGCTCCGGCGGCCTTCGCTCGACGCACGACCTCGGCGTCACTCCGGGCGACGTTGCTCAGACGTTCCCTTACGCCGGACGTGGTCGGATGTCCTTGAAGATTGAAGCTCTCCTTGACGGTCATCGGGATGCCAAGCAAAGGGAGATCGACGCCGCGCGCCAACGCGGCATCGGCCGCTCTGGCATCGGACAGGGCCCGTTCGAAATCTCGCACGACCACTGCGTTCACTTGTGCATCCAGGCGCTCGATGCGAGCGATCGTCGACCGGCACAGCTCTGTGGCGCTGACTTTGCGCTGGCGCAGCAGGCGAGCCAGTTCAGTGGCCGAGGCGAGATGCAAATCGGTCGGCTCTGCCGAAACGCCCGCCGGGAGCGTGCGACAGCCTGTGAACGCTGCAAGCATCGATGCTGCACCCATCTGCAGCGCTGCTCGCCGGCTGATGCGTGGGCCTGCGTCGAACGGACGGGCTGGGTTTGACTTCGTGTAACGCATGCGGGATTGCGATCAGATCTGCGAGTTCTGATGTTCCCCAGGGTCATCAAATGATGAACGCCGAGCTAGTCCGGGGAAGCACACACACGGACACATCCGTGTCGGTTCATCCCGTCCCTGGCGGCGGTCGAACTCGGCGATCAGGACGAGCCAGCGGTGGTATCGATGCGGTTCGCTATAGAAGTGGCTGCAAAACTGCTGTCGTTCAATCGTCTACGGAATCCAAGCCAAAGCCCTCACCCGCACTGCGTGCGACCTCTCCCGCCGCAGCGGGAGAGGTAAACGGAAGCCCTCACCCGCGCGGTGCGCGACCGCTCCCGCCGCAGCGGGAGAGGTAAGCCAGGAGCCCTCACCCGGCCTAACGGCCGACCTCTCCCGCGAGCGGGAGAGGTGAGGGTCAGAGCGCCAGCGTCATCCGCACGAGTTCGGGCTCGTCGGCGTCGGCCCTGGTCTCGAACCCGAGCGCGCGCGAGAGTTCGATCATGCGCGAGTTCTCCCGGAGCGTGATGCCGGTCATGACTTTGAGCCGGCGTTCGCGCGCGACGTCGATCAGGTGCTGGAACAGGCGGCGCGCGATGCCTTTGCCCTGCCACTCGTCGCTCACGACGATGGCGAACTCGCAGGTCTCGTCCTCGAGCAGCGTGATGTAACGCGCCACGCCGATCTGCTGCTCGGCGCCGTCGGGCCCGTGGCGCACGACGATCAGCGCCATCTCACGGTCGTAGTCGATCTGTGTGAACTTCGACAGCATCGCGGGCGTCAGGTCGTGCAGTCCGAACATGAAACGCAGGAATCGCGATTCCTCCGACAGCCGGTGTACGAACTCTTGCTCCAGGCGCGCGTCTTCGGGCCGGATCGGGCGGATCGTGCCGCGTTCGCCGTCCGGCAGGTCGATCGGGAATTCGAGGCCGCTGGGGTACGGGTGGATCGCCATGTGGCGGTACGGCAGCGCACCGGGCGTGCTCCTGACCACGCCGATTCGGGCGTCGACCACGACGGCACCGCGGGCCGTGACGATCACAGGGTTCAGGTCGATCGGCCCGACGTCCGGCAGCTCGCAGACGATTTCCGAGACCCGCAGCAGCATGTCCTCGACGGCCTCGTGCGCCGCGGCCGGCGCACCGCGCAACGGCTGCAGCGCCTGGCTCGCGCGCGTGCGACGGATCAGGTCACGGGCGAGGAACGGGTTGAGCGGCGGCAGCGCGACCGCACGATCGCGGATCACTTCCACCATCATGCCACCGAGGCCGAAGCTGATGGCGGGCCCGAACACCGGGTCGCGCACGACGCCGATCATCAGTTCGCGGCCGTGACGCTCGAGGTACATGGGCTCGATCAGCACGCCCTCCAGCCGCGCGTCGGGTCGCGCGAGCGCGACGTCGCGCATCATGTTCTCGTAACCGTCGCGCACGCTCTTCGCGTCGGCCCGGCCGAGCCGGACGCCGCCGACGTCGGTCTTGTGCGCGATGTCCGGCGAGAGGATCTTCATCGCCACCGGAAATCCGATGGCCTCGGCGACGCGCACCGCTTCGTCCGCCGAGTGCGCCGGCGTGGCGCGCACCACAGGGATGCCGAACGCCGCCAGCACGGCCTTCGAGTCCGCCGGGTTCAGCCACTCGTTGCCGGCCGCGAGCGCCGCGTCGAGCAGCGCCTGCGCCTGCGCCTTGTCCGGCGTCGAGGTCGGCCCGAGCGGCGTCGGCACCTGCAGCAGCTGCTCCTGGTTCGCCGTGAAGAGCGTCAGCGCCGCGATCGCGTCGACGGCCGCTTCCGGCGTGCGATAGGTCGGAATGCGATTCTCGGCGAGACGCTGCCGGGCCTGCACGACCGCCGCGTCGCCCATCCAGCAGGTGAACACCGGTTTCTTCTGCGCGTGCGCGACCTTGACCAGCTCGCCGGCGAACTCGTCGGGATCGGTCGTCGCAAACGGCGCCATCACCGCGAGCAGCGCATCGGTCTTCGAGTCCGCCAGCACGTGGCGCGACGCGTCGGCGAAAGCCTGCGCCGAGGCATCGCCGCGGACGTAGACGGGATTGCCATGCTGGGTGCTCGGCGGCAGGAACGACTGCAGCGTCGCGAGCGTGTCCTGCGACAGCCACGCGAGCTGCAGGCCGCGATCGGCGGCACGATCGGCCGCGAGCTGGCCCGGCGCGCCCGCATTCATGACGATGCCGAGTCGTCGTCCCCTCATGCGCACACCGGCGCCGAGCGTGCTGGCCGCGCTGTAGAGCTGCGAAAACGCGCGGATGCGCAGCACGCCGGCGCGCCGCATGGCCGCGTCGAAGACGTCGTCGCTGCCGACCAGCGAGCCGGTGTGGAACGTCAGGCTGCCGTCGCTCTCGGCCGCGCGCCCTGCTTTCATCACGACCACGGGCTTGACGCGGGCGGCCGCGCGCAGCGCGCTCATGAAGCGACGCGCGTCGGCGACCGCCTCCATGTACAGCATGATGCTGTCGGTCGCGCCGTCGCGAGTCAGGAAGTCGAGGATCTCGCCGAACTCGATGTCGTCGCCGACGCCGGTCGAGATCACCGTGGAGAACCCGACGTGGCGCGAGGCGGCCCAGTCGAGCATCGCGTTGCAGAGCGCGCCCGACTGCGAGACGAATGCGAGCCTGCCGGGCTTGGGCAGCGCCGGGCCGCAGGCCGCATTCAAGTGGATGTCGGTCCGGAGCAGGCCCAGGCTGTTGGGGCCCAGGAACCGGATGCCGTGGCGGCGCGCCGCGTCGAGCAATTGGCGCTCGAGCCGCGCGCCCTCCTCCCCACCTTCGCGGAAACCCGCCGCGGCGATCACCGCGCCGCGCACGCCCTTCCTGCCACACTGTGCAAGCACTTCGGGCGTCACCGCCGCCGGCGTCAGCAGCACGGCGAGGTCGACGGGACCCGGCAGGTCCAGGACGCTCGCGTGGCAGGGAACCCCGTCGATCGTTGCGTGCCGCGGGTTGACCAGGTGCACGGCGCCCTTGAAGCCGCCCTCGCGCAGGTTGCGACACGTGATATGGCCGAGCGTGCCCGGCACGTCGCTCGCGCCGACGATCGCCACGGACGACGGGCTCAGCACGGCGGCGATGTGTCTCGCAGTCATGCAGCCAGTGTACTCTGCACCCTCAGTGGGAACTCCACGCACATGCTAGTCGCGCAGCTTTGTCGGATCATTGGGACTGACCGCAATCGGAGACGCTGATGCCCGTCGCGTTCGTCACGCATCCCAGCTGTCGTCTTCATCGCATGGGTGACGATCACCCCGAGCAGCCGGCACGCCTCGGCGCGATCGAGGACGAGTTGCACGTGCGCGGGCTCTACGACCTGCTCCTGCACCGCGACGCGCCGCGGGCGGGCATCGAGCACCTCGTGCGCGTGCACGCGATGCATTACATCGAGGACCTCGCGAACCGCTCGCCGGCGG
>DASSJN010000146.1:0-15939 GCA_035691185.1 Steroidobacteraceae bacterium
GCGGCGAGCACGTCCTTGTGCAAGGGTTTCGCGGACCACGGCGACGGCCGCAGGTCGGGGATGCCCTCGAGCCACGCAGCAGGGTCCGCGCCGCGCAAGGCGCAGACGAGCGTCGCGGCATACAGCCGGCACGCGTCGAGGATCAGCGGCGACTGGTGCGTCGTGCGCGAGCACTCCGCGCCGAGCGCGACGGCGGCGGCGGGATCCTGCAGCGCGAACGTCGCGGCGGCGATCACACGAGGCAGGCTCGTCGGTGCCGCGTCGCGCGGGTCGTGCGAACCGGCCATCGGCAGCCCGCGCCAGAGATACGTCGCAAGCGCCTTCGCCACGTCGGCCGATGCCGAGCCCTCGGCGGGTTCGCCCGTGGCGGAACCGTATCCTTCGCGCAGCCAGCGCACGTAGCGATCGATCTGGTCGCGCGCGTCACACCGGCCCTGGTCGAGCAGGCTCTCGACCAGGCAGAGGGCCAGCGCCGTGTGCTGCGTCCACGCGAGCGGCGCGCTCGCGTCGCGGCCGGCGCCACTCGCGCGACTCGCGCCGAGCGCGTCGCCCAGTGCCAGGCCGTGCCACGCGCCGGCGACCCGCTGCTCGAGCGACGAATCGGATCGCGTCGCGTCCAGGGGCGCGGCCGCACGGGCACCGACGGCGCCGGGCGCAACCCAGTCCAGCACGAACTGCAGTTGCTCGTCGGTCTCGGGCACGCGCGGCCAGTAACGCGACTGTGCAGCCTGCGACCACGCCTCGGCCAGTTCGCCGAGGGCGCGCTCGCCGCTGCCCGACTGTTCGGCGAGCCAGCACCCGGCGGCCATGGCGCTGCGCCCGATGCCCGCACGGCAGTGCAGGTACACCGTGTGTCCGGACTCGAGCGCAGCGTCGAGCATCGCCACGATGCGGGCCATCGTCTCGCGACCGGCGGGCACGCCGTGATCGACGATCGGTTCACGCAGGTATTCGACGCGGCGGCCGAGCGGCGTCTCGAACGGCAGCAGCGCCTCGTAGGCGGCCGTTTCCTCCGGCTCGGTGAGGTCGATGAAGCAGGTCACGCCCGCCTCGAGGAAGCGTCGCAGACGGTCCATTGCCTGGGCCCGCGAGCGGGATCCCGGATGCGCGCCCACGAGCAGGCGTCCGGGCACGACCCAGTACGTCTCATCGACCGGCCGGGGCGGTGCGTCTTCCGGAGCGAGGCTGGTGCCGCGGATCATCCGCCCATGATAAGTCAGCGCGTGGCCGGGGTGCGGCGCGGCGGGCGGCTGTGAGAGACTTGCCGGAACGTCCCGGGGGAGAGACCAGGCAGTGCTGAAACAGCTCACGGCCCGCAAGTCGGTTGCCACGATCAATCGCGAACTCGAAACCGGGCCGAAGCTGAACCGAGTCCTCGATCGGCGGGCCCTGACGGCAGTCGGCCTGGGCTCGATGATCGGGAGCGGCATTTTCGTCCTGACCGGCACGGTGGCCTCGCAGCACACGGGCCCCGCCGTCACGCTCGCCTTCCTCGTCGCCGCGCTCGGCTGCGGCCTTGCCGCGATGTGCTACGCCGAGCTCGCGTCGATGATCCCGGTCTCCGGCAGCGCCTACAGCTACACCTACGCGACGCTCGGCGAGGGGTTGGCCTGGTTCGTCGGCTGGAACCTCGCGCTCGAATACGTGATGTCGGGCGCCGCGGTCGCCGTGAGCTGGTCGGGTTACGTCGTGAACCTGCTGGCCGAGTTCGGCATCCGCCTGCCAGCGGCGCTCACGAACGCGCCGCTCGGCAAGACGGACGGCACGCTGCACCACCTGGGGGCGACGGGCGCCATCGTCAACCTGCCGGCGGTGCTGATCGTCGCGGCACTGACGTACCTCTGCTACGTCGGCGTCAAGCAATCCGCGCGCGCAAACAACCTGATGGTGACGGTCAAGATCATCATCATCGTGGTGTTCGTGGTGGTGGGGGTGCGGTACGTCTCAGCGGACTACTGGACCCCGTACGTGCCGGCGAACACGGGACAGTACGGGCAGTTCGGCTTCAGCGGCGTGCTGCAGGGCGCCGCGATCATTTTCTTCGCCTACATCGGCTTCGACCAGGCGGCGACGACGGCGCAGGAAGCGCGCAACCCGCAGCGCGACGTCCCGTGGGGCATCATGGCCGCACTCGTGATCTCGACGACGCTCTACGTCGCGATGGCGGCGGTCATGACGGGCATGGTGTCGTACGACCAGCTCAACGTCTCGGCGCCGGTCGCCGTGGCGCTCGACGCGCACCCCGAACTGCGCTGGCTCGCTCTGCCCGTCAAGCTCGGCATCATCGTCGGCCTGACCTCGGTGATCCTGATGTCGCTGCTCGGCCAGCCGCGGATCTTCATGGCCATGTCGCGCGACGGCCTGCTGCCGCCGGCGATGCAGAAGGTGCACCCGAAGCACCGCACGCCGCACGTGGGCACGCTGGTGACGGGCGTAATCGCGGCATTCTTCGCGGGCGTGTTCCCGCTCGACGTGCTCGGCGAGCTGATCTCGATCGGCATCCTGATTGCGTTCTCCGCCGTCTGCGCCGGCGTCGTCGTGCTGCGCTACACGCAACCCGACTTGCCGCGCCCGTTCCGCGTCCCTTTCGCGAAGTTCACGGGCCCGGCCGGCGTCCTCGTCTGTTTCGCGATGGCGTACGCGCTGCCGCACGACACGTGGATCCGGCTCGCGATCTGGACCGCGATCGGCGCTGCCGTGTACATCGGTTACGGGTACCGGCACAGCGGCCTGCGCCGGCCTTCCTGACGATTCAAGAATCAGCCGGGACCTGCCCCCGGGTCGTCCCAGGGTTCGTGCGCGCTGGCCGCGTCGTCGTCTTGCGACACGGGACTCGCCGCGGCGAGCATGGCGGCGCGACGCGACTCGAGCCCCGCGAAGTCGAACGCGCGCGGGTCGGCGAGGTGGGATGCGGCGACATTGCCGAGCGCCGAGAAGATCGTCTCGGTACGGCCCGGGTGTTCGCGCTCCCAGTCGGCGAGCATCTTCTTGACCGCGACGCGCTGCAGGTTCTCCTGCGAGCCGCAGAGCCTGCAGGGGATGATCGGAAACGCCCGGGCCCGCGCATAGCGCTCGATCTCGCGCTCGGAGACGTAAGCCAGCGGGCGGATCACGATGTGCCGGCCGTCCTCGGACAGCAGCTTGGGCGGCATCGCCTTGAGCCGCCCGCCGAAGAACAGGTTGAGGAACATCGTCTCGACGATGTCGTCGCGGTGGTGGCCCAGCGCCACCTTGGTGACGCCGTTCTCGCTGGCGTGGCGATAGAGCGCGCCGCGACGCAGGCGCGAGCACAGGCTGCACATCGTGCGGCCCTCGGGGATCACCCGCTTGACCACGCGGTACGTGTCCTGCTCGATCACGCGGAACGGCACGCCGAGCGTCGTCAGGTACTCGGGCAGCACGCGCGCGGGAAAGCCCGGCTGCTTCTGGTCCAGGTTCACGGCGACCAGTTCGAAATCGACGGGCGCACTGCGCTGCAGCGACAGCAGGATGTCGAGCAGCGTGTACGAGTCCTTGCCGCCGGAGAGGCAGACCATGACGCGGTCGCCCTCCTCGATCATGCGGAAGTCTTCGACGGCCTTGCCGACGAGGCCGCGCAGCCGCGCCTGCAGCCGCTTGAACGTGGTGGAGGGGCGTCGCCGCGACTTCGTCGCCGCCGACGCAGGATCGATCACGACGGCGCTCATGACGTCGTCGCCGAAGGCTCGGAAGTCGACGCCGCCGCAGCGAGGGGCGCCGCTTCGACCGTGTCGTCCGAATCGCCCGCGACGTCGAAAGCGCCCACCGTGCTGCCGTCGTCGCCGAGGTACTTCGCTTCGGCGTAACGCAACCAGGGTGCCGCGCTCAGCGGCTTGCCGGTCGCGGCCTTGATCAGTTCCAGCGCCCCGACGCTCGCGCCGCGCGCGTGCACGTTCTCGCGCAGCCAGCCGAACAGGCCGCCGAAACGACCCGTGGCGATCTCGCGGTCGAAGTGCAGGTGCTCGGCCCGCAGGCTCTCGTAGAGCTGCGCGGCGATGATCGAGCCCAGCGCATAGGACGTGAAATAGCCGAAGGAGCCGATCGCCCAGTGCACGTCCTGCAGGCAGCCCTCGGCGTCGGTTGCCGGACGCACGCCGAGCCTGCGTTCGAATGCCGTCGACCAGGCCTCCGGCAGGTCACGCACCGGCAGCGTTCCTTCGAGGATTTCCTTCTCGAGCTCGTAACGGACCATGATGTGCACGGGATACGTGAGCTCGTCCGCGTCGGCACGCACGGCGCTGCGCTTCACGCGCGTCAGCGTGCGGTACAGATTCTCGACGTCCCACTCCGGGCCGGCGCAGCCGAAATGTTTCTCCAGCAGCGGCCGCAGCCAGGTCAGGAAGGGACGGCTGCGACCGATGATCATCTCGAGCAGCAGCGACTGGCTCTCCTCGAGCGCCATGCCGCGGTCGCGCCCGACCGGCTGGTCGCGCCACGCCGCCGGTAGACCCAGGTCGTACATGGCCTGCCCGGTTTCGTGCAGGACGCCCATGAGACCCGTGAACGGCTCGAGCGCGTTGAAGCGCGTCGTGACGCGGACGTCGCCCCAGACCCCCTCGGTGAACGCGTGACTTGCTTCGTCCAGCCGACCGCGATCGAACGGGAAACCGAGCGCGCGCATGACCTCGAGGGCGAGCGACCGCTGCTTCGACACGCCGAACTTGCCGGTGAGCGCAAGGGGCGGATGCTCCGATTGCAGCTCGATCGCCTCGCGGATCAGGTTCGGCAGGCGACGGCTCACGACGCGGAACAGCTGGTCGATGTCGGTGCTCAGGAACCCCGGGCTGAAGCCGTCGATCAGCGCGTCGTACGGCGCGAGGTCGAGCGCCTTGGAGAGCACCTGCGCCTTGTCGCGCGTCAGGGCCACGACCTCCTCGAGGTGCGGCGCGAACGTGGCGAAGTCGTTCGCCTGCTTGGACTCGAGCCAGCGCACCTCGGCGAGGGAGGTCGCACGCGCGAGCCGGGTGACGAGCGTGAGCGGCGTGGCGATGGCGCGGTCGCGCTCGCGACGCATTTCCCGCAGGTTGGCGAGCTGCCAGTCCTCGAGCTGCGCCTGGTTGGCCTGGGCGCGCTCGATCAGCCGCGAGACCTTCGGCGAGGTCAGCAACGCGTGGCACTCGGCGTCGAGCGCCGCGAGCTGTTCGCCGCGGACGTCCGCGCTGCCGCGCGGCATCATCACCGCGGAATCCCAGCGCAGCAGGCTCGCCGCCCCACGGAAGGCGTGGAGCCTGCGGAATTCCTGCTCGAGCTGCTGATAAGGACTCTGTGCCATGTCTGATCGGGATCGCCGGCCCGTGGCCCGCGCGCTCGGGCGCTGCCCGCCCGGACGGGCGCGGTAGAGAACCGGCCCGGGACGGCGGACGATTGTAGCAAAGCCACCCTGTCGGACAGGGGCCGACGCGGAGACGGGCGTTGTTTTTTACTTAATCTTCAGGGGCTTACGTCGCCGGCGGCAAGTCCTGCGTGCCCTCGGTCGGCGCGCGCCGACCGAAATTCTCGCGCAGCCGCGCGAGCCGCTGGGCCACCGCCTGCGGTGAGCCGGTGTTGCGCGCCACCAGTGAGTAGACCGCCGGCACCACGACCAGCGTGAGCAGCACGGAGATCACCACACCGTAGAACACGACCACGCCGATCGACTTGAGCGACTCGGCGCCGGCCCCCGCGGCGAGCATCAGCGGCAGCGCACCGAAGGCGGTGCAGAAGCTGGTCATCAGCACGGGCCGCAGCCGGATCGCCGCAGCCTCGATGACCGCTTCCCGGTACTCGACGCCCCGGTCGCGCAGCTGGTTCGCGAACTCGACGATCAGGATGCCGTTCTTGGCCGCGAGCCCCACGAGCATGATCGACGCGATCTGGCTGAACACGTTGATCGACATGCCGTAGAGCCACAACCCGACCAGCGCGCCGATGATCGCGAGCGGCACCGTCGTGATGATGATGAACGGGTGCAGGAAGCTCTCGAACAGCGCCGCGAGCACCAGGAACACGATCACCAGCGCCAGGACGAACATCCAGTAGAGCTGTGCGCCCGACTGTTTGAACTCGCGCGACTGCCCGTCGTACGCGAGCTTGACCGACGGCGGCATCTCCTTCTCGACCACCTGCTCGACGTAGCGCAGCGCGTCGCCGAGCGTGTGGCCGGGTACCAGTGCCGCGCTCACCGTGATCGAGCGCAACCGGTCGAACCGGTTGAGGCGCATCGGCCCGGCGAGCTCGGTCAGCTGGACGAGGTTCGACAGCGGCACCAGTTCGCCGGTGCGATCGGAGCGGACGTACAGGTTGTCGAGGTCGCCCGGCGTGGCGCGATCCTCGGCCCGCCCCTGCAGGATCACGTCGTACTCGCGGTCACGGTCGAGGTAGGTGGTGACGACGCGCGAGCCGAGCACGGTCTCGAGCGTCCGCGAGACGGTCTGCAGCGAGATCCCCAGGTCGGCCGCGCGGTTGCGATCGACCGCAACGCGCAGTTGCGGCTTGCGCTCCTCGTAATTCGTCTGCACGTTGGTGAGCCCGGGGTTCTCCTCCATGCGCTGCATGAGCACGTCGCGCCACTGCACCAGGTCGGCGTACTCGGTGCCCTGCAACACGACCTGCACCGGCGCGCCTCCGCCTGCGGACCAGCCGCCGGGCACGGTGACGAACGCACGCACGCCCGGGATGCCACCGACCTCGGCGCGCAGCGACTGTGCAATCTGGTCCGCCGACCGCTCGCGCTCGTCCCACGGCGCGAGCAGCATGAAGCCGCGCGCCTCGTTCATCTGGCCGCCCCCGCCGAACCCGCCCGGCACGCGCGCATTGATGCGCACGACCTCGCCGGTCGCGATTTCGCGCGCGGCGATCTGCTCGACCTCGCGCAGGTGCCGGTCCATGTAGTCGAGCGAGGCCCCCTCCGGGCCGTTGAGGCCGACGAAGATGAAGCCGCGGTCCTCGGACGGCGCAAGTTCGGAGGGCAGCACGCGCAGCAGCACCGCCGCGAACGCCGTCGCGGCGAGCGTGGCGCCGACCACGAGCCAGGGCCGACGCAAGGCGCGTCGCAGGCCACGGTCGTACGCACCCGACAGCCGCTGGAAGAAGTGGTCGACGCGTTCGGCCATGCGCGAGCGATAGGCGCCCCCGGCGAACAGCTTGGACATCATCATCGGGGTAAGCGTGAGCGCCACGAGCGAGGAGAACGCGACGGCCGCCGCGATCGTGAAGCCGAACTCGCGGAACAGCTTGCCGACGTTACCCTCGAGGAACGACATCGGCAGGAACACCGCCACGAGCACCATCGTGGTGGCGATGACCGCGAATCCGATCTCGTGCGCGCCGTCCACCGACGCGATCAATGCGGGCTCGCCCTTCTCCATGCGCCGGTAGATGTTCTCGAGCACGACGATCGCGTCGTCGACGACCAGACCGATCGCGAGCACGAGGCCGAGCAGCGTCAGCGTGTTGATGGAGAAGCCGAGTGCGGCCATGACGATGAACGCGGCGATGATCGAGACGGGAATCGTGACCGCCGGCACGAGCGTCGCCCGCGCGTTGCCGAGGAACAGGTAGATCACGGCGATCACGAGCGCCATCGCGATGCCGAGCGCCCGGACGACCTCGAGCATCGAGGCGTTGATGTACACGGAGCGGTCGAGGTTGACCTCGAGGCGCGTGCCGGGGGGCAGGTCCGCGAGGATCCGCTCGCGCTCCTCGCGCACCGCCCGCGCCACCTCGAGCGTGTTCGCCTTCGAGATCTGCTCGACGCCGATGCTGATGCCCGGGATGCCGTTCGTGCGCGCAATGGTGCGCTCGTTCTCGGCGGCGAGGCGCACATCCGCGACTTCGCCGAGGCGCACGAGATAGCCGCCCTCGCCGCGCCCGATCACGAGTTCGCGAAAATCCTGCTCGTTGTCGAGCCCGGTCTCGGTGCGCAGCGTCAGCTCGCGCTGCGAGGACTCGAGCCGACCGGCGGGCAACTGCACGTTCTCGCGCCGCAGCGCCGCCTCGACGTCCGCCACGGTGAGCTGCCGTGCCGCAAGCGCCTCGCGGTCGATCCACACTCGCATGGCGTAACGGCGCGCGCCGCCCATGCGGACGCGGGCGACGCC
Organism: Steroidobacteraceae bacterium; assembly: GCA_035691185.1. Classification (GTDB taxonomy): domain Bacteria; phylum Pseudomonadota; class Gammaproteobacteria; order Steroidobacterales; family Steroidobacteraceae; genus RPQJ01. The sequence continues at coordinate 8,097 of DASSJN010000146.1, forward strand.
GGGCAGCACGCTGAAACGGTCGACGAGCTCGCGCTCGGCATAGTCGGTCAGCTCGAGCGCACTCAGCGTGTCGCTGGAGAGCGCGAGCCAGATGATCGCCTCCGCCCCGAAGTCGACCTTGCCGACCTCGGGCGGCTCGGCCTCGGGCGGCAGGCTGCCCGCCACGCGCGCGACGCGATCGCGTACGTCGTTCGCGGCCTCGTCGACCGAGCGGCCGGGGTCGAACTCGATGTTGATGCTCGAGCGCCCGTCGATGCTCTGCGAAGTGATCTTGGTGATGCCCTCGAGGCCCGCGACCCGTTCCTCGATCACCTGCGTGATCTTGGTCTCGACGACGTCGGCCGAGGCGCCGAGGTACTCCGTCTCGATCGAGACGACCGGGCTCTCGACATCGGGCAACTCGCGCACGGCCAGCCGCGACGCGGCCAGCAGGCCGAGGATCACCAGCATCATGCTGATGACGGCGCCGAATACCGGCCGCTTGACCGAGACTTCCGAGATCCTCATTGCGCGAGGACGTTCTTCACCTCTCCCGCGGTCGCGGGAGAGGTCGGCCGCAAGCCGGGTGAGGGTGCGGACGCGACCACGTCGACATTCGCGCCGTCGCGCAGCTTCTGCGTACCCTCCGTCACCACCAGTTCGCCGGGCTCGAGTCCCGCCGTGACCTGCACGCTGCCGACACGGCGCGGGCCGGTCTGGATCTTGCGCTTCGCCACGGCGCCATCGTTGACGACGTAGACGAACACGTCGCCCTGCTCCGGCACCAGCGACTCCTCGGGCACGACCAGCACGTCCGCCTCGCCGCGTGCGAGTTTCACGGTCAGGAACATGCCCGGCTTGAGCAGGCCCCGGTCGTTGGGCACGGTCGCGCGCACGATGACCGAGCGCGTCTGCGGGTCGACGCGCGAGTCCACGCTAGCGACGCGTCCGGAGAAGGTCTGTCCCGGATAGGCGACGCTGCGAGCCTCGAGGTCGAGTCCGGGCTGCATCGAGGCCACCACGGTTTCCGGCACGGTGAAGTCGAGCTTGATCGTGCCGGTGTCGTCGAGCGTCGTGATCACGGTGCCGGGTTCGACCAGGCTGCCCACGCTGATGCGACGCAGCCCGATCCGCCCGCTGAATGGCGCACGAATCACGTTTTCGCTGACGCGTGAGCGCGCCGAGGCGACACGAGCCTGGTTGGCCGCATGCGTCGCCTCGATCTGCTCGATCTGCTGGTCCGAGAGCACCTTGGTCGCGTAGAGCTCGCGGCTGCGCTTCAGCTGGCTCGCGCTCTCGGTGAGCGCGGCCTGAGCCACGGCGAGGTCCGCGCGCGCCTGCTCGCCGTCGAGTTCCACGAGCACCTCGCCCTTGCGTACCTGCTGCCCTTCGGCGAAACGCACTGCCGTGACGATGTTGGCGACCTTGGAGGTGACGTCGATCGACTCGTTCGCACGCGCCGTGCCGAGCGCCTCGACCTCCAGCCGCAAGCGCTCGATGCGCGACTCGTGGGCGACGACCGGGATCACGGGGCCACCGGTCGCCGGCTGCTTCTCGGCACCCTTCGTTCTTGCGGCCTTGCCGCCACCCGCCGCATCGGCCGCCCGCGGCGCGCCCGGCGCCGAGGTCGCGGGCGCACGCCTGGCCCGCTCGCCGGCCAGGTGCCAGGCGAAGCCGACGATGAACGCGCCGATCAGGGTGCCCAGCAGCACCTTCCGCATGGAGTCGGACATGTTGCGTGGAAACGCCTCGTGGCGCGGACTGACCGGAATGACCGATCCGCGATTATCCACGATTCGCACGAACCCCGCGTTCGGATGACCGCGGAGGAGCGGGTCGGGTATCGGATCACTCCGATACCTCCCCGCATCAGGTTTCCGGGTCCGATCCTTCCGGGATGCCTTCGAACAGCGGCGTCGACAGGTAGCGCTCGCCGGTGTCGGGCAGCATGGCGAGGATCACGGAGCCCTGCGGCGCCTTCTCCGCGACCTTGAGCCCGGCCGCGAACGTGCCGCCCGAAGAGATGCCGCAGAAAATGCCTTCCTTCGCGGCGAGCACGCGCGCGGCCGCGATCGCCTCCTCGTCGGTGACGGGCAGGATCTCGTGCGGCACCGAGCGGTTCAACACCTTGGGCACGAAGTCCGGCGTCCAGCCCTGGATCTTGTGCGGCTTGAATTCGGCGCCGGCGAGCAACGATGCGCCGGCGGGCTCGGTGGCGATCACGCGCACCTCGGGACGCGCGAGCCGGATCATCTCGCCGGCCCCCGTGAGGGTTCCGCCGGTGCCCCACCCCGTGACGAAGAAATCGAGGCGCTTGCCGGCGAAGTCGGAGAGGATCTCGGGACCGGTCGTCTGCCGGTGGTAGGCCGGGTTCGCTTCGTTCTCGAACTGGCGCGCAAGGAACCAGCCGTTCTTCTTCGCGAGTTCCTCGGCCTTGCGCACCATTCCGCTGCCGCGCTCGGCCGCCGGCGTCAGGATCACCCTGGCGCCGAGCATGCGCATGATCTTGCGACGTTCGACCGAGAACGTCTCGACCATCAGCGCGACGAACGGGTAGCCCTTTGCGGCGCAGACCATTGCGAGGGCGATGCCGGTGTTGCCCGAGGTCGCTTCGACCACGGTCTGCCCGGGCCTGAGTTCGCCGCGCTGTTCCGCGTCCTCGATGATCGCGATCGCGAGGCGGTCCTTCACCGAGCCGAGCGGGTTGAAGAATTCGCACTTCACGTACATCGTGACGTGCGACGGCGCGAGGCGGTTGATCCGGACGATCGGCGTGCGACCGATGGTGCCGAGGATGTTGTCGTAGATCATGGGGACGGTCCTTTGCCTGCGTGGCGGTCGTCTTTTGCGCGCCACTATAGTGCCAACTCGGCCGTGAGTTCATTCCGCGCGGGAATTTCGGCAGAACCGCGCACGGGCACAGTCGCGTCGACGATAGCCGCGTCTGGCCGCCCGACAAGATGGTTCGCGGGGACGCCGTGAATCCATCCCTGGAGGCTCCGGCCGCGGCGTCCATGCCGCGGACGGCCCCGCGAACCACTTCTCGGCCGTCCAGACGCGGAGGCGGCGCGCGGTGCGCGCCGCTTAGTTGCGTCGTTCTGGCCGGTCACGCGCTCAGAAATACGCGCGCATGATGGCGTCGGCCACGCAGGCGGGCTTCGCCTCACCGTCGATCTCGACCGTGTACTGCTCCGACATCTGCAGGCCGCCGGGCACTTCTTCCACCTTGAGCAGGACGCACCGGGCGCGCACGCGGCTGCCGACACGGACGGCGTTCGGGAAGCGCAGCTTGTCGAGCCCGTAGTTGATGACGCGCTGGACGCCGGGAAACAGCGGGGTGTCCGCGTCGACCAGGCCGCGCAGCAGCGGATACAGCGACAGCGTCAGGTAGCCGTGCGCGATCGTCGTCTTGTACGGCGACTCGCGCAGGGCGCGGGCGGGATCGACGTGGATCCACTGGAAATCGCCCGTGGCCGCCGCGAAGGCGTCGATGCGCTCCTGCGTGACCTCGAGCCAGTCGCTCCGGTGGATTTCCTGTCCGACCCGGCCCTGCAACTGCTCGAGTACGGTCTGTAACTGGCCCATGTGACGCGTCCTCTGGTGGTGAATGCCTGGTGATCGATCCCCGCCGGCCGTCCTGTTGCACCGCAATAATCTCACGGTTTTCCGCTAGCAAAATACGTCATTGGTCTTTGTTGCACTGCAAAAAGCCTGTTGGTACCATGGCCCCTGTTCGAACCGACCACGCACAAGGACACGACCATGGCTGCCAAGAGCACGACGACGACGACGGAATACACGGATTTTGCCAAGCGCGCGTTCGCCCCGGCCACCCGTTTCAACGAAACGATGGTCGCCAACGTCGAGCGGATCGCCCGGTTCCAGTACGAGCTGACCGGCGACCTGCTGCAGTTCGGCCTCGACCAGCTCCACGCGACGGTCAAGGCGAAGGACCTGCCGACGCTGCTCGCCAAGCAGCGCGAGATCGCGACGAAGTTCGCCGAGAAGGCGCAGGGCCGCCAGCAGGCCCTCGCCGAGATCGCGGCGGAGTCGCAGTCCGATGTTGCGAAGTGGCTCGAGGACGCGGCCGCCGTCGCCACCGGCAAGGCGGCCTGATCGTGCGTTGACCAGGACGGCGGCCCGATCGAGCGGGCTGCCGTCCTCCTTCTTTTGCGACGCATTTCGTGCACCGCAGCAGGGCTCAGGTACACTCACCTGCCATGAGCCCGCAGGAACGCCTGATCAAGAAATACGCGAACCGTCGTCTCTACGACGCCTCGCAGAGCCGTCACATCACGCTGGACGACATCCGCGGTCTGATCGTCAAGGGCGAGAAGATCAAGGTGGTCGAGGACAAGACCGGAACCGACATCACCCGGCACATCCTGCTGCAGGTCATCGCCGAGCAGGAGCAGTTCGGCCGGCCGATCCTGAGCACCACGGTGCTCGAGTCGATCATCCGGTTCTATGGCAACTCGATGCAGGGGTTCCTGGCGAGCTTCCTGGAGAAGAGCGTCGAGACCTTCCTGCACCAGCAGGAAAACCTGCAGCAGCAGATCTCCAAGATCGTCTCGTCGACGCCGATCGCGACCATGGCCGATCTCACGCGATCGAACCTCGAAGCGCTCGCGAAGATGCAGGAATCGATGCTGAGCGCGCTGCTGCCGAAGCGCGAGAAACCGCCGCGCGACGAGGACGAGAAGCGCCCTTGATGGACTGCGCAAGCTCCCAGGCGAGCATCGCCCGCTTGCGCTCCGTGCCCCAGCGATAACCGCTCAGCGCGCCGTTGGCCCGGAGCACGTGGTGGCAAGGGATCAGCCAGGCGACCGGATTCGAGCCCACGGCCGCACCCACGGCGCGGCACGCGGACGGGCTGCCGATGTCGCGCGCCAGCCGTGCATAGCTGGTCGTCGAGGTCGCCCCCGCGGCGAGCAGCGCCCGCCACACCTGCAACTGGAAGTTGGTGCCGTGCAGCCAGAGCGTGAGCCGGCGGTCGCGCCCGGGCGCCGCCTGCCAGACGGTCGCGGCGACCTTGGCGATGGCGCGCTCGTCCTCGCGCCATTCCGCCTCGCGCCACGTGTGTCGGAACGCATCCCACCCCTCGAACCCGCCGTCGGCGTCCGCGAACGCGAGGAACGCGATGCCGCGCTCGGTCATTGCGATGCGGGCCGGCCCGAACGGCGTGCCGGCCGTGCCGTGGCGCATGACCATGCCGCGCCCGCGCGACTTGTACTCGCCCGGCGTCACCGCCTCGAGCGACACGAACAGGTCGTGCAGGCGACCGGGGCCCGACAGCCCGGCGTCGAGCGCGGCCTGCAGGACCGACCGTTCGTCGTCCAGCGTCTGCTTCGCCGCGGCGAGCGACAGGTGCTGCAGGAACTGTTTCGGCGAGATCCCGGCCCAGCGGCGGAAGACGCGCGCGAAGTGGTACTCGCTCCAGCCGGCAGCCGCAGCGATGTCGGACAACGACGGCTGGTCCTGCGCATGCTCCGCGATGTACTCGATCGCGCACGCGATGCGGGCGAAATCGGAATTCACGGCCGCCTGCTCGATGGCGGGGTTCGTGTTCATGCGGGCTAGCATACTCACCCGCTGCGGCGCGGCCACCCGGATCGTGCTGTCGCGAGGAGTCGCTGTGCGACAATAGCCGGCGCATGGCACTGCACCGAATCTGTTTCCTGGCGTCCGAAATCTCGCCATTCGCGAAGACCGGAGGGCTCGGCGACGTGGCCGGCGCGCTCGTCCGGCAGATGTACCGTCGCGGCCACGAGGTACTGACGTTTGCGCCGTTTCATGGCCTCATGGAGCTGCACGGCGTCGACCGCCGCCCGGTCGACCTGCTCCACGGAGTCAGGGTCGCGGTCGGCACCAGCGAGTATCGCTGCGACGTGCACCGGGCACGCATGCCCGGCCGGGACGACGTCTGGGTCCACCTGGTCGACTGTCCCGCGGTCTTCGACCGGCCGTACATCTATTCCGACGCGCCGGACGAGCACCTGCGCTACCTCGTGCTGACGCGCGCCGCATTCGAATGCTGCCAGCGGCTCGCGTTCGCGCCGGACATCCTGCACTGCAACGACTGGCATACCGCGTTTGCGCCGTTGCTGCTGCGCACCGCGTATGCCTGGGATCGCCAGGTCTTCGGCGCGACGCGCAGCGTCTTCACGATCCACAACATCGGTTACCAGGGCGTGTTCTCGGCGGGCTCGGCCTCGGACGTCGGGCCCGGCGTCAGCATCGAGGCGTTCCACCAGGGAGACCTCGCGCAGGGCCGGATCAATCCCATGCGCCACGGCATCCTCTACGCCGATGCGGTCACGACGGTGAGCCCGACATACGCGCAGGAAATCCGCACGCCTGAGGGGGGCCACGGCCTCGACCCCGACCTGCGCTCACGCAGCGATGCGGTGTGCGGCATCCTGAACGGCGTCGATTACGAGGAATGGAACCCGGCGACCGATCGCTACCTGCCGTTCCGCTACGACGGGTCGGACCTCGCCGGCAAGGCGCGCAACAAGGAGGCGCTGCTCGACCTGCTGCGCATGCCGGCTGCGAGTTCGACGCCGCTGCTCGGCATCGTCTCGCGCCTGACGCACCAGAAGGGCATCGACCTGCTGTTCGAGACGCTGCCGGACCTGCTCGAGCAGCGCGAGCTCCGTCTCGTCGCGCTCGGCAGCGGCGAGCCTCACTACGAGACATTCCTGGCGTCGCTGCAGGAGCGGTTCCCGGGCAAGGCCGTGTTCTACAGTGGCTACAGCGAGGAACTCGCGCACTTCATCGAGGCCGCGGCCGACATCTTCGTGATGCCGTCGCTCTACGAGCCGTGCGGCCTCAACCAGATGTACAGCCTCAAGTACGGCACGGTCCCGGTCGTGCGCCGCACGGGCGGGCTCGCCGACAGCGTGCAGCATTTCGATCCTGCGACAGGCCGCGGCACGGGCGTCGTCTTCAACGACTTCGACGCGGGCGGCCTGCGCTGGGGCATCACGACCGCACTGGAGTGGTTCGGCTGGCCGAGCGTCTGGCGCCGGCTCGTGCAGAACGGCATGGCGCAGGATTTCGGCTGGGACGTCAGCGCGGCGGAGTACGAGAAGCTGTACGCGAAGCTCGTCGCGCAGTGAGCCGGACCCGCGATGACGGCGTCCGGCGTCGCACTGCAGCCTACCCGCCGGCCGAGACCGCGACACGCGCCGGCGCGGGTTCGGGCTGCCCGAGACAGCCCGCTCGCGAGACCCGGCGGATGAATGCCACGAGTTCCTCCGCGAACTGCGCCGGATCCTCCCAGTGCATGGAGTGCCCGGCCTCGGGGCAGGTCTTGCGCTGCGCGCCGCGGATTCGGGCGGCCAGCGTTTCCTGTTCACTCCACGCGATCGTGTCACGGTCGCCGCACAGCACGAGGGTCGGCGCCTCGATCGCACCGAGCAGCATCGTGTGGTCCACCCCCTGCACGCCCTGGACGAACACGGCCCGCCACACCCGGGCCGGCAGCTTGAGGCTTTCCTGGACCACGGTATCGAGGAACGGCGGCGACACCGGCCGAGCAACCGTGCCCTGCTGGAATTCGCGCACGAACGCAGGGTCGACGGGGTCCTGCATCCGCGAGACATAGGCGCCGAGTTCCTCGACCTCAGGCTGGTCGTGCCAGGACGCACGCGAGCCGAGCAGCACGAGTCCGAGCAGCCGCTCGGGGTAGTCGATCGCAAAGCGCTGCGCCACCGTCGCGCCCATGCAGTGCCCCACCAGAACGACCGGGCCGAGACCCATTGCCTCGATGAAGGCGTCGACGTCGGCGGCGAAGTCGGCGGGCCGGTAGCCGGTCTCGGGCCGGTCCGCGTCGCCGTGGCCGCGCTGCGTGAGCGCGACC
>DASSJN010000147.1:0-4300 GCA_035691185.1 Steroidobacteraceae bacterium
AGCCCCTGGCCCTCCCGTCCGCGTCGGCGGCGAGTTCGATGGCGTTGCGATACGTCTCGCACGCCTGGCCCGCCCGGCCCAGCGCAAGCTGCACGTCGCCGAGCGTCGCGCACGCCGCCGCATGCTGCGCAGGTTCGCGCGCCAGTTCGCACGCTCGCTCGGCGCTGGCGAGCGCACGCTCGAGACGACAGGCCTGCAGTTGCTCACAAGCCGCCCGCGCGTACGCGGCCGAGGCGGCCGGATCGCCGGCGGCCGCGAGGTGGTCGGCGCCCAGGCCCGCGTCGCGCGGCGCGTACCACGCCGCTGCGCGGCGATGCAGTTCGCGTCGGGTCGAGCCGAGCAGCGACTCGTAGACGGCATCGCGTATCAAAGCGTGGGCGAAGCGGCGTTCGTCCCCGTCCGCCAGGACGAGACCCGAGGCCTCAAGGGCCGCGGCATCGAACCCGGGCGCGCCGAGCACGTGCCGCAGGGCCTCCAACGCGAAGCGGTGGCCGAGGACGGCGGCGGCCTGCAGGGCTTGTTGCGTCGCCGCTTCCAGCCGCTCGACGCGGCGCAGCAGCAGCGCGCGCACCGAGCCAGGCAAGACTCTCTCGCCGCTCGCTGAGGCGCGCAGCAATTGCTCGAGGAAGAGCGGGTGGCCGCCGGCAAGGTCGACGCAGCGCTCGAGCAGTTCCGGGGACCATTCGCCGTGCGCCGCGGCGAGTTCCCGGCACTCGTCCTGGTCGAGCGGTGCGAGGTCGAGCGTCGTCATCGGACAGCCGCGGATCCTTGCGCGCCAGGCCGGATCCAGCGGGTCGTCGTCGGCCCGGACGGACAGGACCATCAGGACGGGATGCGACGACACGGCGGCCGCGAGATCGGCGAGGGCGGCGAGTTCGGCGGGCTCCGCCCAGTGCGCGTCTTCGACGACCATCAGCAGCGGGTTGGCGGCTGCACGCTGCACGAGGTGCTGCAGGGCCAACGCCCGCCCGCGTTGTCGGGTCGCATTGTCCATGCCGGCCAGGCAGCCGCTCGCGTCGGGCCCGGTCATGCCCACCAGATCGTGCACGAACAGTCGGTCGTCGGGTGCCACCAGCCCGTCGTCGACCGCCCGCTCGATCCTGGCGCCCGCTTCGGCGCCGACGCTGCCCGGTTGCAGGCCGACGAGCCGAGCGGCCAGCGCTGGAATGGGCCGCTCCAGCATCGTCTGGCCGAAGTCGAACAGAGGCAGCACGCAAGTGGCGACCCCACGCCCGGCCGCTGCCCGCAGCAGCGCGTCGATGATGGCCGACTTGCCGATTCCCGGCTCACCACGCACGACGACGACACGGCCGCGACGCGAGTTCGAGACGCGCTCGAGCAGACTCGTCAGCAAGGCGAGTTCCGCGCGTCGCCCGACGAATGGGCGCGTCGCGCGCGTGCCATCGCCTCGGGTGGTAATCCGGTGTGCGGTCGCGTGGCCGGGCAACTCGGCCGGCGCGTGGCCGAACCGTTCGCGCAAGCGCTCGAGCATACTGTCGGAGACGAGCACGTCGCCCGCCCGCGCGCCGCGGGCAAGCTCGCGCGCCACGGTCACTGCGCGGCCGCCGATCGGCATCGTGTCGTCGGCGCGGGACGGGAGGACCTGTCCCGCATCGATGCCGCAGGCGGCGACGACGGACTCGGGCCGGCCCTCACCGACCAGCGCCAGCGCTGCGCGCACCGCGCGTTCCGCTTCGTTCCCCGACATCGACTCGAGGCCGAACACCGCGAGCGCCTCGCCGGGGACCGTGCGGTCGACCCGCCCGCCGAAACGCTTGATGGCGGCCGTCGCCTCGCGCGCAAACGCGATCTCGCGCGTGCGCGCCTGCTCGGCGTCGAGATCGTGATCGCCCGACGCGAGACGCAGGCAGAGCACGACCGCGTCCCGCAGCAGCGCCGGCGCAGGTGTGGTCGAGCGCTCGGGGCCGGCGTCCGACGTGGTGGGGGCGGCCGCAAGGGCGTCGCTGCCCTCTTCCGCAGTCGTCGGATCGGTGTGGCGGCGCCGGCGCAGCAGGTCGCGGTACAGCGCGTCGGTGGCGGGTTCCGTCGCGACGTCGAGTTCGCGGCGCAGCAGCTCGCGGCACAGCCGGTACTGACGCAGCGCCTCGGTCCAGCGGCCCTGCCGGGCGAGCACGTCCATGAGGGCGCGGTGGGCGCGCTCCTGGACGGGCTCGAGCGTGAGCAGCCGCTCGAGCGCCGCACGGTGTCCGTCCACGTCGTTCGAGGCGGCACAACGCGCGGCGACCTGTTCGAGCGCCTCGATGCGTTGCCGGCGGAAGAGGCTTCGTTGCTGTTCGAGCCACTGCTCGAACGCGACCGATTTCGCGTCGAGGCCGGCGAGCAACTCCTCGGTCGGCACCTGCGTGGCAGTCGCGTCGAACGAGCCTGCCTGCAGCGACGCACGAAAACGCGCGAGGTCGGACGCGGCACGTGCCGGGTCGAGCCATACCGAGGTCGTGTCGGAGCACAATGCTTCGGCGTGACCATCGGGCAACGCCTTGCGCAGCGCGGCCAGCGCCTGGCGCAGGCTCGCGCGTCCGAGTTCCGGGTCCGAATCCTCCCAGAGCAGCGTCGCGAGGAAGTCGCGCCCGAGCGGTGCGCCCGGCTGCACCGCGAGGCATCCGAGCAAGGCCTGGGCCTTGCGGGAACTGATGCGCAGGACCCGCCCTTCGGTCGTGGCGACCCGCAGCCCCCCCACCACTTGAATCGACAGCCCCGTCACGTCGCCCCCGGTGGTCACCTGCGCTCCATCGCGTGGACGCATTTTCACGGTTTTTTCACGTCTGTCGAGACGGACCGTTGACGGCGGCCACCTAGAGTGCCGCCCCAGAGACGACGGCAACGCCGCCGCTCGCCCGGAACCACGACAGGAGGCTGAACCATGCAACTGAAAGACCACCGCGGACTCGAGGTCTCGACCCGCAACGCCCGTTCGCTCGACCGCTACGAGAAGGCGCTCGAGCTGACCGCATCGTATTTCGTCGATCCCCTCGCCGAGATCAACGCCGCAATCGCCGACGACCCGGCCTGCGCCATCGCCCACTGCCTGCGCGCGGGCCTGGCCGTCATGTCGTCCGAGCGTGGCGCTTTGCCGCTGATCGAGGAGAGCGCCGCCGTGATCGAGGCGCCCGCGACGCGCGCCAACGAGCGCGAGCGCCGCCACGCGGCCGCCGCCCGTGCGTGGGCCCGGGGCGACCTCGTGCGCGCCGTGCAGGCCTACGGCGACATCGTGGTGGACTTCCCCCGCGACCAGCTGGCGGTGCAGATTGCCCACGTCTGCGACTTCTTCCTGGGCCAGTCGACGATGCTGCGCGATCGCCTCGCGCAGGCGCTGCCGCACTGGGACGCGAGCGTGCCTGGGTACGGCTACCTGCTCGGCATGCACTCGTTCGGCCTCGAGGAGACCGCGCTCTACGAACGGGCCGAGGACACGGGCCGTCGCGCGCTCGAGATCAACCGGCGCGACCCGTGGGCCGTGCACGCGGTGGCGCACGTCATGGAAATGCAGGGACGGCTGCGCGACGGCATCGAGTGGCTGACTTCGCGCCAGGACGACTGGTCGATCGACAACGGCCTCGCCTACCACAACTGGTGGCACCTCGCGCTGCACCACCTTGACTTCGCCGAGTACGACCGCGTGCTCGAGTTGTACGACACGCGCATCCGGCCGGCCCAGAACCCGGTCGCGCTCGAGATGGTCGACGCCTCGGCGATGCTGTGGCGCCTGGCCCTGCGCGGCGCCGACGTCGGCCAGCGCTGGCAGCCGCTCGCCGACACCTGGGCGCCGATCGCCAGCGACGAAGGCTTCTACGCGTTCAACGACGTGCACGCCACGATGGCGTTCGTGGGCAGCGAGCAGTGGTCCCGGGTCGACGCGGCGCTCGCCAACCTCGAGCGCGCCGCGCAGGGGTCGGGCACCAATGCGATGATGGCGCGCGAAGTCGGGCTGCCGCTCGCACGCGGCATTGCGGCGTTCGGCCGCGGCCGGTACGCGGAAGCCGTCGAGCACATCGCGCCCGTGCGCCCGCATGCGCAGCGCTTCGGCGGCAGCCACGCCCAGCGCGACATCGTGCACCTGACGCTGCTCGAGGCTGCGATGCGCGCTGGCAACGGGTCGCTCGCGCGTGCGCTCGCCTCGGAGCGCACGGACGTCAAGCGGACGAGCCCGTTCAACTGGCGCATGCTCGGCCGCGCGCTCGAGCTGCAGGGGCATGCGGACGAAGCGCGACACGCACGGGAGCAGGCGGAGGTCCGCGCCGCCGCGCAGCACCCGAAGCGCGACGCGCCGCGCGTGGCCGCC
>DASSJN010000148.1:0-56089 GCA_035691185.1 Steroidobacteraceae bacterium
AGTCGCAGCAGCCATCGCCGAGGCCCTGAAGGCCACCCTGACACTGGACGAGAAGTCCCGGGTGGGTGCCGTCGCAACACAAAGCCTCGCGGCCTGGGAGGCCTACCAGCTCGGCAAGCAGCGCATGGCGAGGCGGACGAGCGCGGGGCTGACGGAGGCCGAGGGATTCTTCCGGGACGCGATCGACCTCGATCCCGAGTTTGCACTGGCGTACGTGGGGTTGGCGGATACGCTGGTCTTGCAGCCGGTGTACAGCGGCGCGCCACTGGAAACCAGGCTCGACAAGGCCGCGCGAGCCGCCGACAAGGCGCTGGAGTTGAGCCCTGATCTGGCGGAGGCGTGGGCGTCGTCCGCGATCGTCTATCGCGCCGGAGGCCAGGACGGCCGCGCAGAAACCATGTATCGACAAGCGATCAGTCTCAATCCGAACTATGCCACCGCCCACCAATGGTTCAGCGACATGCTGGGCACGCTGGGCCGCCGTGAGGAAGCTCTCAGCCATGCGCAGAGAGCCGCGGAACTCGACCCGCTGTCCGCCATCATCAATGCGAACCTCGCCGAACAGTTGGCAGCCACCGGCCGCTTCGACGAAGCCGACGCTCGTTTCCGCAAGGCCATCACCATAGATCCCTCCATGCCGGTTTCTCACCTCGGCATCGGTCTGTTCATGGCCTATGCGCGGAATCGATTTGCGGATGCGGTGCCGTTCATGGAACAGGCCATCGCGCTGGATCCGGACGGTCCGGACTCTCGATTGTGGCTTGCCGCGCTCTACCTCGATCTGGGTCGTGACGCCCAGACGGCGGAGCTGGTCGAGGCCGCCCGGAACCACTGGCCCGACAACCTGGCTGTGGACTATGTTTCAGCGATCGTGCAATGGAATCGGGGCGACGTGGATTCGGCCGGCCGGCATGCCGGGACGTTCCTTGGCCGCTACCCGAATGACCCCGATATGCTGGTCATCACGAGGGACGCCGACCTGGCCCGCGACTACAAAGCCGCACGTTCCAGGTATGCCGAGGCGTACCCGGAACTCCTCGCTCCGCCGCCCCCGAGGATAGACGGAACGAACTGCGTCGTGGCCATCGACCTCGTGCCCGTTCTGCAGAAGACCGGTGAAATCGAACGAGCAAGAATGCTGCTCGATCTCAGCGAACAGGTCGTTCGCACGATCCCGCGTCTGGGTGTCCGCGGACATGGGATCGCAGACGTGCGGATCTTCGCGCTGCGCGGACAGAAGAAGGAAGCGCTCGCCGCGCTGCGAGACGCGGAGAAGGCCGGCTGGCGCCGCTGGTGGCGCTACGCTCGTGACTTCGACCCGAGCCTCGCTTCGATCCGCAATGAGCCCGAATTCAAAGCGATCTTCGCCGACATCGAACGCGACCTGGCGCGGCAGCGGGCACAACTTGCCGCGCGGCCGAAGTCGACGTCCCCCTCAAGGAACGCGGCGCCCGGCGCGCAGCGCCCGTCCCAGCAACGACAGGCCCTCTTCGATTCGCTCGCGTGCGATGGCGCCATAACCCAGCACCACCCCGCACTGGGCCGCGTTTCCGACGGCGTACATCGACAATGGATCGCACTCGACCCCGAGTGCCGACGCACGGCGCACGGCCTCGGCGATTGTGTCGGCCGCCGCGTTTCGCGCGCGCGCCGCGACATGCAGTCCTACGGATGAGCGCACGACGTCCAGCTCGTCGGCGAACGAGCGTGCCAGGACCTCCTCGATGAGCCGGTGGCGCGCCTCGTACACGCTCCGCATGCGCCGGACGTGGCGTGCGAAGAGACCGTCGTCGATGAACCGCGCCATCGCCGCCTGCGTTGCGAGCGGGGAATGCCAGTCGGCCAGGAACTTCGCCGCGCCCAGGGCCTCGCTCAACGACGGCGGAGCGACCAGGAAGCCGAGCCGCAGCGTCGGCAACATCGTCTTGGAGAATGAGCCGAGGTAGATCACCCGGCCGTGCGTGTCGAGCATGTGAAGCGGCTCGATCGGTCGCCCGTCGAACCGGAACTCGCTGTCATAGTCGTCCTCGATGATCGCGGCACCGGTGCGCCTCGCCCAGTCGAGCAGCGCGAGCCGTCGGTGCAGCGACATCGACATGCCGAGCGGGAACTGGTGCGAGGGCGAGACGTAGACGAACCGCGTCTCCGGTGGAATCCTCTCGACGATCAGCCCTTCGTCGTCTACCGGTACGCCGCAGACCCGCAGGCCTAGCGACTTGAGCAACCGTCGCGGCGGACCGTAGCCGGGATCCTCGACGGCTACGCGATCGCCGGGCGCTGCGAGGACCCGGGCGACCAGGTCGACCGCCTGCTGGGTGCCGTTGGTGACGACGACGTCGTTCGCATCCGCCCGGACTCCCCTCGAAATGCCGACATGGCGGGCAATTGCGGCACGCAGGCCCGCGTGTCCGGCCGGATGACCGTACGTGAGAGTTGCAGCCCGCGGGTGGAACTCGCGCGCCAGCAGGCGCCGCCACGCTTCGTACGGGAAGAGCCGTGCGTCAGGGACGCCCGGTCGGAAGTTGTATCGAGCGGGGCGCCACATCGCCACCGGAAGGGGCACGTCCTCCCATACGCGGCGCGGCTGCAGTGCCGTTGTGCGCGGCCGGCGCTGCCGGACGGGAGGCACCAGATTGCGGGCCACATAGGTGCCGGAACCGACCCTCGCCGTGGCGAAGCCCTCGCCAATCAGTCGGTCGTAGGCGGCACTCACGGTCGTGCGCGAGACGCTCAAGCGATCCGCCAGCTCCCGCGTGGGTGGCAGGGCCTCTCCGCCCCGCAGTCGCCCCTCGAGGATCGCCGCGCGCAACTGGCGATAGATCTCGCCCGCGAGGTTCCGCCGGCCGACAAGGCTCACGTGCACTTCCACGAGCCAAGTGTAGTTAATTGGACTGGTGCAATTGGCGGGAATTGGGTCTCGAAGCCATGACGCTTGACGGGCTATGGTCCGCTGGTTCGAGTCACACCCACGAGGACCAATCCATGACGAGCCATTCATTCCAGTCGCGACGGGTCGGGCAGACCTGGGGAGCGATTGCCGTTGCATTGGGCGGTATGCTGGTGGCGTCGCCCTCGCATGCCGATGCGGCCGCCGTCGGATGCGCAGTGCAGTTCGAAGAGACGCAGAGGGTCGACATGGAATCGTTCCGCGACTACGACGCGCAGACCTTCCGTGATGTGCACCACCCCGAGGCCGTGACGATCTTCGCGAGCGGCGCCGTTCGTTACGGTGTCGAGGCGATCATGAAGGCCCTGGCGCCGCACTTCGCCAACCGCGAGGCGGTGTGGGCCTGGACGGAGCTCCATCGAGTCGTGGATGGCTGCCAGTCGGCGTTCATCTTGTACGACGCGACCTACGACATTCCGTCGATCGGGTACCACCAGCGGACGCTGACCGGCGTTACCTACACCCATGACGGACGCAAGTGGGTCGCGGTCGCCGACCAGAGCACTTACCTGCAGGCGCCGGGCCTTTGACGCAGGTTGCGCCACCGGGCACGCGCATATCGCCGGTGGCCTGCGGGGGCCGGGAGGGGAAGCCTTCCCGGTCTTTTCGTTTTTCAGGTGCGCCGCCCGAGTGCGAGTACCCGGCACACTTCCGCGCTCATGTAGCATCACGGCCATCGCAACGAGGGAGGCGTTCATGTCCAGTGCACGGGGCGAGGCGAGTGGCCTCGTGTGGCCGCGTCATTACACCGTCGTGCTGCTGCTCTTCGCAGCTGTCTTCATCTCCTACATCGACCGCACCAACATCTCGGTGGCCGCCATCGCGATGAAGGACGACCTCGGCTGGACCGAGACGCAGAAAGGCGTCGTGCTCTCCGCGTTCTTCGTCGGGTACCTGCTGCTGATGGCGGTGACCGGCGTGCTCGCGAACCGCTACGGCGGCTGGCTGGTCCTCGGCGTCGCGGTGCTCTGGTGGTCAGCCTGGACGGCACTCACCCCGCCTGCCGCGACGATGTCGCTCGGCGCGCTGATCGCGGCACGCATCGCGCTCGGGCTCGGCGAAGCTGCCGTGTTCCCCGCCTCCATGAACATGATCTCGCGCTGGGTGCCGCCGGAGCGCCGGTCGCGGGCCACCGCGCTCATCATCAGCGCGATCTCGCTCGGCACGGTGTTCGCATTGCCCGCCACGGGCTGGCTGGTGCGCGAATACGGCTGGGCCCTGCCCTTCTACCTGTTCGGGGTCATCGGACTGGTCTGGTACGCGGCATGGCACTTCCTTGCCCGCGAGGACGTTCCTGCAAACTCCTCCGTGGCGTCGTCGCAGACCCCCCACCGCGCCATACCCTGGGGGCAACTGCTGCGCCTGCCGGCCGTGTGGGCCATCATCGTGAGCCACTTTGCCAGCAACTGGGGCCTGTACGTCCTGCTCGCGTGGCTGCCGACGTACTTCAAGAGCACGTTCGGCGTCTCGCTCGCCAGCGCCGGCGTCCTGTCCGCCGCACCGTGGCTGGTCAATTTCGTCGCAGCGAACCTGGCCGGCGCATGGGCGGATCGGATGCTGCTCGGCGGGCGCGGCGCCGGCTACGTCCGCAAACTGATGCAGACCCTCGCGCTCGGCGGCAGTGCCGTGTTCCTCCTGCTGCTGACCCAGGCGACGACGCCGCTGGCCGCCGTCCTGATCACGTGCTGCGCGACGGGCACCGCCGCGTGCGCGATGTCCGGCTTCGCGCCGAACTGCTTCGACATCGCGCCGAAGTATGCCGACGTCATCTGGGGCATCAGCAACACGTTCGCCACGCTGCCGGGCGTCGTCGGCATCTACGTCACGGGCTGGCTCGTCGATCGCACCGGCACCTTCGGCGCGCCGTTCGTGCTCACTGCTGCGGTGTCCCTGTTCGGTGCGGCCTTCTACCTGGTCTTCGGCTCGGGCCGCCGGCACGTCGACTGAACGGCGCGCGAGCACGCGGGCGTTCGTCGCAATCCTCGCTAGCTTCCGACGTTGGCGCCCGCTGCCGCCCAGCCGCCGTCGACGGGAATGACGGTCCCCGAGACGTAGCTCGCGGCGTCGGACGCGACGAACAGGCAGGCGTTGGCGATGTCGCGGACGTCGCCCATGCGACGCATCGGCACGGATCGCACGCAGCGATCGCGGCTCGCCTCGTCGGGCGCCAGCCGTCGCATGCCCTCCGTGTCGTCGATCGGGCCAGGCGAGACCGAATTCACCCGGATGCCGACCGGGCCCCATTCGAGGGCGAGCGTGCGCGTGAGCATGTCGACGCCCGCCTTCGCCGCGCAGACGTGGGCCTGCATCGGCATGGCAATCGACGCCTGCGGCGCGGAAATGTGGATCAGGCAACCACCGGGCTTGCGCAGGTGCGCGTACGCGGCGCGCGCGACGTGGAAGGACCCGAGCAGGTCGATGTCTACCACGGCCTTGAACCCGTTCGGCGACAGCGTCGCCGCGGACGCGAGGAAATTGCCGGCGGCGCCGGACACGACGACGTCGATTCCCCCGGCTGCACTCGCGAACGCGTCGAGCGCCGTGCCGACGGCCGCGGCGTCCCGCACGTCGAGCGCGTAACCGCTCGCCGGGCGGTCGTGTCCGGATCGCTTGCCGGCATCGGTCAGTCGGGCGACGGCGGCCTCGACCTTCCCGGCGCTTCGGCTGGCGACCGCGACCGTCGCGCCGGCCTCGGCGAAAGCCTCGGCAATCCCCAGGTTGATGCCGCTGGTGCCGCCGAAGACGAACACCGTGCTGCCATCGCAGCGAAACGTGGCCTGCATGTTCGACTCCCCGAGTGTGTTCTCACCCGGCAGTGTACCCGCCGTCGACCACGAGTTCTGCACCGGTCAGTAGCTTGCCTCGTCCGAGGCCAGGAACAAAATTGCCTGGGCGATTTCGGCCGTCTCGCCGAAACGGCCTATTGGAATGCGCGCGCACACGTCGTTGACGAAAGCCTCTCCCTCCGCCGGGCGGCAGCGCACCCACCGCGTTCGCGACGAGCGGCGTGCCGACGAACCCGGGGTGGACGGCGTTCACGCGAATGCGGTAGCCGGCGGATGCGTAATGCAGTGCGACGGACTTGGTCAGCACGCGTACCGCGCCCTTGGAGGCGTTGCAGGCCGGCACGAGCGGCCGCGGGGGCGGGCCGAGCGCCGTGTGGCCGCAGTTCTCGATGGTGACAGCGGTCCGGGCTCGGGTTCCTCTCCTACAGGTGCTGTTCCGCAAGTCGATTGCGGTGACGAAGTGATGCGTGAGTTCACGGTCGCGGGCGATCGGATCCTCTGGCTTCCAGATGCCCTGGTCCCGGAGAATCATCATCGCGACCGCGGTCACGGGCTTGGTCATGGAATAGATGCGGGCAATCGAGTCCGGTCGCATCGGCGCACCGCGCGCGACGTCGCCGTACCCGGCGGCAGCCCTGTGCATGAGCGTGCCGTCCCGCCAGACCTCCGTGGCAACTCCGGCGAATTGCCCGTCGTCGACCAACCGCCGCATGGCGTCGGCCACCAGGCTGAGCTCGGGCCATGCCTGAGCCGGCTCGAGTTTCACTGCCGGGCAGGTGTGCTCAGGGCTAACGACGCCGACTCCGGGGCGCGGTCGACGATCGTTTGCCACGCGAGCGCGACGCGGGAGCCTGCTGCACGATCAATTTCATCATTTCGTCGACGAGTTCCTCGAGTTTCAACTCTCCGTCGGGGTTGTACCAGGTCTCCGCCCAGGCGAAAGCACCGCGCACGAACTGTCTGGCCATTTCGGGTCGACACCGTATCAGGCCGTTTTCGTGGCATTCCTCCAGAACCTCCATCCACAAGCTCTGATAGGCCTTGTAGTGGTCCAGCAACGCGGCCTTGTGCTCTTCGAGCAGGCCGCGCCACTCCTGGATGACGATCGACCCGGGTCCGTCGACGAAGGAGTGCACTTCCGTCTCGATCAGGGCACGCAACTTGTCCTGCGTCGACTTCGCATTCCGAACGGCATGAAACGCACGCCTTTCGCCGGCCTCGATGACCGCCTTCATCGTCTCGAAGAGAATTTCGTCCTTGCTGCGGAAGTAGTAGGCGATGCTCCCGAGCTTGATCCCGGTGGCAGCGGCAATGTTGCGCATCGTCGTCCGTTCGTAACCAAACTCCATGAAGAGGTTGGCCGCCTGGGTCAACAGGCGTTCTCGGGCGCACGAACTCTGGATGGTGTCTTCCGCTTGCTGCATGGGAATGCGACGCCTTGTTAGAACGATGCCTCTGACATGGTGCAGGCAGACACCTCCATCCACTTCAACGCCTCGATCCGCCCGTCGACGACCGGCAATACGTTGGCGATGAAGTGCCTGGCGGACGCCAGCCTGCCCAGAAGATGTGCCGTCGACGCTTCGGCTCCCTGCCGGCCCTTGCCGCCCGCAGGGCACGTCGGCAGCGCCCACGCAGCCGCCAGCTTTCGCTCGGCGACCATCGCCCCCCACAGCAGGAAGTAGGCCACGAGCAGGTCTGACGTGACCTCCATGAAGGGCGTCGCCGAGAGCAGTTGGTTCCGCAGGCCGTCCTGCTCGGAACCGTCCGCCAGGGCAGCCGGCAGGCGTCGGATGGAATCGCGGGTCCGCCGGAGTTGCTCGGCATGACGCGACCACGACGGCAGGCCACTGGCTTCCGCGATCACTGCGTCCATCCTGTCGAGGAAACTCTCGAACGACGAGCTTGCGCCCGGGCGGACCTTGCGCAGGGCGAAGTCCATGCCCTGGATTCCCGTCGTGCCTTCGAAGATGCAGGCGACCTTCGCGTCACGGAGGTACTGCTCGATGGGATAGTCACGCATGTAGCCGGAGCCGCCGAACAGCTGCATCGCCAGCGAGCACAGTTCCACCGACTTTTCGGTCGGATGCGACTTGACCATGGGAACGAGCAAGTTGACGACGCCTTGCCAGTGCCGCTCCTCGGGGCGATCCGTCGCGATGACCGCTCTATCCATGGCATAGGCACAGTACAGCAGCATCGTGCGCATGCCCTCGACATACGCTTTCATGGTCAAGAGACTTCGCCGGACGTCCGGATGATGGATGATCGGCACCTGGCCTGGCTCACCAGCGATGCCGCGTCCCTGACGACGCTCCCGCGCATGGTCCAGGGCGAGGCGGTAGGCGACGACGCCGGTCCCCAGCCCGAACAAGCCAACTTCGAGCCGCGACTGGTTCATCATGTGAAACATGATGCGGATGCCTTGCCGGGGCTTGCCCAGCAGGTACGCATGGCAGTCGTCCCTGGCGCCGAAGGACAGCGTCGTGGTTGGCGAGGCATGCAGCCCCATCTTCTTCCAGAGCCCGACGCATTCCACGTCGTTGACGACCCCGGCCGACCCGTCCGCATTGAGCCGGCGCTTTGGCACGATGAAGACGGACAGGCCCTCGGTCCCCTGCGGATCGCCCTCGATGCGCGCGAGCACCAGATGGACGACGTTCTCCGCGATGTCGTGGTCGCCGTTCGTGATGTAGATCTTCTGGCCCTTGAGCCGATACGAACCGTCGCCCGCCGGGACCGCCCTGGCGGCGATCGCTCCCACGTCCGAACCCGCACTCGACTCCGTCAGGCACATCGTGCCGGTCCAATCCCCCCCGTACATCCTGGCGAGATAGGCAGCCTTCTGCTCCGCGTCCCCGAAGAGTTCGATCAGCTTGGCTGCATCATGCGTGAGATTGACGAAGCACATGAACGGGAAGTTCGCGCCGAGAAACATCTCGTGCGTCGCGAAGGCGATCGTCCTGGGCAGCGCTTGACCGCCCATCTCGGCACTCTCGGTCTGCGTCAGCCATCCGTCCGACACGAATTCCCGGTAGGCCTGCTCCAGGCCGGGGGCTGCCCGGACGATCCCGTCCTCGAGCCGGACGCCAACCCGGTCGCTCTCGACGTTCAACGGAAACAGGCGCTGTTCGGCCAGTCGCTTCGCTTCGCCGAGCAGCATCTCAATCGTTTCCCGATCGACGTGCCGGTATCGCTCGCTCTCGGCGAGCTCCTCGATGCGGAGCACATCGAAGAGCACAAACCGCGCATCGCGATCGTCGAACAGGTCGATCGTCATCGCGGTCGTCAGTTCTTGACGTTCCTGGTCTCGCCACCGAGAAACCGGGCAAATGCGCTCTGCATGACCTGCGAGGCGAAGACTGTCGGCATGTAACGCTCGGCATCCTCGTACTGGGTCGTGGCATTTCGATTGAGGCTTCGCTTGATGAAAGTCTTGCCGATGTAGCTGGCCTTGGCCACTCGCTTGGCGATCTCTTCGACCCGCGGCAGCAGGTCGTCCGGCTCGAACACGTCGATCACGATGCCGAGCCTCCGGGCCTCTGCCGGCTCGACCTCGATGGTCGACATTGCCAGGTAAGCAATCGTGCTGTTGCCGTAGCGTTCCACGCCGCGCGTGACTGCCCAGGCCGGCAATGCGCCGTGGTTCAGTTCCTTGAGGGCGAACCTCGCGTTGGTGCTCGCGAAGGAGAAGTCGCAACAGCCCTGAATCTCGAAGCCGAAGCCGAAGGCCGCGCCATTGACCGCTGCAATGACGGGTGTCTCCGAATGCTCGATCGCCTTGAACGGCTCGAAGCACAGCTTGATGAATTCGTATCCTGCCTCGATCTTTCCCACCGAGGCGAACTGCTCGACGTCGGCACCCGCCGAAAAGACGTGGTAGGGCGTGCCCTTCTTCGGGTGCGTGAACGTCTGGCCGGTCAGCACGATGCAACCCACGTCGCGATCGGCGTCGAGTTCGGCGACGGCCGCGGCCAGGTCCCTGAACACCTGCGCGTTGGCGGCATTGAACTTGTCGGGGCGGTTGAACTTTATGACCGCGTAGCCTTCCTTCCTTTCGACCAACAGGGTTTCGTAGCTCGACGTCATGTCCTGCACCTCGTTTTCAAGCTCAGGTATTCCGGCGACTCAGACGCCATCCCATTCCGCCTGCAGGATCGCCGGCAACTTGCTGGCACGCTCCTTGCCGCTCACGAAATCGAGCAGGTGGATGCCCGTGGGGTCGATCTGCCTGATCAGGTCGACCTCCTGCTGAGTCGGCACGCGGGTCTGTGGGCAATCCGCGGGGATTTGGACTTCGAATCCGGTGTTGTCGATCACGTCCTGCACGCTGACGCCGCGATGCAGCGACACGACGTGCCAGACGCCCCGTTCCGTCGTCTGCATCACGCAAAGATTCGTGACGACGATGATCGGCCCCGGTTGCAGTCCCCGGGCACGCCGCTCCTCGTCCGTGCGGTACATGCGCGTTCCGGTGACGTAGTTCA
Source organism: Steroidobacteraceae bacterium (assembly GCA_035691185.1). GTDB lineage: Bacteria > Pseudomonadota > Gammaproteobacteria > Steroidobacterales > Steroidobacteraceae > RPQJ01. The sequence continues at coordinate 10,221 of DASSJN010000148.1, forward strand.
CCTTGGGCACGAAGACCATCCTGGTATGGCTCGGGAAGTAGGCGACCGACTTCCGGTGCAGGCCGAACACGACCGGCGCGCCGGCGCCGCCGGGCAGGCGCAACGCACGGCGGTTCCACTCGCCCGTCGGCTTGCCGTCCGCATCCTTCAGCGGCATGGGCAACCACGAGATGTTGATGTCGCCGTTGGCGTCCATCTGCGCGCTGGACACCGCCTCGACGTCCCCGGTTCCGCGGAAATGCAGGGCCTCGATGCACTCCGTCATCGACCACAGGCCTGCAGACTCCCTGGTGCATGCCGCCTCGGAGGTATGGAAGCCCATCTGGAAGGGCCGCGCATCCACGCCGCTGTACCCGACGACGAACGCATTCGGCGCCGTCGTGAGCTTCGCCAGGTTGTACGCCGCATAGGCGAGCGGCGTGAAAGAGCCGAGGATGATGGTGTCCTCGTCATCGATTGTGGCCGCAAGGGCAGACACCATCTGGTCGCCCACCGAATATTGCGTGGCCGGCGCCGCATCCAGGGCGCGGGGCAGCTCGATCGCACGGGTCCTGGACGGAAACGCGCGCAACTTCGCCTTTGCCTGTTCACCCCCGACGTTCGCCCAATACTCGTCTTCGTTCGCCCCGATCACGCCTGCGATGTATTCCTTGGCGGACTTCGGCTGCAGCCCGGCGAGATCATTCTGCATCTGCAGCAGGTGCGCCGCGTAGTACGGGACGGAGCTGCAGGGACTCGCGCCCATGGGGCAATGGATCACGAGGTCGACGTCGGGGCGGAAAAGCTTCGTCGCCGTCTTGTCGGCACGAATTGCATCGGCACTGACGACTTCCTCGACCGTGACGATGACGCTCTTCGCGGCCATCGCCATGTCCATGTCCGATGCGCTCGTCCCGAACATCTGCACGTTGCCTGCCTCGTCGGCCTTGTGCGCGTGGATAATCGCGACGTCCGGCACGATGGCCTGGATGGCGGTGAGCTCTTGCCCAGTGAACGGGCAGGTCACGGTCTTGTAGAGTTCGGGCGCCTCCCGGACGATGTCCGAACCCTTGGGCCCGGGGAACGGCGCAAACGGAAGACCGAGCTTGGACGCCTCCAGCGCCTTGATCAGGGAACAGCCTTCGATCTCGGTGATCCTGATGGTCTTCTTCTCTGCTGCATTCCGGAAGTTGGGCGGCAGCCCGAAGAATTCGAGGCTCAGGAAGCTCATCATCAGGTGGTCTACCAGCCCGGCACCGAGCAGCCATTCCATCTCCCATCCACCCGTGATCGAGGTGACCGTCAGGCCGGAAATCCGCTGACGGATGATCTCTCGCACGATGGCCATGGGCTTGTTGCAGCTCCAGCCGCCGCCGATGGCGACGAAGCTGCCCGGCTTGATGTACCGGGATATGTCGGACAGCTGGCCGACCTTCGACTTGATCTTGATCTCATTGGACATGTCGCCGCTCCGTAACTGCACTCAGCCAGCCGACCAGCCGCCATCAAGCGGTATCACCGCGCCAGTCATGTAACTGGCGTTGTCGCACGCGAGATAGTTCACGAGGCCGACGAGTTCCTCTACCCGGCCGTAGCGCTTGACCGGGGTTCGGGACATGATCAGCGCATTCGCCTGCTCGTTCTCCTTGCTCTCCTTGACCATGTCGGTCTCGAAGTAACTCGGCGCGATCGCATTGACGGTGATGCCGCGCGTCGCCCATTCCTGAGCCAGCGACTTCGTCATCGCGTTGATTGCGCCCTTCGACGCGGCGTAATGGGTCAGAAACGGCAACGGATGCTCGCCCATCGCGGAGGAGATGTTGATGACGCGGCCGTACTTCGCCTTGAACATGTATTTGCCGAACGCCTGAGTGCACAGCACGTACCCCTTCAGGTTGACGTCGAGGATGTGCTGCCACACGTCCGCCCCGATGTTGAGAAACGGCAGGCTGCCGCCGATGCCGGCGTTGTTGACGAGGATGTCGACCTTGCCGAAGGTCTCGATGGTCGCCGTCGCCAGCTGGGCGATGGCAGTCGCATCGCCCATGTCGGCCCTTACCGGCAGGGCGCGACGGCCGAGCCCTTCGATTTCCTTCGCGAGTTCCTCCAGCGCGGACAGGGTGCGCGCTGCCAGCACGACGTCGGCGCCGGATTCGGCAAGCCCGAGCGCAATGGCCCGGCCAAAGCCGCGGCTGGCCCCGGTCACGACCGCGACCTTGCCTGCCAAACTGAACAATTCGAGTCCCATGTTGGAATCCTGACCTGTTGGTTCGAGAAGATTGCTCGACGCGGGCGACTGCTCAGGTGCCCGTGAACCTGGCGCGCCGTTTCTCGAGGAACGCGGACGTTCCCTCCCGCGCATCGTTCGTCAGGAACGCCTCCGAGAACGTCGTCAATTCGCGGTCGATCCCTGCCAGGAGGTCGTGGTCGCGCACGAGGTTGACGCATGCCTTGGCCCACTTGACCATGAGCGGGCTCTTGCTCGCGATGTGCCGCGCAATTTGCGCACCGGCGGCATCCAGTTCGTCGGGCGCCACGACCCGGGACACGAGGCCGCAGCGATACGCCTCGGCGGCATCGATCGGCAGGCCGGTCAAGATCATTTCCATGGCCTTTGCCTGGCCGACGATCCTGGGCAGGCGCTGGCTGGCACCGCCTCCGGTGATGAGGCCGAGGTTTATTTCCGGCTGTGCAAACGAGGCCCGGTCGGTGCAGATCCGGATATCCGCTCCCAGCGCGATTTCGCTGCCCATGCCCCAGGCGCGCCCGTCCACCAACGCGATGACCGGGACCGCCAGTTCTTCGAGCAGGGTCGGGCTGAAATGCTGCCCGAGGATGCGCCTGACTTCCTCGCTGCCTTTCTCGGCGGCGATCGCCGCCCACGAATTCAGCATGTTGATGTCGGCACCGGCGAGGAAGTTGTCCCCGGCGCCCTTCAGGAACAGGACGCGCGTCCCGGCGTCAGCCGCCACGGCGGCGACGGCATCGCGCAATTCGTGCGACATCTGCTCGCTGTAGGCGTTGAACAACGCCGGGCGGTTGAAGGTGATCGTCGCCGTGTGATCGGCTCTTTCGAACAGGATCGTCTGGTAGTTCACGTTCGCGTCCGCCTTCAGGCCAGGCTGCACTTGCCCACGTTTTCCTTGATGTAACTGGCCACGACCGAGCCAGGCAACCCGGCGGGGAACGACCGATGCACGCCCAGACGCTCCATTGCATCGAAGTCGACGTCGGGAATGATGCCGCCGAAGATGACCATGACGTCGGTGACGTCCTTTTCCTTGAGCTTCTTCACCAGCTGTTCCGCGACGTGCAGGTGGCCGCTCGTCATGATGCTGACCGCCACGACGTCGACGTCTTCCTCGATGGCTGCGTTGACGATCTCGTCGACGACGCCGAAGCGGAAATAGACGACTTCCATGCCGGCATCGCGCAACTCGCGCGCAATCAATTTCGAGCCGCGTCCATGAACGTCGATTCTCTTCTTTGCGAGAAGCACCTTGATGGGTCGATCGAGCATACGAACCTGCCTTTGTCGAGATTGGTCGGGCACGCCCGCTTGAACCGGGCGAACTCGAGTTACTCCGAGACGTACCAGCCGAACGCCCGCCGCATGACGGCGATCATTTCACCGTTGGTGGCGCCCTTGCGCGCCGCTTCGATCAGGGCAGGCATGAGGTCGCCGGTGCCCGCCTTCAGCGCTTCGCAGGCGTTCTCCACGCCGGACAGCGCGGCTTTCACGGCGGCTTCGTCACGCCTCGCCTTGTAGGCGCGGAGGCGGCCCTTGGCCTTTTCCTCGATCGCCATGTCGACGCGGAACGGCTCGTGCCGGTCCAGCTCGTCCATGACGAACTTGTTGAGGCCGACGACGACCTGCCTGCCCGAGTTGATGTTCTTCTTCATCTCGTACGACGAGTTGTCGATGGCGCGCTTGATCTCGCCCGTCTCGAGGCCCTTCTGGTAACCCCCGCGGGCCTCCAGTTCGTCGTAGATCTCCCAGGCCTTCGCCTCGATTTCGTCGGTCAGTTTCTCGACGAAGTACGAGCCCGCCAGCGGGTCGGCGACGTCGCGAACCCCGCTTTCCCACATGAGGATCTGCTGCGTCCGCAATGCGGTGCGGTGCGACTCCTCGGTCGGGATGCTCGTCGCCTCGTCGTACGAACACGTGTGGATCGACTGCACGCCGCCGAGCACGGCCGCCAGCGCCTGCAGGGTGATGCGCGCGTTGTTGTTCAGCAGCTGCTGCTGCGTCAGGACATAGCCGTTGGTGTGGACGTGCACCCTCGCGTGCATGCTGGAGGGCTTCGTGCAGCCGGCTTCACGGCAAAGCTTGGCCCACATGCGGCGGTGGGCCCGGAACTTGGCGACTTCCTCGAACAGGTTTACGGTGCAACCGATTTGGAAGCCGAGCCGGCCGATGAACTGGTCCGGGTCGAGGCCGGCCTTGAGGCCCGCATCGATCACGGACTTGCCCCACGACAGACCGTAAGCAAGTTCCTGGACGGGGGTGGCACCCGCCTCGGACAACCCGTACATGAAGATGTTCGTCGTGTTCCAGGCGGGCGCGTTGTTCGACGCCCACTTGATCAGGTCGGTCATCAGCGCGTAGCCCCACCTGGGCTCCCAGGACGGGATGTCCTGCACCGCCGTGCGTGGATACCAGTTCATGGAGTTGCCACGCAGCGATTCCGGGCCTTTGCCCCGCCGCTCCGCGGCAGCGACCAGCAAGGCCAGCGCGGGCAGGCAGTTGTCACCCGTGATCATGGAGAAATTCGTCTTCTCCAACTCCCAGTCGCGGATCAGCTCGTCGTAGTCGTCGCCCGTGCTCATGTGGACGCCGCACTGCCCGAGATTGCCCTCCGCTTCCGGGTGGTCGGCGTCGACGCCGTACATGCACGGGATGTCGTAGACGACGTTGAAGATGTTCTGGCCGAAATAGCCTTCCATGCCCTCGGCCACCATCTGCTCCATCTTCTTGCGCGTTTCCTCGATCGTGCCGTAGCCGAAGACCATTTGCTGCGCCCACGGAGTCAGGGCATAGCCATCCGGATACAGGCCGCGCGTGAAGGGAAACACGCCCGGCATTTCGTCGAGACTAGCCGGCGGAACGTCCTGCTGCGTGTACACGGACTTCACGGGTATGCCCGAGAGCGTCGCGCGCGGCTTGAGCTTGTCCGCGTACCGTGCACGCTGTTTTTCCCAGCTGCGGAGGGCCTCCTGGAACTTCTCGGTCGTACGCTCGGTGCTCATGCTGTCGTCCTCGATGTCGTGTCTGTCTTGATCTCGATGCCGCGTCACGCCGGCTGAGGCGGCTCGCTGCCCAGGCTGCGTCTCAACGTGCCAGACAACTCCTGCGTTGCCGTGTAGGGATCCAGTTCGAACGCTTCGATGCGGTCGAGCAACTGCCGAACGCCGGTGTCGTCACGAATGGCGTCCATGACGTCGGCGCGGATACGGTCCATCAGGATCTGCAGGAACTGGCGGGTTCGCCGCTCGCGGTGACGCGCCTCCTGCCAGCCCGTCGCCCGGGAGAATTCGCGATGCCTGAACACTTCGTCGACGAGTTCCCGCAGTCCGGTGCCGCGCATTGCCACGGTCTGGACCACGGGTACTTCCCACGACCCGCCGCCGTCGCCAGGAACCGCATGTCCGTAACCCATCGACGCGAGTTCCTTTGCCGCGCTCTCCGCCCCTTCCATGTCGGCCTTGTTCAGGACGATGATGTCCGCGACTTCCAGGATCCCTGCCTTCATCGCCTGCAGGGAGTCGCCATAACCAGGCACCAGCGTCAGGAGCACGCAGTCTGCAATGCGTGCAATTTCGATCTCGCTCTGGCCCACGCCGACCGTCTCGATCAGGACGACGTCCTTGCCCATGGCGTCCATGATGTCCACGGCATCGTTCGCAGCGGCACATAGTCCGCCGGTGGCCCCACGCGATGCGAGGGAACGAATGAAGACCGCCGGGTCCTGCGCAAAGCCCTCCATGCGGTCACGATCCCCCAGCACGGCACCCCCGCTGAACGGACTGGACGGATCCACCGCCAGGACGCCCACGCTCAGTTCCCTGCGTCGCAACTCGCCGATCAGCGCCCCGACGAGCGTGCTCTTGCCGGCTCCAGGCGGGCCCGTGACACCTATCAGGCGAGCCCCACCGCAATTCGAATAGAGGTGGCGCATGGTCTCGTGGCCGCTCGGGCGCCCTTCCTGCACGGCCGTGATCAGGCGGGAGGCAACGCGGACATTCCCCTGCAGCACCCGCTCCGCCCGACATCGGGCGTCGTCGAGCGCGGTCTCGGTACGCTGTCGTAGCGCCATCGGCCTCTCGGTGATTCGGAACCCCGGTCCGACGTCCGGCCACCAGTCTATCGGACGTACGTCAGGTAGACTGCCCTACGGACGCCCGGGTGTCAATGACGTCCCGTAGTCAGTCTGGTCGCCCAGCCGCGGACCGAACGCGCTCACCGCACGGGACTGCCGACTCCTTGCCAGCGCACCTTCGATCCGGTGCGTTCAACTTCCGGGAGGAGGCCTGCGATGACGCCTGAGTAAGCGGCTTCGATGTTCCTGCGATTGATCTTCAGAGAGTGCGTGCACAGGCCGTTCGCCTCGTTCCACTCGCGGTCCACAAGCAGGATGAACTGTATCCATTCGTGCGCCTGGAGCGTCCGATTCACATCGTCGAGCACGGCACCCAGTTGCCGCTCGACCTCCGACGGATCCGAGGATTGCACGATGGCGCTCGGCTGGGCGACCAGCACGGGCTGCACCATCCCTTCCCCGACGAGGCAAACCTGCTCCAGGTGGACGTTGCCCGCAAACTTGCGTTCGATCGGCAAGGGAGCCACGTATTTTCCCTTGGCCGTCTTGTAGATGTCCTTCAAGCGGCCGGTTATGAAGAGATAGCCGTCCTCGTCCAGCCTGCCCATGTCGCCGGTATGAACCCAGCCGTCCGCGAGCGCCATCTTCGTCGCCTCCGGCTGGCCGTAATACCCGAGCATGCAGGATTCCGACCGGATCAGGATCTCTCCGTCGTCGGCAATCCTGACGTGCACGTTCGGCAACGCCCGCCCAACGGAGCCGTCGCGGCAATGGCCGCGGGTGCTGACGATGGCACTGGGTACTTCCGACGACGCGTAGGCTTCGAAGATTTCCAGACCAAGGTTCCTGTACCAGCGATTGAGCCCGGGAGGCATCGGCGCACCCCCCGTGATGGCCGTTGCGAGCGAATCAAAACCGAGCCACTCGAGTACCTGTCGCTTCGCCTTCGGTCCAGCGCTTTCGAGGTCTCCGGACCCAAAGGCGCCGATGGCGGCCTGCCTGAGCATTTCCCAGATGCGCGGCACACCGAGCAGGAACGTCGGGCGCGCCGCCCGGATGTCCGCCAGAAGGTCCTTCGGCGAGCGGCCGAAGTACAAAGTGCCGCCACCATGTATGCAGCATCCGAGCACCAGGGTCCGTTCGCCTGCATGCGCCAGCGGTAGATAGGAAATGAATCGACTTTCCTCGCCCGTCCCGTACGCAGCGGCACAATCCCTCGATGCCACCGCCGGCGACCGGAAAGTCTGCACGACACCTTTGGGCAGGCCCGTGCTGCCCGACGTCTGCAGAATGGTGTACCAATCGTCCAATGCCGGGAAGCTGATCGGGCCTTGCGCACCGCCCCGACCGGAAAGGTCCTGCCACGCCTGCTCGCATTGGCCCAGCGGACTCTCCGGCAAACCGATCCGGATGCAGTCGCGGTCGAAACATGCAGCGACTTGCGGCCAGTTTGGCGACGCGCCGAGCACGAGTGCCCTGGGCCTGCAGTTTTCCAGTACGTGGCGCACGCCATCGGCGGACATCGAGGTATAAATCGGCAGACTTGTGCCGCCAGCGAGCTGGATCGCCAGGTCTGCCATCAACCAGTGTGCCGAGTTGCCGCCGAGGATGGCGATCCGGTCGCCTCGCGCGATGCCGAGATCCTTCAGGCCCGTTGCTGCTGCGGCAACCTCCGCCGCCACGTCCGACCAACTGTAATCCCTGATGCTTCCGTCCGCCTCCGGTTGGCGCAAGAAAATCGATGCGGGCTTCTTCTCCGCCCAGTGGAAGACCTTCTCGACCGGAGAATGGCAGTCGTCTATCGCCTTGGACACCTGCATCCAGCCTCGCGGCATTCCCGGTCACGTGTCACTGACGAGATCGGCGATGATTTCCCGATGGTAGTCAGCCGACCCGAACTCGTACTGGCCCCTGAGCGCCAACGTAGTCAGCAAGTGCAGATCGGTTTCCTGCATGTATCCCGTGCCACCCATCAACTGGTGGGATGTCGCACTGGCCTGGCATGCGGCGTCATTCGCCCAGGCCTTGCAGCACGAGGCGACTTCCAACATGGAATCCTCGCCGCATCGGTCGATGGCCTCCGCCAGGAAGAGCTGTGCGACGTCCACGACCCGGTACATGTCGGCCGCCTGGTGCTGCACTGCCTGAAACTCGGCGAGCAGTTTGCCGAACTGCTTCCGCAACATGATGTGCTCGAGTGCGAATGCCATCGCGCGCTGGGCGTTGCCGATCAACGTTGCCGACTGCGCGATCGCGCAGCGGCCGTACACGCGTCTAAGGGCCGATTGCGGCAATACGCCCAGTTGCGAATCGGTGCCGACCGACACGTCCGTACAGGTGACCGAAAAGGTCCTGCCGTATGCGTGGTCGGCCTGCTCGCCGATCGATACCCCGGACCGTCCCTTTTCGATTGCGTGCAAGGCGATCGCCCCGTCGCTCCGCAGGGCCGGCACGAACAGTACGTTCGCGCTGCCGACGTCGCAGACGAATCCAGCCCGGCCCGTTACCCGTGCACCCTCCGCGCCTTCCTCCAGGCGGAATGAATCCACCCCGGCAAATGCTTCGACCGTCGCGGTCCCCGTGGCCACGATTGGTATCACGCTGCAATCCGCAATCGCCTCCGATGCGCGGCTTGCTGCTGGCGAGTCCGCCAGGGCGTCGAGCAGCAGCACCGGTGCGACGAAATGAGAGAAATAGAGCCCTGGAAACGCCGCCCGGCCCAGTTCCTGCAGCAATGCGCAAAGCGCATCGAACTCGTACCCGAAGCCTCCTTGCGCTTCACGGATGACCAGGCCGTGCCAGCCCATCTCCTGGCACAGGCGGACCAGTCGGTCCGTGTCGGGCTCGTGCGAAGCCCGGTACCTGCGCATGAAGCCGAGGTCGAACTCCCTCTCGAACAGCTTGCGGGCACTGGCGGTGATCAGCTCGATGGTCATGGCTCTGCCGACGCCTTGGTGTTTACCGGATTCTCGGCAGCCCCAGTCCGCGCTGCGCAATGATGTTCTTCTGGATCTCCGACGCTCCGCCGTAGATCGTCAGCACGACGTTGGCCAGGTGCGTCGTCACGGCGTTGCCCGGCAAGTCCTGGTCGTCGACCGGGCCGAATCCGGCGGCCCCGCTCGCGTCCAGGCCGAGTTTCGACATCTTCTGGGCGCAGTCCGACATGAACAGCTTCTGCAATGAGGACTCGAGATCGGCCTCCTTGCCCTCGTCCATCAACGTGGCGCACCGTTCATAGAGCAGCCGGGACGCCTCCAGTTCGATCCTCGTCTGTGCCATCCGTTGCCGGAACCTGCTCGCGTCCGGACTGCGCCGGATGGTCCGGACGATCGATTCGAAGTGCCTGAAATGCTGCCCCGGCGGAAACAGCCGCTCCCGTGCCAGTTGCCCGAGTATGTACGTGAACCCCTTGTTCACCTCGCCGACGAGCCGCGACTTCGGCACGCGGACGTCCGTGTAGAAGACCTCGTTGGTGCGGGAACCCGCGATGGTGATCATCGGGCGCACCGAGATGCCGGGTGAGTCGAGATCGACGAGGAGAATCGAGATTGCCTTGTGGTTCGGCGCACCCTGATCCGTGCGGACTGCAAGCCAGTGGTATTCCGCCTGGTGTGCATGCGTGTTGAACACCTTCTGGCCGTTGACCAGGTAATGATCCCCGCAGTCCTCCGCTTTCATTTTCAGGGAAAGCATGTCGGAGCCGGCGCCGGGCTCCGAGTAGCCGACCGCGAATTCGATTTCCCCACGTGCGATGCGGGCCAGGAAGAGATCACGAAGGTGCTGGCTTCCGTACTTGATCAGCACGTCGCCCGCCATGTGGGCTGCGCAGAAGGAGTGGGGGATGCCCGCCCGCGACATCGCCTCGCGAATCGAGTAGCTCAATACGGCGGTCGCACCCAAGCCGCCGTAGGCTTCCGGCCAGTGCGGCACCAGCCAGCCATTGACCGCAAAATCCTTGATGAAGCGTCGCGATTCGGCGCCCCCGAAAATGTATTCGCCGAATTCCGCTTCGTGACGAAGCGCGGGGGTCGCGTGCCGTTCGATATACGCGCAGACGCGGTCGTAGACCTGTCGTTCCTTGGCCGAAAGGAGCCTGAGCATGCTCATGCGGCAGCACCCGTCATGCTGGGATGCGGTATTGTGACCGCTGGTCGCAATGTATACCAGACCCCGGAGGCCCTGTCGATGAGAGTGCTGGACGGAGAAGTGGCCATCGTCACGGCTGGCGCAATGGGCATGGGTGCGGGACCCGGACAGAGTGCTGACAGGTCCTAGACCGGCGCGTCGAGGTATCGTTTGCGCAGCGCCAGCTTGTCGATCTTCCCGGTGGCGCCGTGCGGCAGCTCCTGGACGAAATCGATCGACTTCGGTTTCTCGTAATTGGCCAATTTGTCGCGGCAGAAGTCGACGATGTCCGCTTCGTTGGCCGTGCGGCCCGGTTGCAGCACGACGACCGCCTTGACTATCTCGCCCCACTTGTCGTCGGGCAGCCCGAATACCGCGGCTTCGGCGACGCACGGGTGCGACGCCAGCACGTTTTCGACCTGTGCCGGGAAGACGTTTTCGCCGCCGGTGATGATCATGAAGTTCTTGCGGTCGACGATGCTGATGTAGCCCTGCTCGTCGACTGTCGCGAGGTCGTTGCTGTGGAACCAGCCGTCCTTCAGTACGGCGGCGGTTCGCTCGGGCTGGCCGAGGTATTCGGACATCACGGTGCCCCCGCCGATCAGCACCTCGCCGACCTCACCGGGCTGCACGTCCACGCCCTCTTCATTGACCACCCGAGCCATCGCGAGCGCGCCCGCACGGCCGCAGGCGCCCCGGCGTCGTGCGGAATCAACGGTTCCGCCCAGCGCGCGCGCATGCTCGTCCGGTTGCAGCCATACCGGGCAGAACGTCTCCGAGGACCCGTATGCCTGCACGAAACGGCACCTCGGCAGCAGCCGCCCCGCCTTCAGGATAACCGCCTCCGGCATCGGCGCCGCACCGTAGAGCATCAGTTCGAGGGAACTCAGGTCGTAATCGTGTACGCCCGGCCAGTTGAGCACGAAGTTGAGCAACGCGGGCGCCAGGTTCGTCTTGTTGATCCGGTGCTCCTGCACGGTCCGGCAGAATGTCTCGACGTCCCAGTCCCTCAGCAACGCGAGCATGCCGGCCCGGAACAGGATGCTCTGCGCAACGTGGAGGCCCACGTGAAACATCGGCAGGACCTGCAGGTAGCGATCGCCGGGCCCGAAGGCCAGCTCGATCGCGCAGCCGTATACCCGGTTCAGGGTCACTTCCCGGGTGGCGACCGCGCCCTTCGGCGGCCCGGTGGTGCCCGTCGTATAGACGATCGCGGCCCGGTCGTGAGGTCCGGTCGCCACCTCCGGCTCGACCGGCGAGGACAGCTCGAGCAGCGACTCGTATTCGTGCATGCCGTCGAAGGTTCCGCCGACGACGACACAGGTCTCGAGGAACGGAAGCTCCGCCCGGATGGATTCGATCCGCCCGGCATACTCCCGATCGACGATCAGGACGCGGCAACCGAGACTCTGGATGATCTGCTTCATGCCGTCGACGGACATGCGATAGTTGACCGCTCCGACCGCAACGCCGGTCTTGGCACCCGCGGCATGGGCCTCGATCAACTCGGCGCTGTTCTTCAGCAGGAGCCCCAGGCGATCGCCACGCTGCAGACCGAAACGCAGCAATGCATTGGCAAGCCCGTTGAATCGCTCACCCGCCTCGCGGTACGAGAACCGCCGATCGCCATCCACCAGGCCAATCTTGTCCGGGTACAACCTCGGCCCGCGATTGAACAGCTCCTTCAGCAACATGTCAGTGCGCTCCCCGAAATATCCCTGAACAGCCCATGCGAGCCGTTCAGAACACCTTGCCCGCATTGAGGATTCCCTTCAGAGCACATGACCTCGATCTCGGTCTCGTTGCGGCTGTAGTACAGGTAGTCGCGCTTCTCCAGACAGATACCGTGCTCTCCGGAAATCGAGCCGGCCACCGCCGCGAGCGGCCGATACACCGTCTCCTCCACTTCGCGCAACCGTTCGGAAAACGCGGCACTTCGAGAATATCGCGCAGCGACCGATCGACCGATTGGAGATAGCTCTCGATCCTGCTTGCGGGCAAGCTGATGTCGAATGCCTTGAGCGGAGCAAATCCGGCAACCCAGTTCATGGTGTCGCGGATGGCCCAGAGCGCCGAGCGCTCGGCTTCCGACTTCGCAACGACCGCATCGGTGATGAGATCCCGATGCCGCCCTTGGTCGTGCGCGGCGTGCAGCTCAACGGGTTAACGTAGTCCGCGAGCGTCACCGCCCCCCGCGGCCAGCCCGAAACCAAGCCTCTCTCTCGGAGACTTCACGTTCATGTCCCGCCACGATTGGTATGGAAACACGCGGCCCGTCCTAGATCGAGTCCACCCACTCGGTGGCAGCCTTGTAGCCCTCGAGCACCGCATCCCGCAGGTTGCGGCTCCGTATCGCGTCGCCGGTCCTGACGTACGGCAATTGCGCTCTCCTGATCCGATCGAGCATGCTCTCGTCGGAAATGTAGCCTGCCGCGATAATCACGCTCTTCGCCGGGATGACGGTCAGTGGATCATCGCGATTGATGACGACTTCACCTTCGCCGAATTCCGCGGTGGTGTCGTGCTTGACGTGGACCTTGCCTTTGCTGATTTCCGCAATCGTCGATTCCATGAAGAGGCGTACCCCGGCCTTGCGGAGGCGCCCTGTCATCACCCACTTCAACGTCGCTCCCATGTCGGCAAAGGGCTTGGCAACCAGGTCCACCAGGGATACTTGGATGCCGTCCTCGATAAGCAGATCGGCCGTCTCGCCCCCGACCAGGCCAGCCCCGAGAATCACGACCGGCCCCTCGGGCCGGACCTTCCGCAGCAGCACGTCGTGCGCCATGTAGACGTCGACGTTTTCCTCGCCTTTGATCGTGATGCGGCGCGGATAGGACCCGGCAGCGACGATCACGCCGTCATAGGCGTCCAGCGCCACGTCCTCGATTGCCGTGTTCTTGAGCACGGGAATTCCTAGATTCTCCATCTCGTACTCAAAGTAACGGACCAGGTTGAGAAACTCTTCCTTGTGCGGTGCCGCAGCGGCCAGTTCCAGTTTCCCGCCGATGCGGTCACTCTTCTCGATCACCGTGACGTCGTGCCCGCGGAGTTTCAGGACGCGTGCCGCTTCAAGACCTGAAGCTCCGGCCCCGATGACCAGGATGTTCTTCGGCGAGCGAGTCCGCTCCAATGGCTTGCGGCCGAGCTCCGGGTTGATCGCGCATTCTGTGACATCGCGTTTGAAGCCCATGTCGAAACAGTGGCAGCAGACGACGCAACGGCGGATTGCATTGTCACGTCCGGCTCGCGCCTTGTTGGGCCACTCCGGGTCGGCCAGCAGCGCCCGGGCGGTGGTGACCATGTCGAGCTGCCCGGATTCGACGAGTTGGCGAGCCAGCTCAGGGCCGGTGATGCGGAAGGCGCACGACACCGGGATGTTGACTTCCTGCTTGATTTTCGCGGCCAGCGGCACAAAGTGACCGTGCGGGACGCTCGGGCCGATCTGGTGCACGGGCGAATCGTGCCAACCCGCCGTGACGTTGAGCATGTCCACGCCCCATTCGGCGAGCTTCACTGCGACGCGACGTTCGTCGTCGGCGTCGAGGCCTCCCGGCATGTTGTCGGTCGAGGACAACCTGAAGATCAGCGGAAAGTCTTCGCCGGTCCTCGCCTTGATGGCGCGGACCAGCTCGTGTACGAACGTCAATCGCTTCTCGAAGCTGCCACCGTACCTGTCTGTCCGCTGGTTGGTCAGCGGCGAGAGAAACTGACTGATCAGGTAACCCGTGGCGCCGAGCAGTTCCACCGCATCGAATCCGGCGCGCCGGCAGCGCAGCGCGGCATCGGCGAAATTGACGATCACCCGCTCGACCTCTTCGGTGGCGAGTTCGCGCGGAACCAGCTTGGTGTATTGCGTATAGATCGGAGACGGCGCCACGGGATGCACTCCCGTGACGCTTTCCCACGAGTAGCGCCCGGCGTGATTCAGCTGAACGGCCGCCTTGGCGCCATTGGCATGTATCACGTCGGCGATCTGGCGCAGGGCCGGCAGCCATTCATCGCGATCTGCGCCGAGCTGGTGCTCGTCCTGCTTTCCGGTCATCTCGGAGTACGTGGCGCCGCAGATGATCAGGCCAGCGCCGCCACGGGCGCCGCGGGCGTAGAACTCGCACCATTCGGGCGACAGTGTGTAACCCTCAATCGGATAATTGAGGATCATCGCCGGCATGATGATGCGGTTCTTCACCTCCATCGATCCGATGCGAATGGGTGAAAACAACTTCGCTGCGGACGTTTCCCTGCTCACGGCTGCCACCGTCGGTCCCGCCCCGGTCATCTGCCCTTGAACCGCGGCTTCCTGCCTTCGAGGAACGCGCGCTGGCCCTCCTTGAGGTCCTCCATCAGGAGCAGGCCGGGGCTGAGTAGGTCCTCCCACCGATAGTCGTCGTCCATGCCGCGATGCAGCATGCGACGAATGACGCGGATCGAGAGCGTCGGGTTCGCCGCAATCTTCTCGGCAATGGCAATAGCCCGGTCCAGCACCTCGGCGTGCGGCACGACGTGATTGACGATGCCGAAATCCCGGGCCGTCTCGGCATCCAGCATCTCGCCGGTCAGCAGCATTTCCGACAGCCGCTTTCTGCCGATCACATCGCGCGCGCGACCGAGCATGATCATGTGCACGGCACCGAAGGTCGCGCCCGGAAGCGAAAAGCGGGCCCTGTCCGAGGCGACCGTGATGTCGCTGACGATGGCCACCTTGCAGCCGTATCCGATTGCCAGGCCGTTCACCGCCGTGATCACGGGCTGCGGGATGTTCTCGATGCGACGAAAGGTCGTGGCGTCGATCTTGATGTAGTCCGAGGACTCCTTGAGGTTCGCGAAATCGAGTTCCTCGATGTCCGCTCCCGCACTGAAAGCCCTGTCGCCCGCCCCCGTCATGACCACGGCACGGACGCCGTCGTCGGCTTCTATGCGGGCAAGCGCCTGGTCGAGTTCCCGGTACATCACCGTGTTGCAGGCGTTGAGCTTGTCCGGGCGGTTCATGGTCACGACCGCCACCGCGCCGCGTGTTTCGACGAGCAGTGTTTCGTAGTGAGCCGACATGTGCTGGACGACTAGCCTTGCGGCTGACTGGTAGTCAGAATAGAAAAAATCGTACAGACAGCCTTGGACCATGTCAAGCACTGCGATCGGCAGATGCGTATCATGACTACGAGCCGATGCTTCGATCGGCGCGCCCGACCAGGAATACCCGATGCCCAGACTCTCCAGAGCCGCCGCGCAAGAGCGTGAGGCAAGAATCGTCGAACTGGCCGAGAAGCTGTTCGTGCGCAACGGCTACGACGACACGACGGTCGACCAGATCGTCAGCGAAATGAAGCTCGCAAAGGGAACCTATTATTACCACTTCAATTCGAAGGAAGACCTGCTCATCGCGGTCAGCGACAAGTTGATCTTCGACACCAGCAACAAGCTGGTCGCCGTTTACAACCAGAAGCAGGAAGACATCATCTGGCGGATCAAGAACGTACTGAAGACGTATCAGGACGATTTCTACCGCAACAAGGACATCTGGACGCAGGTCTATCACTGGCGCAATGCGGCGTTGTACAGCCGGGTCGCCCACATCTGCACGAAGCGCTTCACTCCCATTCTCGAGGACATGCTGGCCGAGGCAAAGGCGGCGGGAAAGATCGACGTCCCCCACCCGCACGAGACCGCGGAATCGTTGCTCGTTCTGTTCGATCTCGCCACAAGGCAACTGTGCGCGAAGACGGATCACGCCCGGCGCGTGCGGATCTTCGAGACGCTCCGCTTCCTGCTCGAGCAGATCCTCTGCAAGGAATGCATCCCGGAGTTCGCGCAGGAGAAAGAGGAAAACGTCCGCCGCGCTGGCGTCAAAGCACGACGACGGTCCGGCCGATCGATCGGCGCCCTGCCATGAAGGCGTGGGCCTCGGCTATGTCGTCGATGGAAAACACACCACCGATCACCGGGGCCACTGCACCTGCTCGCACCGCCTCGAGTACGCGTTTGGCCGCCGGCTGCACCAGTTCCGGATGATGCAGCAGCCAGAGCCCGAGCGTGAAACCAGACACCGAGACCCCGCGTTCGAACAACGTCTGAAGCCGAAAACGGCGGCTACTCTGCCCCGAACTGGCGCCGACGCTGACGAGCCGGCCGAGGGGAACGAGGCAGTCGAAGCTCTGGCCCAGGACGTCGCCTCCCACGGATTCCAGGACGAGGTCGACGCCCCGTCCGCGGGTCGCCTCGGAAACCGCCTTCACGAAGTCGTCGGTCTGGTAGTTGATCAGGACGTCCGCCCCCCACTCCTTCGTCCGCTGCAGCTTCTCGTCGCTCCCCGCCGTGACGATGATGGTCCCGGCCCGATAGTGCCTGCAGAGTTGTACGGCGGCGCTGCCGTATCCTCCGGCCGCCGCATGGATCAGCACGGTCTCGCCGGCCCGCAACCGGCCGAAATCGACGATCGCCACATCGGCCGTGAAGTGGGGTCCGGCGAGGCCCGCCGCCTGCACGTTGGTGAGATGGGCCGGCACGGGGTGGAGCCACGCCGACGGTGCCGCGACCAGTTCGGCTGCGCCGCCCGACCGGCCGAGCACTCCGAAGACGCGCGTCCCGTCGGCTGGGCCTTTCGTGCCTGGTCCGCGCCCTATGACCTCGCCCATGAAGTCATATCCGGCGATGTAGGGTGGCGTCGGTCCACCCGGGTAGCTGCCGGCGCGCTGCAGGAGGTCGGCCCAGTTCACCGCGAACGCCCCGACGCGGACCAGCAATTCACCGGGACCGGGCTCCGGATCGGGCTGATCGGTCCAGGTTAGAACGTCGGGGCCCCCGAAGCGAGGGACGATGAGTGCCTTCATTGTGGCTCCTGCCCGGTTCGCCGACCAAGGTGCGCAGCCTCAGGGGCCGAGCGCCTCGAGACCGTGGTGCTGACAGTGGAACGGGAAGCCCATCCCGAGCCGAACCAGGCTGATGTCGATCCGGCCGTCGAGATCGACGATGCGACGAATCATCGGGTGGGAGATCGAGACGTACTGTGCGTCGATGAAGACGCTGTAGTAGTGGATCCGCTCCTCGTCGATCTTCAGGCCGCTCTCCTGTTCCCACTCGGCGAAGAGCTCTTCGCGAGGCAGGAGATTATCGATGCCGCGGTAAAGCGCCGAGGCCCAGTCCTTCATGGGGTCCCCCAGGTGCGCCTGTTCCCAATCCGTGAGTCCGACGACCGTGTCTCCCCGGAAGATGAAGTTCCCCAGTCCGACGTCACCCCACACGAGCGAGACACGCGGCACATCACGGGGGGCATTGCGGTTCAGCCACGAGTAGAGCTCCGTCGCGACCGGACGGGCCTCGATGCGCTGCTCCTCGTAGTGCTTGCGCCAGCGGGCAAGCTCGAGCCGCGCTGCGTCCTCGGGTGTCCGTGGCACCGGCATGAAGGCCGGGAAGCCGGCCGCCTGCCAGTCGAGGACGTGAATCCTCGCCAACAGCCGGGCCAATTGGCGACCCATCGAGCGGCGGAGCTCGTCTTCACCTTTGCGGAAGAGCGCTTTCGGTGCTGAAGTCCCGTCGAGCGTCTCGCGGACATAGAACGGTCGCCCCAGGCATCGAGGGTCGGATTCGAACCACAGGGCCCGGGCCACGGGCACGTCGGTGTCCGCGAGGGCGTGGTACACCTTGAATTCGTACTCGAGCGGAACCGGCACGACCGATCCCTCGGGATGGTCGGCCCGGATGGTGAATGTCTGTCGCTCCCTGCCGTTGCGCCCGGTCCAGGCCGTATCGGCGAACCAGGTCTCCCTCGACATGCCACCCACGTTGCGGTGAAGCTTCTCGACGACCAGGTCCGAGGCGTCGTCGAGCTTCGTTCGGAGAAACGTCGCGAGGCGCTCCTCAACCGTCGTGTCTTGCAGGCAATTCATACTGTTGGCTCCGTCGCCGTCACCATGGTTGCCCAGATCGCCTCAGCCCTCGTCACTGGATGACGGGGGCGCGAAGGACATGAAGGTGGGTTCCACCAGCTGGTTGTCGCGATCGACCTCGCGCCGGAGGTAGGAACGGATCTGCGCGCGTGCCCGCGCCAGCGCCTGCTCGAGGCCGCGCTCGGCAAGCAGGTCGCAGGTCTCGATCACGGCCACGAGCGTCTCGCGCAATACCTCGTCGATCCCCGTCAGCGTCTCGACGGAAAGGTAGCCGACGGGAAACTCCCGGGTCTCCGCCAGCGCCGTATCGATGCGACCGACGAGTTTCCGCGCGTCCTCGTCCTTTTCGAACGGCGCAGCCGAAAGGGATGCCCGCAGCGAACCGAGCACGGCCTTGAGGTCCGCAATGTCCTCGAGGAGGAGAGGCCCTTCCAGCTTCCAGCGCAGCTCGAGGTGCTTCAGCATCCGCGTCATGACCTTCGCGACATAGGAACCCCACTTGTCGCCGACATGCGGGGTCACGTAGGTCTTCAGCGAATACTGCATGCTTCGCAGTATCTCGTCGGGGTATGGTCTCACCGGCGTTCCCTCACTTCGTCAGACCTCGTGGTTACCGGCGGGCACGCCGTCCGTGATGCGGTCGTGGTACTCCGAGATGCCGTACGCCGTGAGCCCGTCGAATTCGTACCGACAGAGCAGTTCGGCAAGGCGTGCGACTTCGCCGTGTCGGCGGTTGCGCAGAGGCACGAGGTTGATCGCCCGGCCGGTGACCTCGTGGGTCGAGCCGTCCGCCGCGTGCAACTTCATTCGCATCGTCTCGGGATAGTAAGGTCTGGGCCCGTAGGTGCTCTTCAATTCGATGCGCTCGACGTAGGAAATCCTGCCGTCACGAAGGACCACGCCACGGTCCAGCGTTCGCTCGTCGCCAATCTTGGACAGCCACCCGATGAAGGCATTCTTCTCGTCGGCGATGCCGCACACCCACCTCCAGTAGGACGGCCCCTGCCAGATCCGTGGTCCCCACGAGTGGTCACGGTAGCCGAGCCCAGCCAGCGTGCGCACGTCGCCGTCGATCGCGATCGTGCCGCTGACCCGGCAGGGCCCTTGGTAGTGACCGGTCGCAATGGAATCCTCAGCCCCGGCGATCCCCGATCCTCCCGATTCCTTGCCCCCCAACCCGAACATGGGAACGACGTCCTCGTAGTCGAGGGTGATTTCCACCGCCTTCAACGGGTTCTCGGCGAACACCTTCTTCGGGTCCTCGAGCTCGGTCCCGTGCCGCAACATTCGGACATTGCCGCCGAAGGTCACGCGAGAGCGCTTGAAGGGCTCCACGATCTCGAATCGAAGCCCGGCCGAATTGAAGGCAGAGTTGTCCTTGATGTCGGCGCGCTCGAAATGGAAGGCCGCGCCGCCGTCCGGCATGTAGAGCAGCACGGTCACTTCCGCATGGCCCTCGTTGGCCCGGTTGCCCATGCGAATGAGCGTCGCGAACCCGGACTTGCCGTCGACGAAGTTGAAGTACATCGACTCGTTGAACTGCGGGTGATCCGTGGGCTCGTGCATGTATTCGTCGGTCAAAGCGAATCCGCTGGGCGCCGCCATGTGAACCCTCCTCTTCGCCGTTGAATCAACTTTGCGCCGCGGCGCTCGGCTTGCCGCCACTGCGAAACCATTCGAGCAACTCGTCGCGCTCCCGCTCGACGACCTCGATGTTGCGCACTTTGACGTGGCCATAACCGCGGATTCGGTCCGGTGTGGTTGCCAGTTCGACGGCAACCGCGTGGTTCTCGGGCGTCAGCACGGGCAAGAGGTCCCGGATCATACTGGAATACTCGACGATCAACCGTCGCTCCACCTTGCGCTCCGCCGTGTACCCGACGACGTCGAACGGGGTCCCACGCAACGCCTTCAACCGAGCCAGCAGCTTGAATGCCGGCAACACCCAGCCGCCGTACTCGCGTTTCACCGGGTGCCCGGTCCGCGGATCGCGCCGGGCGAGTCCTGGGGGCGCGAGGTTGAACCTCAGCTTGAACTCACCCGCGAATTCCTCTCGCAGCGACTGCAGAAATTCCGGCGTCGAGTACAGACGGGCGACCTCGTACTCGTCCTTGTAGGCCATCAGCTTCGCCAGATTGCGCGCGACCGCCATGGCCAGCCGTGAACTGTCCGGCAGCACTTCCCTTTCCCGGGCAGCAACGGCTTCGACCAGGTCGACGTACCGGCGCGCATACGCCGAGTCCTGATACTTCGTCAGGTGCGCGGACCGGTGCGCGACGACCTCTTCGAGACGCTCCTCCCGCTTGATCGGAGGCAACGCAGCCTTGCCGGCGATCAGTCGATTCAAGGCCGAAATGTCGTGCGCGGCCGTTCGTCCGAGCTTGTATGCAAGCTTATTGAACGCGACCGCGGTCCCGTTCAGCTCGATGGCGCGGTTGATCGCCTCCGCACCGACCGGAAGCAAGCCCTTCTGGGACGCAAATCCGACCATGAACATGTTGGTTGCCAGCGTATTGCCCGCGAGAGTCAGGGCGACGTTGGTCGCGTCGACGAAGGCGGAACGTTCGTCCCCGACGAGCGCGCGTATCTGCCCGACCAATGGATCGCTGTCGAAGCTGGCATAGGCATCCCTGGTGAACGCCGCCGTCGGCGCAATGCGGCTGTTGCCCAGTATCGTCGTCGTCGCGGGGTCGACCGTCCGAATGCAGTCCGGCGCCACGCTCGCAACGAGGTCGCAACCGAGAAGCAGGTCCGCCTCACCCCTGCCGATCTTGGCGGTCATGGTCGCCTGTGGCTCACCTGCCACCCGCAGGTGGCTGTGGACGGCGCCACCCTTCTGCGCCATCCCGGTCATCACGAAGTTCGAAGCCTGCTTGCCCTCGACGTGCGCGGCCATCGCCAGCACGGCCCCGACGGTGACCACGCCTTCGCCACCGATCCCGGAGATCATGACGCTGTAAGCGCCACGGCCCACCGCCACTTTCGGCTCCGGCAGGTCGGCAAAGACCTCATCGCCGAACTCGGCACCGCGCCTCTTCACCAGTTGACCGCCGAGCACGGTCACGAACGAGGGACAGAAGCCCTTGACGCAACTGAAGTCCTTGTTGCACGAGGACTGGTCGATGCGCCGCTTCATGCCGAATTCGGTCTGCAGCGGATGTACGCTCAGGCAGTTCGACTGGTCGGAGCAGTCGCCGCAGCCCTCGCACACTTCCTTGTTGATGAAGAATCGCTTGGCCGGATCCGGATACTGCCCTCGCTTGCGCAGGCGACGCTTGTTGGTCGCGCAGGCCTGGTCGTAGATGATCACCGTCGTGCCCGGAATCTCGCGCATCTGGCGCTGGATCCGCTCGAGCTCGTCGCGATGGTGGACCCGCACTCCCGGCGCCAGTTCGCTGCCCGAGCCATAGCGCGACGGATCATCGGTGACCACCGCGACGTGGCGGACGCCTTCATGGAAGACCTGGTGCGAAATCGCCGCCACCGACAGCGGCCCAGCGATGTCCTGCCCGCCGGTCATGGCGATGACGCCATTGACCAGGATCTTATAAGTGATGTTGGTGCCCGCCGCGACGGACGCTCGAATCGCGAGCGAGCCGGAGTGGTGATACGTGCCGTCGCCCAGGTTCTGGAACACGTGCCGGGTGTCGATGAACGGCGCCAGCCCGATCCAGTTCGCCCCCTCGCCGCCCATCTGCGTGCACGTCATGTTGGTGGCGGAGGCATAGAACATCGCCAACGCGCTGCAGCCCATGCCCACGAAGGCCGTGCTGCCCTGCGGCAACTTCAACGAGGTGTTGTGCGGGCAGCCCGAGCAATAGTACGGCGCGCGGACGAAGTGTGGCGGCACGTCCAGCTGGGCGTTCTCGGTACGCACGCGCAGGGCCGCGACGGAGTCGCGCAGCTCGTCATCGGCGACCCCGAGCGACTCGAGCCTCGCCGCGATCACGAACGCAATGTCCATCGGCTCGATCTGCCGATCGGACGGCAACAGGAAGTTGCCGACCTCGTCCTGCTTGCCGATGACGCGAGGTCGCGATGCCTTGTTGATGAGCAACGAGCAGAGCTGCGGCTCGAGGAACGCCGCCTTCTCCTCGATCACGAGCAACTCGTCCTGACCCTGCGCGAACTCGAGCATGTGCTTCGGCTCGAGCGGCCAGATCATGCCGACTTTGCAGAGGCTGATGCCCAGCGCCTGCGCCCGTGTCGCATCGATGCCGAGCAGGCGCAAAGCCTGCTGTGTATCGCCATACGACTTGCCCGCGGTCACGAGGCCGAGTCGCGGCTGCTCGCCCTTGGCGATCACGGCGGTATCGAGGTGGTTGGCGCGCGCGAAAAGATGTGCGAGGGGAATCTTGTAGCGCTTGATCAGCCGGTCGTCACGAAGCGGATCGGGCCTTCGGGGGTGGTAATGGAGGCCCTCCGGCGGAAAGACGCCTCCCTCCGGAATCTTGACGATGGACGGATCGAGATCCAGGTCGATGGTGGCCGTCTGCGCCAGCGTCTCGTTGACGCCCTTGAATCCGACCCACAGGCCCGTGTAGCGGGAAAGCGCCCAGCCCTTCAGGCCGTACTCCAGGTATTCGTGCACGCTGGCCGGGTAGAGGATGGGAACGAAGTTCGCCGAGATGGCCTGATCGCACTGGTAGGCTGTCGAGGACGACTTGGCGTCATGGTCGTCCCCGTAGACCACCAGGACTCCGCCGTGCGGATGCGCGCCGGTGAAGTTGCCGTGCTTGATCGCATCGCCCGACCGGTCGACGCCAGGACCCTTGCCGTACCAGAGCGCAAAGACGCCGTCGTAACGCTTGGCGGCCGCGAAATTCTCCAGTTGCTGCGTGCCCCAGACCGACGTGGCCGCAAGGTCTTCGTTCACTCCGGGGTGGAAGACGACGTCGTGGCTGGCGAGGTGTTCCTTCGCCTGCAGCAGTGCGGCATCGAAATCGCCCAAGGGTGACCCCGGGTAGCCCGAGATGAATCCCGCGGTATTGAGGCCGGCCGCGCGGTCCCATTCCTTCTGGATCATCGGCAGGCGCGTCAGCGCCTGAACGCCCGACAACAGCGCCCGGCCCCGCGCAAGTTGGTACTTGTCGTCGATGGATACGTTCTGGTCGGTCATGGCTCACCGAAGCCACGGGTCTCAGGAGGGGCTCTGCGTCGCGGCGTGTCGCCCGGCAATGAAGCCGAAGGTCATGCCCGGGCCGAGCGTGCCACCGGCGCCGCCGTACCCCATGGCCGTCACCTGCGCCATGGTGTTCCCCGCGGCATACAGCCCCTCGATCGGCTGGTCGCTCCAGTCGACCACCTGGCCATTGGCATTGGTCTTCGGTCCGCCCGCGGTCCCGAGGACGCCCGCTTCCATCTTGATCGCATAGAAAGGCGGTTGATCGATGACACCGAGCGTGCAGAACGGCGGTTCGAACGACTGGTCGCCCCAGAAATTGTCGAACGTCGTGTCCCCGCGCTGGAACTCGTCGTCGTGCCCTTTCCTCACATCGGCGTTGAACCGGTCCACGGTGTCCCTGAGAGCCCGCCCGTCCAGTCCGATGCGTTCGGCGAGCGCCTCGATCGAATCCGCGCGTGCCGCCCAGGATGGAGCAGCGTCTTTCGGCGGACTCGTGAACACCGGGTACTTGTTCTTGAATCGACCGTCGAAGACCAGCCAGTAGGGCATGTTCGGATAGTCGTGGGAGTTGGCATCGAAGTTGTGCAGCACCGGTCCGAGGGCGTTGTAGTTCACGGCCTCGTTCACGAAACGCCGGGCGGATCGATTGACGAGGATCGACCCGGGAAGCGTCCGTTCAGCCTGGCAGAGCAGGTAATTGGGTTGGGCATCCCGGGTCCGCTCTATCGCCTGCAGGGTCGACATCATCCACCAGGCGTTCGACATGTTCGCGAGGCGCGCCCCCGCCCCCATCGCCATCATCAATCCGTCGCCGTCGGATTCCGGCACGCTGACGGGCCCCGTGATCGGGCCGCGCACGAACGCCTTCGCCAGGCGTTCGTTCCATTCAAAGCCGCCTGTCGCGACGATCACTCCCTTGCGCGCACGCGCCCGGATTTCGCTCTTCTGCTGCTCGGCGACCACACCGATCACGCGGGACCCGTGTCGGCAGAGCCGGACCCCACGTGTTTCGAGATGAATCCTGATGTTCCTGTCCAGTACGCCCCGGAGCAACGAGCCAATCAGGGCCTGGCCACGCCCACGACAGTCCCTCCTGCGACGTTCGGCCAGTGTCGCGTCGTCGACCCCGCCGTACATCGCCTCGACCATGCTGAACAGCGTGGGCAGGCCGGTCTTCGGCGGATTCACCCGCACGGCCCAGGAACCCAGCTGGTCGAAAGGAAACACGTGGTTGTCCAGAGACCGTGTGCCGCGCGGCAGGGCACCGGCGACATTCGGCTGATAGTCCGGGAAATTCGGGTACACGTGCAAGCGCACGGGAGTCTTGTCCGCGAAATACCGGATCATTTCCGGACCCGCGACGAGAAAAGCCTCGAGAGTGTCGGGATCGAGCAAGCCAGGGGACAGCGCATCCAGGTACATGACGACGTCGTCCCAGGAATCGGCGATCCCGAATTCCTGCTCATGGTGGTTCATCGGTATCCACAACATGCCGCCCGACATGGCAGTCGTGCCGCCAACCATGCCCGACCGCTCGAGGATGACGACGGTGCCAGCCCCATGATCATGGGCGGACAGCGCCGCCGTCAGCGCCGCGCCCCCCGTCCCCAGGACGACGACGTCGGCTTCGATATCCGAGTGGCCGTGACTCTCACTCATTCTCTGTCCCCGGATGGACGAGTCGTCGCTGCTCGACCGGAAAATGCCGACGCCGGCACCGGCCGTTTCGCTCATGCCGTGGTCACGTTCTCCGGGCCATAGTACGCGCGCATGCTCTTGAGCGTGCCGTCGTCCGCGAACTGGAACACGGTAATGGCGTTGATCTGTACAGGCCCCACCTTGACTCGATAGGGAACCGCGACGGAATCTCCACAGCAACGTGCTTCACCGGTCTGCGTCGCCGAAACGCCCTGCGCAACGGCCTTTTGGTAGAACGCGCCGATCCTGTCGACGCCCTCGAGGCAGCGGCTGCCGTAGGGATCCTCGAGTGTGCTCTTTTCGTCGAAAAAGCCCTTGATGGTCGACAGATCGCCGTCACACAACGCCTGCAGGTACCTACGCACGAATTCCAGTTTTGCCGGTGTGTCCATGAC
The DNA here is from genome assembly GCA_035691185.1 of Steroidobacteraceae bacterium. Lineage (GTDB taxonomy): Bacteria > Pseudomonadota > Gammaproteobacteria > Steroidobacterales > Steroidobacteraceae > RPQJ01. The sequence goes on from DASSJN010000148.1 coordinate 35,746, forward strand.
GATTCCCCGAGGGTCAATTACCGGCCATTTTCGCGTGCCGCGCCACATCTGCCGGGCGCGGCAGGCGAGTCTGCATCGCCCCGCTGTCCACGTGCATGTTGAGGCCGGTCACGCATCTCGCCTTGTCGCTGGCGAGCCACAGCACGGCGTCCGCGACATCCTGCGGCGTCGGCAACATGCCGAGCGGGTGCTCCTCGAGCAGCGCAGCACGGAAACCGGGGACCTCGAACATCTTCTGCACGAGCGGTGTGAGCACGACCGTCGGAGAGACGACGTTGACGCGTATGCCACGGCTGGCGAGCTCGACCGCCGCTACCCGGGATGCGTGGATGACGCCAGCCTTCGCTCCGCCGTAGGCGATGTATCCGGGCGCGGCGAGCATGCCCGTGAGCGACGAGATGTTGACGATGTTTCCGCCATCGTCCATGACTTTCGATACGTGCTGCATGAAGTGCACGGCGCCGTTGAATTGAATGGCGGTCATCTTAGACACGTGATCCGGCGCGTGCTTCTTCAGCAAGGACATCTGCTCGACGCCTGCCGAATTGACGCCGACATCGACGCCGCCGAGCATGTCCCTGGCGGATTCCGCGAACGACTTCGTGCTTTGCCAGTCGCTGACGTCGAGAACTGCGTAACGCGCGCCGATTTCCCGTGCCGCGGCGGACAGCGTTTCCGGGTTTCGTGAGCCGATCACGACCTCGGCCCCGGCATCGACGAAGCACTTCGCGATGCACTTGCCGATTCCGCTGTTACCGCCGGACACGACAACTCGCTTGCCAGCAAACGAAGTCATGGAATTCTCCTTGGCACCCGTTCGACCACGCACCGATCAGGCGAAACGGCCAGCGTCAGCGGCGCATCGAATTTGTATTATGACTGCCGGTCATTGACTTGACAAGGAGGTCGTGGTGGGATTGTGTGCGCGCATTTCCGACGAGACCGCGGCGCCTCGCACGTGCATGCGCGCCTGGGACCTCCTGTCGTGAGGCGCGACGTCATCGCCCAGAGGAGCGCTTGGAAAATGATTCTCGACGATCGGCTTGCAGCGGTAGTCACCGGCGGAGCCTCCGGCCTGGGTGCCGCGACCGTTCGTGCCCTTGCGTCGCGTGGCGCCAAGGTCGCCATCTTCGACATCGGCAAGGAAAAGGGACAGGCGCTCGCCGACGAAATCGGTGGCGTCTTTTGCGAGGTGGACGTGACCGCCGATTCATCGGTGGATGCGGGCTTCGCAAGAGCCCGTGCTGCGCATGGGCAGGAACGGGTGCTCGTCAATTGCGCCGGCACGGGGGACGCAATCAAGACCGCCAGTCGCTCGAGGGAAACCGGCGACATCAAGCACTACCCGCTCCAGGCCTTCGACCGGATCATACAGATCAACCTGGTCGGCACCTTTCGCTGCATCGCCAAGTCGGCAGCGGGAATGATGACCCTGCAGCCAGTGGATTCGTGGGGCGAGCGCGGTGCCATCGTCAACACGGCCAGTGTGGCGGCCGAGGACGGCCAGGTCGGCCAGGCCGCCTACTCCGCTTCCAAGGCTGGCATAGTCGGCATGACGCTCCCGATCGCGCGGGACCTCATGAACGAGGGCATCCGCATCAACACCATTCTCCCGGGCATCTTCGATACGCCGCTGCTCAAGACCGTGCCCGAAAACGTCAGGGCAGCTCTCGCAGCGTCGGTGCCCTTCCCCAAGCGACTGGGCCAGCCGGAGGAATTTGCGGCTCTTGCGCTGCTGATGATCGAGACCGGCTATTTCAATGGCGAGCACGTTCGACTGGACGGCGCAATCAGGATGGCGCCGCGCTGATGCGGTCGATGCGAGGGCGTGGGGCCAGCGGACCTGCTGCTCGAGAACGTGGCGAATGGCCGTGCATACACGCGCTGACGCGTGGTTCAGGAGTCGATGAAGATGAAAGCTTCCACGAACGACGCGTACATCGTTGCGGCTACGCGCATTGCCGGAGGGCGGCGCAACGGGCGTCTCCGCAACTGGCATCCAGCCGACCTGGGCGGCAAGGTGCTCGACGAACTGGTGCGACGCGCCGCGATTGATCCGGCCGCCGTCGACGATGTCATCATGGGTTGCGTCGGCCAGGTCGGCGAACAGTCCAGTCAAGTCGGCCGATCGGCGGTCTATGCTTCCTCGCTTCCGCAGAGCGTGCCTGCGGTGACTATCGACCGGCAGTGCGGGTCTTCCCAACAGGCCGTTCACTTTGCTGCCCAGGCGGTCATGAGCGGGGTCCAGGATGTTGTGATCGCGGCCGGCCTCGAGAGCATGACCCGTGTGCCGATGGGTCTCCCCGTTCATGGGGCCATCGCCGCAGGCGCCAGCGGGGCCCCTTGGTCGTCGAGAGGGCTCGAACGCTTCGGTGTAAACGGCTTCAGTCAGTTCGCCGGTGCGCAGATGGTCGCGGACAAGTATGGATTTACCCGCGAACAGCTCGATGCCTTCGGATTGCAGTCCCATCGACGCGCCGCCGCGGCGACCCGCAGCGGCGCATTCGCCGACGAGATACTGGTCGTCGAGGGACACGACGGGGACGGCAACCCCGTGCCGCACGACAGGGATGAAGGCATTCGTTATGACGCATCCCTCGAGTCGCTGGCAGGCGTGAAACTGCTCGCCGAAGGAGGAAGCATCACGGCCGCCACTTCGAGCCAGATTTGTGATGGCGCCTCGGGCGTGCTGGTGGTGAACGACCGGGCCCTCAAGACACATGATCTGACGCCGCTCGCTCGAATCCACCACATGACCATCACTGCGGGCGATCCGGTCATCATGCTGGAGGAACCGATCCCGGCCACCCGCCGGGCACTGTCGCGTTCAGGGATGAAGCTGTCGGACATCGACCTCTATGAGGTCAATGAGGCATTTGCGCCGATCCCGATGGCCTGGCTGTCCGTCCTCGATGCGGACCCCGAGCGATTGAACGTGAACGGGGGCGCCATCGCGCTCGGACACCCGCTCGGCGCAACCGGCACCAAGCTGATGACGACACTCATCCACGCGCTGCGCAGGCGTGGGGGCCGGTACGGACTGCAGACGATGTGCGAAGGCGGGGGCATGGCCAACGTGACCATCGTCGAGGCGCTCTGAATCGCAGCCGGCCTAGACTTCCCCTACCACTCACCAAGGGCGACATCGATGCTCGACACGACGAGCCGTCACGTCTTCAGCGCTGAGCACAACATGTTCCGCGAGGCGGTCCGCACGTTCTTCGGTCGCGAACTGCTCCCGAATCTCGACAGATACGAACACGAGGGCATCGTAGACCGCGACTTCTGGCGCAAGTGCGGGGACGCGGGCCTGCTTTGCCCGACCGTGAAGCCGGAATACGGCGGCCTCGGACTCGACTTCGGATTCAATGTCGTCGTGAACGAGGAAGTCGCCTATTCCGGTTCGTCGGCCGGACTGTCGCTGCAGAACGACATCGTCGCCGACTACATCGAGGTCTACGGGTCCCATGAGCAAAAGGTGAGATACCTGCCGAAAATGGTCTCGGGGGCGCTCATCACCGCGATCGCAATGACCGAACCGGGCGCCGGGTCGGACCTCAAGGCCGTCAAGACCACCGCGAAGAAGGACGGCGACGATTACGTGATCAACGGTTCGAAGACCTACATCACCAATGGCCAGAACGCCGACCTGATCCTGGTCGTCGCCAAGACCGACGTGACGGCGGGCTCCAAGGGCATTTCCATCATCCTGGTGGAGTCAGACACCCCTGGCTTCAAGCGTGGACGCAAGCTCGACAAGATCGGCCAGCGGTCCGCGGATACCTCGGAACTGTTCTTCGATGCGGTACGGGTGCCGCAGAGCAATTGCCTGGGCCAGGAGGGCGAGGGATTTTCCTATCTCATGAGCCAGTTGCCGCAGGAGCGGCTGTCGATCGCGATAGCGGCCCAGGCGGCCGCTCAACGCGCCTTCGACGAGGCCGTCAGCTTCACGAAGGATCGCAAGGCGTTCGGCCAGCCCATCTTCAACTTCCAGAACACGAGATTCACGCTGGCTGGCCTGAAGGCTGAGCTGCAGGTAGGCTGGGGTCACATCGACTGGGCACTCGGCCGGCACTTGCGACGCGAGCTGACGACGGCAGAGGCGTCCGGGGCCAAGATCTGGCACACGGAATTGCAGGGACGAGTCTGTGATGCGGCACTGCAGCTGCATGGCGGTGCCGGGTACATGAACGAGTATCCAATTGCGCGCCTGTGGCGAGATGCCCGCGTGAGCCGGATTTACGGCGGCACGAACGAGATCATGAAAGAAGTCATCAGTCGCAGCCTCTGATCGCGTCTTTTCGATGGGTTGCGCAACTTGCAGCGGACGTGCGCTCGCCGCACGGCACGCCGGCATCGCCGCTACTTCTCCAGACCGTCCAGGAAGTCGATGTAATCGGCAAACACCTCCTGAATCTTCTGTTCGGTGTAGCCGTATTCCGCCAGTGAATACCCGTGTCGTCCGTGCTTGTCCTTCGGGTTGCCGTCGTTCCACGCCATCATTCTCGCTCGGGATCCGTCGCTCAGCGGGACATTAGCAAACGCGTAGACCTTCTCGATCACGACCTCTGGCGACCTGACCAGTTCCGAGTAAGGGATATCGAGGATGTCCAGCCGCATGCGCTCCCGATTCCTGAAATGGCGCCTGATGGATGACGCGCTGCCCAATACCGCGCGGTCGGCATCCGGGCTCGCGTCGGAATAGGGCATGAAGAATTTCTCGAGCAACTTGATGGAGGATGGAACCGACACCTTGGGATGACGGTGGCTCATGATCAGGCGGGCGTCCGGAAACACTTCCAGCAAAGACGGCTCCATCCCGTAGTACAGCGGCGACTTGAGCAGCCAGCGCTTGGACCGACTCGCCAGGCCCTGCCACTGCAGGTATTTCAAGGTGTCCCGGAGGTGTTCGAACTGCGTCGTCATGCTCTGCGTCGACAGCCATTTCAGGTAGCCCGTGATCAATCCCCATCCCAGAAAACAGGGTGTCCTCAGGCTGTGTTCCAGTATGCAGCTTTCTTCTTCCGGCTCGTGCGTCGAGAAGTCGTGCCCCGACCTCAGCTCGGGACTGTACGTGTGCATCCTGTCCACGAACGCATCGGTTTCCTCAATGCGAGGCTCCGGCGACTCTCCGGGCACGCCGGTATGGGACGAGGGGTTGTATGCTTGCCAGAGCGGCAGCCAGTTGAAGTCACCGGAGTTGGCCAGCAGCTTCTGGATCTTGGTCGAACCCGTGCGAGGCATGCCGATGCAAATGACCGGGGCTTCGATCCGCTCGTCGGCGATCTCCGGGTGAGCGGCGAAGTCCCGCTGCATTCTCAGACGGTTGCTCAGGATGCGCAGCAGCATCACCTTCCAGTTGGCGACACCGACCTCGTGGAGCCCGGCGTCTTCCCGCAACGACGCGCACAGCACCTCGAGCGGCTCGATGGCGTCCTGGTCGATCCTGTCGATCCCCGTGATCTCGCGTGAGCGTGACATCAGCGGGCCGACGGCGAGTTCCTGGTGCGCTGCTTCTGTCACTGATTCCTCCCCGCCATTTCCTGGCTCCCCACCCGGGTGCCTGCCAGCCATCGCGCATCACGTTCACACGCTTGGAAGTTGCGACGACACGTCCCGGTCACGCCACGAAGGTTTCAGGGGACCCAGCTCGGACACGAGGCGGATCCCCGGGCTCGCCGCAATCACATCACGCACACGATTGATCATCGTCGAAGCGGACGAATAAACGGACCCCCGGCGGTCGACGCGAATGACGGAGCGTGGCTTTCCTTCCGCCCGCCAGACGACATGCTCCACTTCATCTTGCCTGATCAGGCGCAGGTGGACGTTCGTCTTTGCAGACACTCCCTCCCTCGTTTCCACCGTGGCAACGACACGCGTCCCTACGGCGAGCCCCGGCTCGATGTCCTTCCCCAGGTATCGACAGTGGACCGGCTCATCGAAGATCACCGGTTCGCGCATCTCCGTTGAGGAGGTCACCGTGAACCCCAGCGCGGTCAGCACATGTTCGGGTATCAGCTTGTAGATGTTGCCGATCGGGCCCAGGTCGTCAACGAACTTCCTCCGGTACTCTTCGGGCGTCAGTCCCACACCGACAGCGCCCAGAACGTGCGTTCCCGCCGCGCCGATGTTGGTGAGGCTCTCGAGGAACATCGACTCGATGTTCGTACAGGGGCCGGCGACCAGGATGCCCGACCAGATCCGGGACATGTCCCACAATCCGGTGCCGCAAAAGGACACCCCGTTCTTCTTCGCGAGGGCGTCTATCCTTCCTGCCAGTTCCGCATCCGCGCCCATCGGAAAACTGGCCTCGGCTGCGTGACAGATCACGTTCATGCCCGCGTTCATCAGGCGCTCGTACGCGGGGTAGTTCGCGGCCAGACGGTCGGTGGTCGCCACGATCGCCAGATCCGCATCGATCGCATCATAATCGGCGAGTTCGCAATCCTGAACCAGGATGCCGGAGTCGCGGCCAAGGCCGACCAGGCGCCCCAGGTCCTTCCCAACCTTGTCTCCCGCCCTGTTCAGGGCGGCGACGACTGGCCAGCCCTTTTCGAGGGCGATGCGCGCCGCGATCGAACCGTATTGACCGATGCCGTAGAACGCAATTCGCGGCATGCTGTCTGCCCTGCCCCTCTCATTTGACTGCCCGAAGCGTCCGTGGCCCGGCCTGATCATCCTCCCGCACCTCGCCCATCGTCATGCCGGCGCCCCGGCCGGCATGACAGGGTCCAGGATCAGACGCGTTCGATGATGATCGCCGGGGCCATGCCGCCCGCCGCGCACATCGTCACCAGGCCACGCTGCAAGTCACGGCGCTCCAGCTCGTCCAGCACGGTATTGATCAGGATTGCGCCGGTGGCGCCGATCGGGTGGCCGAGGGCGATCGCGCCGCCGTTGACGTTGACCTTGTCACGATCCAGTTCCATGCCGCGGATGAATTTTTCGGCAACGACGGCAAAGGCCTCGTTGATCTCCCACAGGTCGATGTCGTCGCGGCTCATGCCGGCCTTCTCCAGCACCTTCCGTGCGGCCGGCACGGGTGCGTTCAGCATCAGCGTGGGTGAATCGCCGGCATTGGCCATTGCAACGACCTTTGCGCGGGGCCTCCAGCCCTGCCTTCGAGCATAGGCCGGCGAAGCGAGCAGAATCGCCGCCGCGCCATCGACCACGCCTGAGGAATTTCCGGCGTGGTGGACGTGGTTGATCTCCATCGAGGGGTACACCTTGCGGATCAGGTCCCCGTAGGTCAGCCCGTCCTCGTTCAGGGGACTGTTGACCAGCGCCGCGAAGGCCGGCTTCAACTGCGACAGCGCTTCGAGCGTGGTGCCAGGGCGGGGATACTCGTCCCGGTCGAGTGCGAGCGAGCCGTCATCGCGATACACGGGAATCAGGCTCCTGTCGAAGTATCCGTTGTTCATGGCATTCGCCGCGTTGACCTGGCTGCGCATCGCCAGTTCATCGACCGCGTGACGGTCTATTCCCTCCAGCGTGGCGATCGCATCGGCGCAGACGCCCTGATGCGACTGCGGATGCGATTCACGCAGGCGCAGGTTGCCATTGTCCATGAGCGCTTCGAGGTTGTTTCCCAGACGGCCGTAGCTGGACATCATCTCGCATCCGCCGGCGATGACGAGGTCTTCCTGACCGGCCATGATGGAGCAGGCTGCCATGTTGACCGACGTTATTCCGGAGCCGCAGAACCGGTCCAGCGTGACGGCACTGGCCCGGACGTCGTAGCCGGCGTCCAGCGCCGACATGCGGCCCAGGCACCCTCCATTCTGACCACGCTGGGAACTGCACCCCCAGACGATGTCGTCGACTTCGGCGGTATTCAGGTCGTTGCGCTCCGCCAGCGCCTTCAGCACGGTGGCGCCCAGATGGTGGGGATGAATGTCGCACAGCGCGCCCTTTCCGTACTTGCCGATGCCTCGCGGCGTGCGGCAGGCATCGATGATCCACGCTTCGGTCATGTGTCACTCCGACTCAATCTGCAAAAAAATCCGCGCGTCGTCAGGGTAACAACCCTTCGCGCGATCCACCCGGCGCCATGAGACGGCCGATCCTGGCCCTGTGGCAGAAACTTGCAGAAGATCTTGCGTGTCTCGATCATGGTGCGTGCCGGGGCATGAGAAACCAACAGCTCTGTTTTTTTATTTGGGCGAATATAGTAGACTGAACAAAATTAATCAATCCGATCCCGGGACATGCCTGTGGATGCTCGCTGGCCGCGGCCAGGAGCAGCCCGGATCATTCATCGGCTGACGACAGGTGCGCATGACATGCTGAAGAACAAACCAAACAGGGTTCCGCGCAGCGAGCGACAGAAGGCCGGCTGGCAAGCCAAGAAGAGCGCCATGACCCGCCAGGCGATACTGGACGCGGCCATTCATTGCATCATCAATCACGGTTACGCCCAGACGACCACGTCGTTGATCGCGGACCACGCTGCGGTGTCCCGTGGGGCCATGACGCACCACTTCCCGTCCCGCTCGGATGTTCTGACGGCCACCATCAAGTTCCTGCACGAACGCCGGTTACAGGAGTACAGAGCCCTGGTTCAGGAATACGACATCAACTCCAAGTTGACCGCCAGAGAACAGATCGAAACGGTCGTCCAAATGGTCTGGAAGTTCGTGACGCTCTCCTCGTCGACTGCCTATCAGGAGATCCTGATGGCTTCGCGGACAGATCCGGAACTCAAACGCGCACTCGAACCGCTGGAGAAGGAATTCGAGGAGGCCTTTCTGGAACTCGTCAAGGGGCTGTTTCCGCGCTGGGAACGCCGAGAGGAGATCGAGACCGCTCACGACGTCGCAACCTTTCTGCTGACCGGCATGAACCTCAGCCACATGAGATCGAGAAAGAATCTGCGCTCAAAACGCGTTCTGGCGTCGCTGGCGGACAGTGTGGAAAGCCTGTATCGCCGGGCCCGGAGATTGGAACTGCAACCCAAGGCGTAGGATCGGCTGGTTCCGGCCTGCCCTCAGACCTTCACGAGGCATTTTCCCCGCGTCTTCCCCGCCAGCATCCTGCAAAAGGCGTCGGCCGTGTTCTCGATACCGCCGGTGATTTCGACCGGGCTGCGCAACGTTCCTTCCTTGATCCAGTGCGACAGCTTGCCGATGGCCTCGGGAAACTCGTCGACGTAATCGGAAAACATGAACCCTTCGGCTCGTGCTCGCTTGGTGACCAGTTCCCACAGGTGGGTGATGCCCGCATGCGTCCCGGTTCTCTCGTACTGGGAGACGGCGCCACAAAGCACGACGCGGGCATTCATCGCGATACACTCCAGCGCCTGATCCAGCAGGTCACCGCCGACGTTGTCGAAGACGATGTCTACCCCTTCGGGTGCCAGCTCGTGTATCTGCCGTGCCACGGGTGCCTCGAGCCGGTAGTTGATGGCGTGGTCGTAATGCAGGTCATCCACGAGCCATCGGCATTTCTCCTCCGTGCTGCTGATTCCGATGGTGGTGCAGCCCATCAGCTTGCCCAGCTGGCCCACCAGGCTGCCCACGCCCCCGCCGGCTGCGCTCACCAGCAGGACATCTCCGCGTTTCGGCAGCCCGACCTTCAACAGGCCGAAATACGCCGTCAGGCCGGCGGTGCCGAGCGCGGCGAGGTATTCGTAAATGGGCAGGGACGCATCCACGTCCAGGATCGTCATCAGGTCACTGCCGTCGACGATGCTGTAGCGCTCCCACCCGGCGCGTCCCATGATCCAGGCACCCGTCGCATACTGCGGGTTCAGGGACTCGACCACCTGGCCGAGCACGATGCTTTGCACCGCCTTGCCGAGAGGCATTTCCTGAAGGTAGTTGTCCGACGTGCCCGCGCTCATCCACTTGCGGAAGCCTGCGTCCAGCGAGAAATACTCGTTACGGACCAGGAACTGGCCCTGTCCGATGGGAGGCAAGTCGACTTCCTCGTGGCGAAAGTTGTCCGGCCGCAACGCACCGTCGGGCCTGCGAATCAACACGACCTGTTCCGACCTGGTCACTGGATGCCCCCCGAATGAGACACGGCTCGGACCCATCATGGCGCGTCCGGCGAGCATTTGCCACCGACGCAAATTTGCGTCAGAGTAATACAAACAGAAAAGACTGTTTTTGAAAGGCGCACTCGCCCGTCGCAACGCCGGACTGCCACCAGCCGTAGGAGAATAGACATGGCGCGGTTCAAGGACAAAGTCGCTCTGGTGACGGGTGCGGCCTCCAATCCAGGGCTGGGCCGGGCCATTGCCCAACTGCTGGCGCAGGAGGGAGGCAAGGTGGTGGTCACGGACGTCGACGAAGCAGGCATCGCCGACTGCGTGGCGGCAATCGAGGCCGCTGGCGGAACCGCGGTCGGCTGGCGACAGGATGTCACCTCCGAGGACGACTGGAAGTCGACCATCGGCCGGTGCACCGCCACGTTCGGGCGGCTGGACGTTCTCGTCAACAATGCCGGCATCGCGGTGCTCCGGCCGGTCGCCTCGATGACTCTCGAGGAATACGAGCTGCAGATGAAGGTCAACATGACCAGCGTGTTCCTCGGGACCCATTACGCCCTGCCCGCCATGCAAGCCGCGGGAGGCGGGTCCATCGTCAACATTTCGTCGGTTGCCGGGCTGGTCGGTATTCCCTTCACCGGCGCCTACGCGGCCAGCAAGGGCGGGATTCGCCTGTTTTCCAAGACCGTGGCGATGGAGCACGCACTCGAGAAGATCCGCTGCAATTCGGTGCACCCCGGGGTGATCTGGACGAAGATCCAGGAAGTCGCCATGCGCGACAACCCCGACGGTTACACAAACATCAACAAGAGCATACCGGTGGGCCGCATGGGTCGACCTGACGAGGTCGCCCAGTGCGTACTGTTCCTCGCGTCCGACGAATCCAGCTACGTCACCGGCACGGAACTGGTCGTGGACGGTGGCTTGACGGCGCAGTAGGTTTTCGAGGGTGTACTCGACTGTCTCGGGAGTCACGGGATGAGCGACACGCAGGACGATCGCCGTGAAATCGAAGCGGTTCTGTTTCTCTACGCCCGGTTGCTGGACACGAAACGATATGCCCGCCTGACCGAAGTCTTCACGCCAGAAGCCACGGCGCACTATGTCGGGATGGCCGAATGCAAGGGCGTCGAGAGCATCATCGACCTGGTGTCGGGCGTGTTGGATCGGTGCGGTAATACGCAACACCTGCTGGGCAATGTGCGGATCGACATACAGGGTGACGAGGCGACCTCGAGCTGCTACCTGCAAGCCATTCACGTCGGGCTCGGCGACTACTCGGACCGGCTGCTGACCGTCTGGGGCGAATACCGTGACCGGCTGGTGAGAACGCCCGCAGGCTGGCGCATCGCTTACCGTGAGTTGACCACCCTGCACGCCCAGGGCGACATTGGTCTGGCGCCGGGCTAGGGATTGATTACCCCGTACGAGGCTTCCCCGGGGCTCGGAGTGGATTCAACGATGTCCGATCTGACCCTTGCGCGATTCGAAGAAACGTCGGCCTTTGACGACGAGGCCGATGCGGTCGTCGTCGGCTACGGCATTGCCGGCGCTTGCGCGGCGCTCGAAGCGCGCCGGGCGGGCGGTGACGTGCTCGTCGTCGAGCGCGCCGGAGCGGGCGGTGGCGCCAGCGCCCTGTCCTCCGGCCTGTTCTACCTGGGCGGCGGCACGGCGGTGCAGAGCGCCTGCGGCTACCAGGACACCGCTCAGAACATGTACCGCTTCATGTGCGCCAGCATGGGCACCGAGCGGGCGGACCTGATCCGCCGGTACTGCGACGACAACGTGCGCCACTTCGACTGGCTCGAGGCCCAGGGCGTGCCCTTCGAGCGCAGCTGCTACAAAGGCAAGGCCGTCTTTCTGCTCACGACCGAAGGTTTGATGAGTACGGGCAACGAGAAAGTCTGGCCGTACAACGAGCTGGCGACCGCTGTGCCCCGCGGCCATCGGGTTGCCGGAGCGGGCGAAAACACCGGCCTTGCCGCCATGACGCCATTGCTCGCCCGGTGTACGTCGGAAGGCGTGCGGGCAAGATACGATTCCCGCCTGACGGCGCTGATCGTCGACGCGACCGGCCGGGTGCGCGGAGTCGAGGCCCGGCACCTCGGCCGTAGCGTTCGCTTGCTGGCTCGTCGCGGCGTAGTGCTGGCCACAGGCGGCTTCGCCATGAACAAGGAAATGGTCGGTCGGTACCTGACGAAACTCAGCGATACGGCCGAACCGCTGGGTACGCCGTACACCGACGGCTCGGGCATCGTCGCTGGCCGACTGGCAGGCGCGCAGCTCGATGCGATGGATGGCTTCATCGCCACTGCGTCGATCTATCCCCCCGCGCAGCTGATCAAGGGCATCATCGTCAATTCGCTGGGTCGGCGATTCGTGGCCGAAGACAGCTACCACGGCCGTACGGCGCACCAGGTCAGCGAGCAGCCGGGCCAGCGGGCCTTCCTCATAGTCAACGAAGCCATCTTTGCCTACCCCGAAATCACGTCCGCCCGGCACGAACTGATCGATGGTTACGAAACCGTGGCGGAGCTGGAAGCCGGCCTGCATCTGCCCGCAGGCGCGCTGGTGAGCACCGTCGAGCGCTACAACACGGCGGCTCGCGCCGGCCACGACCCCGACTTCATGAAGCACCCCGACTGGCTCGAGCCGCTGGACCAGGGACCTTACGCGGCCTTCGACATCTCGTTCAATCGCTCGATCTACCTGTTCATGACGCTCGGAGGCTTGAAAGTCAACGCCGACGCCCAGGTTCTCGGCACGAGCGGCCATCCGATCGCAGGCCTCTACGCAGCCGGTGCCTGTGTCGCGCACATCCCCAGGTCCGGAATGAGCTACGCCAGTGGCATGAGCCTAGGGCCCGGCTCCTATTTCGGGCGCGTCGCCGGTCGCCACCTGATGACCGCGGAGCCGCAGTCGAGTGACTGAGGAGACACAAACCATGCTCACCATCGATGTCCATCACGACATCCAGGCGCCGCTGGAACGGGTCTGGCCGTTCCTCGAAGACTTTGCCGACATCCGGGCCTGGTGGCCCGCGGACCAGGCGGCGGGCATCGAACGGATCGAGCTGGAGGGAGAAGGCGTTGGCCAGATCCGCCACATTTACAACGTGGGTTTCTCGCACGCAATCAGCGAGCGGCTGGACCTCCTGGATCCCGGGAGCCACACGTGGAAGCTATCGATCGTCGGCCATCTCCCGGCCGGCTTGCTGGAGTATCAGGCCACTGGTCGGCTGACTGCTCTGGGCCCGGATGCGTGTCGCATGACCTACCATTCGGAGTTCGTGGCCCGGGAAGGACGCGCTGAAAAAGCAAGGGCGTTTCTGCTCGGCCTCTACCAGACGATGTTCCGGGGCCTGGAGGCCGCCGCGAAACGCCGCCGGACCTGAAGCTCGTCGACGACGGCCGCCGTGGTTTGATCGATGACCAGCGGTCGACCCTCCGGGCTGCGCCGCTGCACGATTGGAGACTGACATGCACTTGACCGACCCTGCTGAAATTGCCTGCCAGTTTCAGTACCGCGGCGAGAACATCAGGACGCTACTCAAGCAATGGGTGGACAAGCATCCTGACAAGGTCTTCTTCCACTGGCATCCCTACGAGGGCGATCCGGACGTCTGGACGTACCGCCGATTCTGGGACGACATCCATTGCGTAGCCGGCGGTCTGCAGCAGCGCGGCATCCGGTCCGGCAACAAGGTGATGGTGCACTGCGAGAACTGCCCGGAGATGCTGATTGCCTGGTATGCCTGCGCCTTGATCGGGGCCATAGCCATCACCACGAACGCAGGCGCAACCGCCACCGAGCTCGACTACTACATCAAGCTGACCAGGCCCGACGGCCTGATCACCCAGCCCAAGTTCAGCGAGCTGCTGCTTCCGTTCAAGGACCAGTTCGAGTGGCTTGCCATCACGGCTGCGAACCATGACGGTAGCGGAGTCGGTGAAGCCGATGCGAACTACCAGCCGTTCGAGTCACTTTTCGCGGCACCGGATGCCGTCAAGCCGGCGGATTGCAACGCGCTGACCCCGGTCGGTGTCGTGTTCACCTCCGGCACCACCGGAATGGGCAAGGCGGTGCTGCATTCCCACGGCAACCTGCTGTGGGCGGCGACGATCGGGCCGGTGAATACGTGCTTCACCGCGCAGGACATGTTCCTCACCTACATGCCGCTCTTCCACGTCAATGCACAGATGTGGGCCACCGCGATCGTGCTGGGCGTCGGCGGTTCGATGGTGCTCCTGCCCAAGGTCAGCGTCAGCCGGTATTGGTCGGTCGTAACGAAGTATGGCGTTACGCACCACTCGATGATGCCGCTGATCCTGTACTCGGTGGGAGACCAGGTGCCCGACAACCACCGCTTGAAGTACCTCGGCATCGGCGAATTCCCCAAGCTGAACGCCGTCTGGCGGGCTCGCTTTCACTCGATCTACGGGTCGAGCGAAACCGTCACGCACGCCATCTGCTCCAACGTGCACCGTGACCACCCGGAAGGCGTCCTCGGCAAGACGGTGCCGGGGTATCAGTGCCAGGTCGTGGATCCCGAGACGGGGGCCGTGTGCGGTTCCGGCGAGTCCGGGGAACTGTGGGTCAAGGGAACACGCGGCATCCAGATGTTCCTGGAGTACTACAACGACCCCAAGGCCACGGAATCAGCCTTCGTGGACGGCTGGTACAGGACCGGCGATCTGGTCAGGGTCGGCGAAAACGGTTACATCTATTTCCTCCACCGGTTGAAGGACATGATCAAGGTGGGCGGCGAGAACGTCGGTGTCGACGAGGTCGAGAAGACCATCCTGCAGCTGCCGCAGGTCAAGGAAGTCGCCGTGGTCGCCAAGCAGGACCAGAAGCTGCAGGAAGTCCCGGTGGCTTTCGTCATCCCGCGAACGGAGATGGATCACGGTGCGCTCGAAAAACTCGTTCTCGACCAGTGTCGGGAACACCTGTCCCACTTCAAGGTTCCGCGACTCGTCCGCATCGTGGATGACTTTCCGCGCGCGGTGCTGAACAAGGTCGCCAAGAACAAGTTGCGGGAAATTGCCAACAGTCTTTAAGGCGAGGCCAAGATCATGGGTGACAGAAAAGTAGCGTTCTACGACACGACGATGCGTGACGGGGCCCAGAGCATCTGGGCCATGCGCATGCAGTACGGCGCGATGGATGCGATCTCGTCGGATCTCGACGAGGCCGGCTACAGCTACATCGAGCTGCCGGTCAACGCGATGAACGCCAAGATGCAGGTGCGATTCTTCCATGAAAATCCCTGGGAGATCGCCCGCCTGTTCAAGCGCAAGATCACCAAGACCAGGAAGAGCCAGGTGGTCATGGATTGCCTCGACCTGCTGGGCGAGAGTGATCCGCGTGCGATCATCCGCGAGTACTACCGGAAGACGGCGGAGTCCACCGGGTGCCAGCGCGCGTTCTACATGGCGAACACCCGCAACGAACTCGACCGTTATTTCCCGTGGGTCGTCCCCATGATCCGGGAACTGGGACTCGAGTTTCAGCCCTGCATCTGCTACTACCCCTCGCCCCGCACGACGGACGAGTACTACGCGAACCTGACCAGGCGCATCGTCGAGGAGTACAAGCCAGAAGCTCTCTGGCTCAAGGATGCGGGCGGACTGCTGTCGCTCGACCGGATCCGCACGCTGCTGCCGGCGATGCAGAAGGAGGCGAAAGGCACGCCGATCGACCTGCACACGCACGGCATGAGTACCTACCAGGGCCTGGTGGTGGTGGAAGCCATGAAGATGGGCGTCGAGGGTGTCCACACCTGCGTTCCACCGCTGGCCTCGGGCTCCTCGCACATCTCGATCTTCAACGCCATGCACAATGCGAAGACGCTGGGCATCGAGCACAACATCAAGAATGCCGATGCGCTCAGGGTCGTCGAGGAGAAGCTGAACCGCATCGCAAAGATCGAGGGCCTGCCGGTCGGCGTGCCGCTCGAATACGACCACGGCGTCTATTCCCACCAGATCCCGGGCGGCGTCATCTCAAACCTGCGGCACCAGCTGGACCAGCTGAAGATCGGCCACAAGCTGGACGAGGTGCTGGAGGAAGTCGTCCGAATCATCGAGGACCTCGGCCATCCGATCATGATCACGCCGGCGTCGCAGTTCGTCGTTTCGCAGGCCGCCGTGAACGTCGCGACCGGCGAGCGCTACAAGGAAGTTCTCGACTCCATGATCGAGACGGCGCTCGGCGTCTGGGGATGGGAGGACGCAGGTGTTCCCTGGATGAAGCCGGAAGTCAAGGACCGGTTCCTCAGCCACCCGAATGCGAAGAAGCTGAAGGAACGCTACGAAAGGAGACAGGCGGTCGCGGCGGAAGAAGGTTCGGTCGCGAAGCTGCGGGCGGGCTACGGCATGACGAACGCGTCCGACGACGACTTCTGGCTGTTCCACATCATGCGGGGCGACACGGAGACCAAGAAGATCCAGCCCCCGAAGTCGTACTACACCGGCAAGGAGCCGTTGACGCTGCTGCTCAAGGAACTGAGCAGGGACCGGGACATCAGCCGGCTGCAACTGCAGAAGGGCAAGACGCACATCGATTTCCGGCAGGGATGATCGGCGCCGCCAGGCGGACGCAACAGCCGCCTGGCGCGCCGAGTCCATCAGAGGGGAGAGCGTAGAACATGGATTTGCCAAGCTTGAAAGGCAAGGTCGCCATCGTCACCGGAGCCGCCATGGGGATGGGGGCCGCCACGGCCCGGTTGTTCGCCGAAGCGGGCGCCAGCGTGATCGCCGCGGACGTCGATCGCGACCTGGGTGAATCGGTGGTCGCGGACATTCGCAGGAATGGCGGCGAGGCCCGCTTCCACCGGGCCGATGTGTCGAAAGCGGACGACGTGAAGTCGATGGTCGAGAAGGCTGTCGCCGAATATGGCGCGCTGCACGTCGCCGTGAACAATGCAGCCGTTTCGCCGGATACTCACGTCATCTGGGAACTGGACGAAGCCGAATTCGACAAGGTGATCGCGGTCGATCTGAAAGGCGTCGCACTGTGCATGAAGTACGAGACGGCCCAGATGATGCGCCAGAACATCAAGGGCTCGATCGTCAATATCGCCTCCTGCAGTGCGTTCCGGCCTCAGCCGAAAAACAGTGCCTACGTGGCGGCCAAGCACGGCGTCGTCGGACTGACCAAGACTGCGGCGCTGGATTGCGCTCCGCACCTGATCCGGGTCAATGCCGTGGCACCCGGGGCCATCGAGACGCCGATGCTGCGGGCCGCCGTCGACCGGCTGGGCGCCCCGGACGAAGACGTGGCCCCCGTGTTCACGCTGTTCAATCGCTTCGGCAAGCCCGTGGAAGTGGCCCAGGCCAGCCTGTGGCTCGCTTCGGACCTTTCGTCCTACGTCACCGGAATCACGTTGCCCGTCGACGCAGGGTTCATCAATCGTTGAATCGTTGGCGGGAGCTGCGCACGCACGAGCCCGGCGTCATCGCGCACCGCGGCAGCTGCTCCGTCCTGGAGGGAATATGAGTGCTCGTGTCGAATGGGATATGGAATGCGACGTCGTCGTACTCGGCTCCGGGGGCGCCGGGCTGACGGCCGCCATTTCCGCGCACGACTTCGGGGCCGGAGACGTCGTGGTGCTCGAAAAGTCCGGGATGGTCGGCGGTACGACCGCCATGTCGGGCGGAATGCTGTGGGTTCCGAACAATCACCACCAGATCGAAGCGGGCATTGCGGATTCCGAAGAAGACATCGTCGCCTATCTCGACAGCCTGGCACCGGGCATGCTCGATCCCGAAACGCTGGCCGCCTTCATTGAAAGCGGCCCCGAAATGGTCCGTTACTTCGCGGACAAGACGCCGGTTCGCCTGTTCGCCTATACCGGTTTCCCGGATTACCAACCCTACGCGCCGGGCGCCAAGGCCGACGGCGGTCGCTCGCTGGACAACGAGGCGTTTTCGTTCGAGCAGCTCGGCAGCCTGGCGACGCGCGTCAATCCCACCAAGATGGAATACGAGGTGCGTGGCAGCCTGATGGAAGCAGTCAACCGCGCCCTGGACGCTGAAACGCTCGCGTATCGCAGGGCGCACGACTATCGTGGCCTGGGCCAGGCCCTGATCGGCGCGTTATACAAAGCCATCCTGGATCGCAAGATTCCCATCAAGTTTGAGAAACGCGCTCGCCACCTCATCAAGGACGGCAGTCGCGTGATCGGCGTCGTCGCCGAGGGCAGTGACGGTGAAATCCGCGTTCGCGCCCGCAAAGGCGTGGTCATCGCCACCGGCGGCTTCGAATGGAACAAGGAGTTGGTCGACACCTTCCTGCGTGGACCGCTCACCGGGCCGGTCAGCGTTCCGGAAAACGACGGCGACGGTTTGCTGATGGCCATCGAAGCCGGCGCGAAACTCGGCAACATGCAGAACGCCTGGTGGATGCAGTCCGTTCTGGAAAAGAAGGTGGAACACCGCAGTGCCAAGCCGAATTACCTGTTGGGTTCGGACGAGCGTGCGCGTCCCGGCGCGATCCTGGTGAACCGTGCGGGCAAGCGCTTCGTGAACGAGGCGGCGAACTACAACGCGATGGGCATGGCCCTGCACGCATTCGATGCCGGCACGCATACCTACTCCAACCTCCCTTACTGGTTGATCATCGACCAGCGCTACCGCGACAAGTACCCCCTCTTCAACGCCAGGCGGGGGAAGCCAGACCCGTCGTACGTAATGAAAGCCAATTCTCTGGAAGAACTTGCCGTCATCGCGGGAATCGATCCGAAGGGTCTCGAGGCGACCGTGGAGCGTTTCAACGACATGGTCCGCAGGGGCCACGACGACGACTTCAATCGCGGAGACAACACCTACGACAACTGGTGGGGCGATAAGTCCTTCAAGCCGCCTCACTGCACGCTCGGCGTGCTGGATCAGGCGCCGTTCTACGCCGTGAAGATGGAAGCAGGCGCGCTGGGCACCGGCGGCGGCCCGAAAACCAATGGCAACGCCCAGGTGCTCGACTGGAACAACGAACCGATCCCGGGACTCTACGCGGCCGGCAACGCCATGGCCGCCGTCCTGGCGAATGTCTATGGCGGGGCGGGCGGAACCCTGGGACCGGGCATGACCTTCGGCTTCATTGCCGGCCGGCATGCCGCAGCAGCATCGGCCTGAACCCGACGCGATGAACGCCTACTGGGCCGTGTAGCCTCCATCGACGACCAGGTCGGCCCCGGTGATGAACGAACTGGCGTCGGAGGCGAGGAAGCAGACGCCCATGCCGATTTCCATCGGCCGGCCGATCCGGCCGATGGGATGGCCTGATCTGAACAACTCCCGGATCTCCTCCACGTTCTGGAACAGTCCCTGGTCGACCATGTTCTGGCAGCCGTCCTTCAGCAGCCCGGTTTCGATGAAGCCGGGCACCATGGTGTTGACGCGGATGCCGTATTCCAGCCGACCGCACTCGATGGCGGCGCACTTGGTCAGGAGCCGGACGCCTCCCTTGCAACCGACGTAGGAGGAGGAACTGGCGACGCCCACCAGCGAAGTGACCGAGCCCATGTTGATGATGGATCCGCCCTTGCCGGCGACCCCGCCCGGCCTCATGGCGAGCATTCCCTGCTTGGTCCCCAGAAAGACGGCGTCCAGGTTGATGCTCCGCACCCTCTTCCACTCCGCGAGGGAGAGATCCTCGATGAGGCCGTTGCCCGTGGTGCCTGCGTTATTGACCAGGACGTCGAATCCGCCCAGTTCGTGCACACAATCGGCAATGGCCCTCGTCCATGCGGATTCGGATCGCACGTCCAGATGCCTGTAGACCGCCGAGCCGCCCGCCGCAACGATGCTGTCCGCGACCTGTCGTCCCTGCTCGTCCATGACATCGGTGACGACGACCTTGGCCCCGGCACCGGCCAGCGCCTGTGCGCAAGCCGCCCCGATGCCGTCGTGCCGCGCCGCACCCGTCACCATCGCCACTTTTCCAACCAGGCCGAGTTCCCGTTGCCTCAGTTCGTTCATGTGCAATTTCCTGCCCAGCGCGTCATTGCGCGGTATAGCCGCCGTCGAGCACCAATTCCGCCCCCGTCATGAAGCGGCTCTCGTCGGAAACCAGATAGGCAACCGCGTGGGCCACATCCTTCGGTTCGCCGACATAGCCGATGGGATGGGCCGCTACGATTGCCTGTTCCGCCTCGTGCACGGTGCCGAAAAGACCCATCTCCACGTAGCGATTGAAGAACTCTTCGATCATCGGGGTACGGATCATCCCCGGATGCACGGAATTCACACGGATGCCGTACCGCAGGTTTCCGCATTCGATGGCGGCCGACTTCGTGAATGTACGCACGAGGCCCTTGGAGGAACTGTATGCGCTGGTCGCAGACGATCC
>DASSJN010000149.1:0-2341 GCA_035691185.1 Steroidobacteraceae bacterium
AGCCGACGCTGCCTTCCGGGGGCCGAGGACACCGTTAGCATTGCCAGCGCTTGGCGTCGCACGCCTACACCACGACGTTCGCGAGCTTGCCGCGCACGTAGACGAATTTCTTGAGCGGCTTGCCGTCCACGTACTTCTGCACCGCCTCGTCGGCGAGCGCGGCTTCGCGAACCTGCGCTTCGTCGGCGCTCGCGGGCACCGTGACCCGTCCGCGCAACTTGCCGTTGACCTGCACGACGACCTCGATCGCGTCGCGCACGAGCGCTTCGGAGTCGACGTCGGGCCAGCGCTCGTCGACGACGGCGCGTTCGTGACCGAGTTCCTTCCAGAGGGCGTGACAGGCGTGCGGCACCACGGGCGACAGCCCCAGCACCACGGTCTCGAGCGCCTCCTGCATCACGGCGCGGCCCTGCGCGGTGCGGTCGTCGAACTTCGCCAGCGCGTTCATGAGTTCCATGACCGCGGCGATCGCGGTGTTGAACGTGCGCCGTCGGCCGATGTCGTTGGTGATCTTGGCCAGGGTCTCGTGCACCTGACGGCGGACGTCGCGCTGGATGGGGGACAGCGCGTGTTTGTCGAGCGGCCCCGAGGGTGCGCCACCCTGCACGTGGGTGTACACCGCCTTCCACAGACGCTTCATGAACCGGAACGCGCCCTCGACGCCTTCATCACTCCACTCGAGTGTCTGCTCCGGCGGCGCCGCGAACATCATGAACAGCCGTGCGGTGTCCGCACCGTACTGCTGCACGAGCGCGGTCGGGTCGACGCCGTTGTTCTTCGACTTGGACATCGTGCCGATGCCGCCGCTCTCGACCGGAAGGCCGTCGCCGCGCAGCAGTGCGCCCACACGGGCACCCTTCCCGTCGAGCTGCACGTCGACGTCGGACGGGTTGAAGTACTGGATGCGCCCTTCCGCCGGCTTCCGGAAGTAGATCTCGTTGAGCACCATGCCCTGCGTCAGCAGGTTCGCGAACGGCTCTTCGACCTCCGTGAGTCCCAGGTCGCGCATCACGCGCGTCCAGAATCGCGAGTAGAGCAGGTGCAGGATCGCGTGCTCGATGCCGCCGATGTACTGGTCGACCGGCATCCAGTACTGCGCGCGCTCGTCGACCATCGCCCGATCGTTGTTCGCGCTGGCGTAGCGGAAGTAATACCAGCTCGAGTCGACGAAGACGTCCATCGTGTCCGTCTCGCGGCGCGCAGGCTTGCCGCACTTCGGACACCGGCACTCGAGGAACTTGGCGTTCCGGTTGAGCGGGTTGCCGCTGCCGTCCGGTACGAGATCCTCCGGCAGCACGACGGGCAACTGGTCGTCGGGGACCGGTTGCACGCCGCAGTCGGCGCAGTGGATCAGCGGAATCGGGCAGCCCCAGTAGCGCTGGCGCGAGATGCCCCAGTCACGCAGGCGGAAGTTCACGCGGCGCCTGCCTCTGCCCTGCGCCTCGAACAGCTTCGCGTACGCGTCGAAGGCCTCGTCGAAGCTGAGGCCGTCGAACTGGCCGGAGTTGATCAGGAAGCCGTGCTCGAGGTACGCCTTGTCGTCGATGTTGGCGAGCGAACCGTCGGCCGGACGGATGACCTGGTGGATGCGCAGGCCATAGCGTCGTGCGAACTCGTAGTCGCGCTGGTCGTGCGCCGGCACTGCCATCACGGCGCCGGTGCCGTACCCCATCAGCACGAAATTGGCGGTCCAGATCGGTATGAGCTCGCCGGTGATCGGGTGGATCGCGTTGATGCCGAGCGGCATGCCGCGCTTTTCCATGGTTTCGAGCGCGGCCTCGGTCACGCCGGTGCGCTGGCACTCGGCGATGAACGCCTGCAGGTCCGGGTTGCGCTGGGCCGCCCGCTGCGCGAGCGGGTGCTCGGCCGCCACCGCCATATAGGTCACGCCGCACAGCGTGTCGGGCCTCGTCGTGTATATCGACAGTGGCTGCGCAGTACCCTCGACCTCGAACTCGATCTCGAGGCCCTCCGAGCGCCCGATCCAGTTCTCCTGCATCAGCTTCACGCGCTCCGGCCAGCCGGGCAGGCCCTGCAGCGCGCCGAGCAGATCGTCGGCGTAACGCGTGATCGCGAGGTAATACATCGGGATCACGCGCTTCTCGACCAGCGCGCCGGTGCGCCAGCCCCGGCCGTCGATCACCTGCTCGTTCGCGAGCACGGTCTGGTCGACGGGATCCCAGTTGACGATGCCGGTCGTGCGGTAGGCGATCCCCTTCTCGAGCATGCGCAGGAACAGCCACTGGTTCCAGCGATAGTAGTCGGGCCTGCAGGTCGTGACCTCGCGCCTCCAGTCGATGCCGAAGCCGAGCGACTTCACCTGCTGCTTCATGTACGCGAT
>DASSJN010000150.1:0-3866 GCA_035691185.1 Steroidobacteraceae bacterium
CCCAGGTCGAGGCGTTGACGAACAACGACTGGCTGTCACCCAGGTGGCTGGCCCAGTCGCCCGCGCGCAGCTTGTCGGCAATCAGGCGATCGGCCGTCTCGTCGTCGGGGATGCGCAGCAGCGCCTCCGCCAGGCACATCAGGATCACGCCTTCCTGCGACGAAAGGTCGTACTGGCGCAGGAACGCGTCGAGGCCCGACTTCGACCTGGGCGCCTTGCGCACGCCCTCGACCAGCCTCCTGGCGACGGCCTGCACGGCTTCGCTCTCGGCCGGCGGCAGACGCGCGACGTCGGCAAGCGTACGGACGATCGCCTCCTCGTCGCCGAGGAAGTTCTCGTTGATGGCCCGGCCAACCGGAGTGAGGAAATCCTGGGGATCAGCGAACAGGAAGCGCGACGACGGCGCCTCGCCAGCAGGTCCAGTCATGGAGACGTACGCCTGGAAGAGTGAATGGGCGATTCTAGCCAAAACACGCCGCGCCCGCGGGCCCGCGCCGCTGATGGTCGGCCTCGCCGTGGACTACCGGGCGAGACACTTGCACACCGCGCCGGCTTTCCAAAAAATCACCGTCCCTCGAAGGAGATTTCACCGTGTCCGCGCTCGCCAGGAAGATCGTCGCCACTGCCGCCAATTTCATGACCGACGTCGTCGGGGCCTCGAACGAGGTGCCGGTGCTGGTCGACTTCTGGGCCCCCTGGTGCGGGCCCTGCCAGAGCCTCACGCCGATGCTGGACCGCATCGCGGACGACTACGCCGGACGATTCATCCTCGCGAAGGTCAACACCGACGAGGAGCAGCGGCTCGCCACGCATTTCCAGATCCGCAGCATCCCGACCGTGATGCTGATCCACCGCGGGGAAGTGGTCGACCAGTTCACGGGAGTGCAGCCCGAGTCGGCAATCAAGGCAATGCTGGACCGGCACGTGGCGTCCGCCGCCGCCGACCCCGATGAGGTCGCGCCCGCCTCGCCTGCCCCCGAGGTGCGCGGCAACGAACTTCCCGAAGCGCGCGCCGAGCGCCTGCTGGCCCAACGTGACGCCGATGGTGCCGCGGCAGCAGTCGAGGAAGTCGCCGCCGCCAATGCCGGGCACCCGGCGCTCAGATCATTGCGCGCCAGGCTCGAGTTCGTGCAACTGGCGAACGCGAACCCCAACGTGGTGGCGTTGCGCGAGGCGCTCGAGACGGACCCCGCCAACCCGGCCGCGCGGCACGCCCTGGCCGCGCATTACGCGGTGGCAGGCGACTATGCGACCGCATTGGCGGAGTGGCTCGAATTGATGCGGCGCGACAGGGCTTACGGCGACGAAGCCGCCCGGCGCAGCCTGCTGCAGGTTTTCGACGTGCTCGGCGAGCAGGACCCGCTGGTCGCCCAGTATCGTCGAAAGATGGCGAGCTTATTGCACTGAGGCGACCGTGATTACCGTCCTTGCCGGACGGGCGTCACCGAAGTATAAAAACTCCGGCTTGCCCTTGCCTTGGGTTTTTCGATGAGCGAGAAGCCGGAGCCCGCGGACGAGTTCGAAGACGAAGACAGCGAAGAAGTCGCCAGTGGCGACGATTCGCTCGACGTCGACCGTTTGATGCAGGACCTGGACAAGCGCAAGCGCGGTGCACCCAAGGGCGCCGAGCCGGCCTGGCGCAAGCTCGAGCGGCTGCTCGAGCAGAAGCGCACTTCCGAACTGCTCAGCGACTTCGACGATTACGATCTCGGGGACAAGCCGAGGCCCAGGCCGAAACGGCCCAGTGTCTGAAATCCGGTGTCTAGCGGATGGTGTCTAGTGTCTAGTCGGAGAGCATTCGCGCCGGCGGCGCCTGCGACTAACCGCTGAACACTGGACACTAGACACTTCCTCAGTGGAAGTCCCGCGACTCGGCCTTCAACCGGCCGAGCAGCGGGCTCAAATCCAGCAGGCGGTGCGCAATGACGTGCATCACCTCGCCTTCGAGTTGCAGCTTCCCCGCCACGCCCATCAGCCGCGAACCGACCAGCGCCTGGCGCTGGCGCTCGGCCAGGTCGCGCCAGACGATGAGGTTGATCGAGCCGAACTCGTCCTCGAGCGTGACGAACGTGACTCCTTCGGCGCTGCCCGGCCGCTGCCGCGTGATCACGAGACCGGCCGTGCGCACGTTCGTGCCGTCGCGCGATTCGCGCAGCGTGCGGGAGTCGAGCATGCCGCGCGCCGCGAGCTGTTCGCGCAGCAGCGCGATCGGGTGACGACGCAACGTGAGCCCGGTGTGGGAATAGTCGGCGACGATGTCCTCGCCCTCGCGCGGCGCCCGCAGCAGCGGGATGCCCTCGGCGATGCGCACCTCGGGCAGCACGGGCAAGGGCGTCTCGAACCCCGCCACCTGCCACGCGGCCCGATGGCGGTGGCCGCCAAGCCCGGCCAGCGCCCCCGCCGCCGCGAGACAGCCCATCTCGCGCCGATCGAGCTGCGCCAGCTCGGCCATCTGCTGGACGCTGTCGAACCGTCCGCCGCGGCGTGCCCGCGCCGTCACGAGCCGCTCGCCGGCGTCCTGTGGCAGTCCCTTGACCAGGCGCAGCCCGAGGCGCAGCGCTGGTGGATCGTCGGCGGCGGCGTCGACACGCTCGAGCGTGCAGTCCCAGTCGCTCGCGAGCACGTCGATCGGTCGCACCGGGACGCCGTGGCGCTGCGCGTCCTGCACGAGCTGTGACGGCGCGTAGAACCCCATCGGTTGGCTGTTGATCAGCGCCGCGGCGAACGCCGCGGGCTCGTGTCGCTTGAGCCAGGCCGAGACGTAGACCAGCAGCGCGAAGCTCGCGGCGTGCGACTCGGGGAAGCCGTATTCACCGAAACCGAGGATCTGCTGGAAGATGCGTCGGGCGAACTCCTCCGCATAGCCCCGCTCGCGCATGCCGCGGATCAGGCGCTCCTCGAAGTGGCCGAGCCCGCCCTTGCGTTTCCAGGCAGCCATCGCGCGCCGCAGCTGGTCGGCCTCTCCTGGCGTGAAGCCCGCGGCGACGATCGCGAGCTGCATGACCTGCTCCTGGAAAATGGGCACGCCGAGCGTGCGCTTCAGCACGCCCTCGACCTCGTCGCTCGGGTAGGTGACGGCTTCGAGGCCCGCGCGGCGGCGCAGGTAGGGATGCACCATGTCGCCCTGGATCGGGCCAGGGCGGATGATCGCGACCTCGATCACGAGGTCGTAGTAGGAACGCGGCCTGAGCCGCGGCAGCATCGCCATCTGCGCGCGCGACTCGATCTGGAACACGCCCACCGTGTCGGCATGGCCGATCATGTCGTACACCACCGGGTCTTCGGCGGGCACTTCGGCCAGTGTCCAGCGCCGCCCGCGGAAACCGTGCACGAGGTCGAAGGCGCGGCGGATCGCCGTGAGCATGCCGAGGCCGAGCACGTCGACCTTGAGCAGGCCGAGCGCGTCGAGGTCGTCCTTGTCCCACTGGATCACCGTGCGGTCGGGCATGGCGGCGTTCTCGACCGGCACGAGTTCCTCGAGCAGGTCGCGCGCGATCACGAAGCCGCCGACGTGCTGCGAGAGGTGCCGCGGGAAACCGAGCAGCTGCCGCCCGAGCGTGAGCACCTTCGACAGCACCGGGCTGTCGGGGTCGAGCCCCGCTTCGCGCACGCGACCCTCGTCGATGTGGCTGCCGTCCCACCACTGCATCGAGCGCGCGAGGGCGTTGACCTGCAGCGGGTCGAGCCCCATCGCCTTGGCCACGTCGCGCAACGCGCTGCGTGGTCGGTAGCTGATCACCGTCGCCGCGAGCGCCGCACGGTGGCGCCCGTATTTCTCGTAGACGTACTGGATGACTTCCTCGCGCCGCTCATGCTCGAAGTCGACGTCGATGTCGGGCGGCTCGTTGCGTTCCTTGGAGATGAAC
>DASSJN010000151.1:0-14551 GCA_035691185.1 Steroidobacteraceae bacterium
GCCTGCATCGGCGGGTGCGACACGACCGAACGGGCGGCGAGCAGCCCGGCCGCGCCGACGAGCACGGCGCCGCCCACCACGCCGACCACCGCGATCCACGGATCGGGCGAATACTCCAGGTCGAAGACGCGTCGCGCGAGCACCCACCCCACGGCGGCCGCGCCCGCCGCGGCGAGCAATCCCGCCAGCGCGCCCAGCACGATGAACTCCGCGGCGACGCCCTGGAACACCACGCCGCGCGTGGCGCCGAGCGTGCGCAACATGGCGCTCTCGTAGCGACGCTCGTCGCGCGTCGCCTGCACGGCGGCGAGCAGCACCATGAGTCCGGCCGCGAGCGTGAACAGGAAGACGTACTGCACCGCGAGACTCGCCTTGTTCATGACGTCGCGCACCTGCGCGAGCAGTGCCTCGATGTCGATGATCGTCACCTCGGGGAACTGTCGCACGAGATCGACCAGCGCCGGTCGCTGATCGGGCTGCACGTGCACGCTCGTGATCAGCGTCCCGGTCACGTCGTCGAGCACGCCGGGCGAGAACACGACGAAGAAGTTCGGCTTGAAAGTGTCCCAGCGCACGTCCCGCAGGCTGGTGATGCGCGCCGTGACGCTCTCGCCCGCGATGTCGTAGGTCAGCGTGTCGCCGAGTTCCAGGCCGAGCGTCTCGGCGTACTCGCTCTCGACCGACACCTGGGGATCGGACGGCCCCCGCCGTGACCACCAGTGACCCGCCACGATCGTGTTGCCGGGCCCGAGCTCCGCGGACCACGTGAGGTTGGCCTCACGCTCGACGAACTCGCTGGCGCGATCCGAGGGGAAGCGCAACGCATCGACCGACGTCCCGTTGATCGCGACCAGCCGCGCACGCAGCATCGGCACGAGCTCCGTCGCGGGAAGACCGGCGCGCGCGAAGAAGTCCGCCACGCGCGGTCCTTCGTCCGGCCGGATGTTGATCATGAAATAGTTCGGCGCATCGGCCGGCAGGCTCGCGCGCCAGTCGCGCAGCAGGTCGTCGCGCACCAGTGCGAGCAGCAGCAACACCATGAAGCCGAGTCCGAACGCGACGATCTGCACGATGCTGTCGCGGCCGCGACGCACGATGTTGGCGAGCCCGTAGCGCCAGGCGACCCCCACGCCGCGCCGCAGCGGCGCGAGCGCCCGCACCAGCAGCCAGCCGGCCAGCGCCAGCACGAGGAACGTGGCGCCGAGTCCGCCGGCGACGTACCCGACGAGCTGCGTGTCGCGCACGATCCAGTACAGCAGCGCGATCACGGCGCCGATCGCCGCGCCGTAGACCACGACGTAACGCAGCGGGGGCGGCTCGAGGTCCCGCCGCAGCACGCGCGCGGGTGGCACGCGTCGCAGGCGCAGCAGGGGCGGCAGCGCGAACCCGACGAGCACGACGACCGAAGTGACGATGCCCAGCACGAACGCGTCGGCGGTCGGCGGCGGCAATTCGCCGCGCAGCAGGTCGCGCAGCAGCCACGCGATGCCCGACTGTGCGACGTAACCGATCCCGGTGCCGACGAGGGCGGTGACGGCGCCGATCACGACGAGCTGGACGATCGTCTGCAGCAGCACCAGGCGCTGGGACGCGCCCATGCACTTCATGAGCGCGACGGTATCGAGGTGGCGACGCGCATAACGCTGCGCCGCCATCGCCACGGCGATGGCCGACAGCAGCACGCTCACCAGGCTCGCGAGCGACAGGAACCGCCCGGCACGATCGGCCGACGCGCGGATCTGCGGACTGGCGTCGGCGATCGATGTCAGGCGCTCGCCCTGCCGTTTGTTCGCCACGAGCCACGCGCCGAATTGCTCGACGGCCGCGGGCGCTCCCGCGAACAGCA
The DNA here is from genome assembly GCA_035691185.1 of Steroidobacteraceae bacterium. Taxonomy (GTDB): domain Bacteria; phylum Pseudomonadota; class Gammaproteobacteria; order Steroidobacterales; family Steroidobacteraceae; genus RPQJ01. The sequence continues at coordinate 1,847 of DASSJN010000151.1, forward strand.
CGGCACGGCTCACGCGGCTGCCCGGCTGGACGAGCTCGGTGGCCGGGAGGTCCGCGCGATTGATCAGCAGCGTGGCCGACAGGTCCGCGAACCCGCTGCCCTGGTCGGGCCGGTAATCGAGCACGCGGGTCACCCGTACGCTGGTCGCGCCGACGGCCAGTTCGGCGCCGATGCCTGCGCCGAGCTTCGCCAGCAGCCGGGAGTCGGCCCAGGCCTCGCCGGGCGCCGGCACGCCGTCCGTCACGACGCCGCGTCCGAATGGCTGGTCGGCCGTCTTGAGCCGGCCCCGGAGCGGATAGCTTTCGCCGACCGCGCGCAATGCGACCAGCGACGACTCCTCGCCGAAGAAGACGACGCTCGGCATCGACTCGAGCCGTGCGACTCGCAGTCCGCGGCGCTCGGCCTCGCGGTCGTAGCGCTCGTCGAGCGGACGCGGCGACTGCAGCCGGAGGTCGGCCGCGAGCACTTCGCCCGCCTGTTGCTCGACCCCGCGCCCGATGCGGCTCGTGAAGAAGCCGACCGCGGTCAGCGACGCCACCGCGACGAGCAGCGCGAGCACCAGCACCGCGATTTCGCCGGATTTCAGGTCGCGCACGAGGTTGCGCAGCGCGAGCGTGAGCCAGCCCATGTGCGACCTCAGGCTGCCGGCGCGAGCAGGCGGCCCGCGTCGAGGCGGATGATGCGATCGCAACGCGAGGCGAGCGCGCGATCGTGCGTCACGAGCACGAGCGTCGTGCGGGTCGCTGCGTTCAGCCCGAACAACAGGTCCATGATCTTTTCGCCCGTCGCGGCGTCGAGGTTGCCGGTCGGCTCGTCGGCGAACAGGACGTCGGGCTCGGTCACGAACGCGCGTGCGATCGCGACGCGCTGCTGTTCGCCGCCCGAGAGCTGGCGCGGGTAGTGACCGAGCCGTTCGCCGAGGCCGACGCGCGCGAGAACCTCGCGGGCGGCGGCCCGCGCATCGGGGCGGCGCGCCAGCTCGAGGGGCAGCATCACGTTCTCGAGCGCCGTGAGCGAAGGGAGCAGGTGAAAGGACTGGAACACGAAGCCGACGTGGCGGGCCCGGATGGCCGCGCGGCCGTCCTCGTCGAGCGCGGTCAGGTCGTGACCGGCGAGCCAGGCACGGCCGGCCGTCGGCTCGTCGAGCCCGGCGAGCAGCGCCAGCAGCGTCGACTTCCCGGCGCCGGAGGCGCCGACGACGGCGACCGACTCGCCGCGCCGGATCGCGAGCGACACGTCTGCGAGAATGGCGAGCGTTCCCTCGGGACTGCTAACCTGCTTGCCGATGCCCTCCGCCGCCAGCACCGTCTCGTCGATCACCGCACGGTCGTCGTTCGTCATCCTGGTCCTCTGCCTGTCGGTCCTGGCCGCGGTGCCGGCCCGCGCCGCGAGCGCAGCCTCGCCCACGATCGTCGTGCTCGGCGACAGCCTCAGCGCGGCGTACGGGATTCGCGTCGAGCAGGGCTGGGTGTCCCTGTTGCAGGCCCGACTGCGCGCCAAAGGCTACGGACATCGCGTGATCAACGCCAGCTCCAGCGGCGAGACCACGGGTGGGGCGCTGGCGCGCCTGCCGCGCGTGCTGGCGATGCACCGGCCGGCGGTCGTCGTGGTCGAGCTCGGTGCGAACGACGGCCTGCGCGGTCTGCCGATCGCCGACATCCGCTCCAACCTCGAGTCGATCATCCAGCTTTCGCAGCAGGCGGGCGCCAGGATTCTGCTCGTGGGTATGCACATCCCGCCGAACTACGGCCCCTCGTACACGCGGCAATTTCATGAACTGTTCGGCGAGCTGGGGCGCAAGCACCGTCTTGCACGGGTGCCGTTCCTGCTCGAGGACGTCGCCCTCGACGAGGGATACATGCAGGACGACGGGCTGCACCCCACCGCCGCCGCCCAGCCGCTGCTGCTGGCGGAGATCTGGCCGCGCCTCGAACCGCTGTTGCGGCGCAAGTAGCCCTCCGGTCGTGATGTTCGACTCCGGCGGGCCGTGTATTCCGCCGCAGCCGCTGTTATACAGGTCGGGCGACGCCCGCCGCGGAGCGGGTGAGGACCAGACAGGGGATCGGTCGTGGACAGGACCTGGCTCGAGCATTACCCGCCCGGCGTACCCGCCGAGATCGACCCGTCGGAGCATCCGTCGCTGCTGCACATGCTCGAGCGCAGCATCGAGCGGTATCGCGACCGGCCCTGCTTCACGTGCATGGACCGCACGCTGACCTACGGCGACCTCGACGTGCTCGGCACGCGCTTCGCCGCCTACCTGCAGCAGGTTGCGAAGCTTCGACCGGGCGATCGCTTCGCGATCATGCTCCCGAACGTGCTGCAGTACCCCGTCGCGATCCTGGGCGCATTCCGTGCCGGCCTCACGATCGTCAACGTGAACCCCATGTACACCCCGCGCGAGCTGCGGCACCAGCTCGGCGATTCCGGAGCGCGCGCGCTGCTGATCCTCGAGAACTTCGCGCACACGCTGCAGGAGATCCGCGACGACGTCGGCCTCGACACGGTCATCGTCACCGGTGCGGGCGACCTGCTCGGCTTCCCGAAATCGATGGTCGCGAATTTCGTGCTGCGCCACGTGCGCAAGCAGGTGCCTGAATGGAGCCTGCCCGGCGCGGTGAGCTTCACGGACGCGCTGAGCAAGGGCCGGTACGAGAACCTGACGCCCGTCACGCTCGGGCCGGAGGACATCGCGTTCCTGCAGTACACCGGCGGCACGACCGGCGTCTCCAAGGCTGCCGTGCTCACACACCGCAACCTGGTCGCGAACGTGCTGCAGGCCGAGGCCTGGGTGCGTCCGTCGCTCGAGCAGGACGAGGCCCTGGTCTCGATCGCGGCGCTGCCGCTGTATCACATCTTCGCGCTGACGGCGAACAGCTTTACGATGCTGCGGCTCGGCGGGCACAACGTGATGATCCCGAACCCGCGCGACTTCGAGGGATTCGTGCGCGAGCTCGCGAAGCACCCGTTCTCGTTCTTCGCCGGCGTCAACACGCTGTTCAACGCGCTGCTGCACACCCCGGGCTTCGACCGGCTCGACTTCAGCACGCTGCGCATCAGCCTCGGCGGCGGCATGGCCGTGCAGCACGCGGTGGCGGAGCACTGGAAGCGGGTGACCGGCAACGTGCTCCTGCAGGCATGGGGCCTCACGGAGACCTCGCCCGCGGCCTGCATCAGCCGGCCGGGCGACGACTTCAACGGCTCGATCGGCCTGCCGATCCCCTCGACGATCGTCACGATCCGCGACGACGACGGCGCCGTGCTGCCGCAAGGCCAGTCGGGCGAAATCTGCGTGGAAGGCCCGCAGGTGATGCGCGGTTACTGGAACAGGCCCGACGAGACAGAGCAGGTCATGCTGCCGGGCCGGGTGCTGCGCACCGGCGACGTCGGCTACATGGACCCGCAGGGTTTCGTCTTCATCGAGGACCGCAAGAAGGACATGATCCTCGTGTCCGGTTTCAACGTGTATCCGAACGAAGTCGAAGGCGTGGCGGTCACGCACCCGGGCGTGCGCGAGGTGGCGGCCGTGGCCCAGCCCGACGAGCGCGCGGGCGAGGTCGTGGCGCTGTTCGTCGTGCGCAAGGATCCGGCACTCACCGAGGGGCAGCTGATCGAGCACTGCCGCACGTCGCTCACGGGCTACAAGGTGCCGAAGCGCGTGTACTTCCGCGACGAGTTGCCGAAGACGAACGTGGGCAAGATCCTGCGTCGCGAGCTCAAGGACCAGCTGAAGACGCCCGCAGAGCCGCCGGCGTCGAAGCCGAAACCCGTCGCCGCCGTCACGCACTGACCCGTACGGGCCTCGGCCCCTATCTGCGCCGGGCCTTCTTTGCGGCGGCCATCGAGGACTGTGCGACGAAGTGCGCCGCGACGTCGTCGCCCGCACCGGCGGCGCGCTGGATCCCCTCGACGATCATCTTCTCCGCGCGGTCCGGCCCGACCCAGCTCACGATCGTGACCCACTTGCCCTTTTCCAGGTCCTTGTAGTGCTGGAAGAAGTGCGCGATCTGGTCGGTGAGCGTCGCCGGGAGGTCCTTGTACGACTTCACGCCCTCGTAGAACGGGTGCAGCTGGTCGACCGGCACCGCGATGACCTTCTCGTCGTCGCCGGCCTCGTCCTTCATGAGCAGCGCCCCGACCGGCCGCACGCGCACGATCGCGCCGGCCACCACCGGGCTCGGCACGACGACGATCACGTCGACCGGATCGCCGTCGCCCGAGAGCGTGTGCGGGATGAATCCGTAGTTGCCCGGGTAGAACATCGCCGTGTTGAGGAACCGGTCGACACGCAACGCGCCCGACTCCTTGTCGAGTTCGTACTTGACGGGCACGCCGCCCTGCGGAATCTCGATCAGGACGTTGACGTCGCGGGGCGGGTCCGCGCCGATGAAGATCTTGCTGATGTCCATGGGGAAGTGACTGGTGAATAGTGAATAGTGAATAGTAAGAGCGACTCATCGTAACGGACTAGTCACTATTCACTATTCACTATCTTCAGACGTGGTACTGCGGGCTCAGCTCGTGCACGGCCTCGACCATCGCCAGCGCGTGCTCGGGCTTCACCTCCGGATGGATGCCATGGCCCAGGTTGAAGACGTGGCCGTGGCCGTTACCGTAGCTCGCCAGCACCTTGCCGACCTGCGCGCGGATCTGCGCCGGGGGCGCGTAGAGCACGCTCGGGTCGAGGTTGCCCTGCAGCGCGACACGGTCGTCGACCGCGACGCGCGCGTCCGCCAGGTCCGTGGTCCAGTCGACGCCGAGCGCGTCGCAGCCGGACTCGGCCATGTCGCCGAGCCACTGGCCGCCGCCCTTCGTGAACAGGATCACCGGCACGCGCCGGCCCTCGCCTTCGCGCGTCAAGCCGTCGACGATCGCCTGCATGTAGCGCAAGGAAAACCCGCGGTAGTCGGCCGGCGTCAGCGAGCCACCCCAGGTGTCGAACACCATCACGGCCTGCGCGCCGGCGGCGATCTGCGCGTTCAGGTACAGCGTCGTCGCGCGCGTGATCACCTCGAGCAACCGGTGCAGCTCGTGGGGCGCGCCGTAGAGCATGCCCTTGATGTGCTCGAAATTGCGGCTGCCGCCACCCTCGACCATGTACGTCGCGACTGTCCAGGGGCTGCCGGCGAAGCCGATCAGCGGCACCCGGCCCCCGAGCTCCCGGCGGATCGTGCGCACCGCGTCGATGACGTAGCGCAACTCGACCTCGGGGTCCGGGATCGGCAAGCGGTCGATGTCCGCCGGCGTACGCACGGGGCGCGCGATCTTCGGGCCCTCGCCCGCCTCGAACTCGAGGCCGACGTTCATCGCGTGCGGCACGGTCAGGATGTCCGAGAACAGGATCGCGGCGTCGAGCCGGTAGCGGTCCAGCGGTTGCAGCGTGACCTCGCACGCGAGCTCGGGGTTCATGCAGAGCTGCATGAAACTGCCTGCCTTGGCGCGCGTCGCGCGGTATTCGGGCAGGTAGCGTCCCGCCTGGCGCATCATCCACAGCGGCGTGCGCGGCGTCGGCTGGCGCAGCAATGCGCGCAGCAGCAGGTCGTTCTGCAGCGGCGCGTTCACGGTGTTCTCCCGGCGAACACGTTCGCAATGGTCTGCTGGATCGCCTCGGCGGCGGCACGCGGGTCGGCCGCATCGCGGATGGGCCGGCCCACGACGATGTAGTCGGCGCCGTTCGCGAACGCCTGCGCGACGTCCACCGTGCGCTTCTGGTCGTCGACCGGCTTGTTCTCGACCGGGCGGATGCCGGGCGTGACGACCAGCAGGCGATGATCGATGAACTCGCGCAGCATCGGCGCCTCGAGACCGGAGGACACGACGCCGTCGCAACCCGCCTCCAGCGCACGGCGTGCGCGCGACAGTACGAGCTTCTCGACGTCGCAGGCGAAGCCGAGGTCGTCGAGGTCGCCGCGGTCGAGGCTCGTCAGCACCGTGACCGCCAGCACCTTGACGTCGCCCTTGGCGGCGGCCGCGGCTTCCATGATCGCCTGGTTGCCGTGCACGGTCGTCAGCGTCACGCCGCGATTGCGCAGCTGCCTGACGGCTGCGGCCACGGTGGCGGGCACGTCGAAGAACTTCAGGTCGACGAACACCTTCTTGCCGCGGCGGACCATCCAGTCGAGCAGTTCGTGGTAGCCGCCCGACATGAACAGCTCGAGGCCGAGCTTGTAGAACGAGACCGCGTCGCCGAGCTGGTCGGCGAGCCGCCTGGCCGCATCCGGGTCGGCCACGTCCATGGCGAAGATGAGGCGCTCACGGTCGGGGATGGGTTTCGGCACGTACGGCATGGGTCGGACCGGGTTGAAAAAACGCAGCCGCGAATGATACCCGACGAGGTCCGCACCGGCCGGGCGGTAGGGGTAATTACAGGGTCACGCGGCCGTCGACGCAGGTGACCGACTCACCCCCGATCCAGGTGTCGCCGGATTCGTCGCGTGCGGCATGAACCCGGCCGGCGCGCCCGAGCGCCGTGCCCTGTGCGGCGATGTAATGCGGCGGCGCCAGGCCCGCCGCGATCAGCCACTGAGCCAGGGCGGCATTGAGGCTGCCCGTGACCGGGTCCTCGACCAGCCCGTCGTGGCCCGGGAAGAACGCCCGGACTTCGAACGCGCATTCCTCCGCGTCGCCCGGCGCGTGCGGCGCGACGACACCCACGAACAGGCCGTCGAGCAATGCCCGGTCGGGCCGCAACGACAGGACCTGCGCGGCCGAGCGGAGCAGGACACCGCGCCATGGCGGGCCGTTGTCGCACCAGGCGTGCGCGACGATGTCCACGCGCTGCACCCGCAACCCACGTGCCACCAGTTCGAGGTCCTCGTCGCCCATTGGGCCGGCGCGCAGCAGCGGCGGCGCGGCGAACGCCAGGCGTGGTCCGTCGCGCCGGAGGCGGATCAGTCCCGCCTCGCATTCCTGTACGACGAGCTGATCCGACCGGGGATGCCCGCCCGCTTCGAGCCACGCGTGGCAGCTGCCGAGCGTCGGGTGGCCCGCGAACGGCAACTCGCGGCCGGGGCAGAAGATCCGCAGCCGGTAGTCGGCGTCGGGATGCGTCGGCGGCAGGAGGAACGTCGCTTCCGACAGGTTGGTCCAGTCCGTGAAGCGCTGCATCGCCTCGGTCGTGAGGCCCGATCCGTCGAGCACCACTGCCACCGGGTTGCCGCGGTACGGCACGGCGGTGAAGACGTCGACCTGCTTGAACGGGCGCATAGGAGGCAGGGCTCAGGGGATGGGAGGTAGGAGATAGTAAGTGGCGCACGTCGTGCGCAGAAGAACCCGCACCCGCCGCCGCTCCGCGGCGACCTCTCCCGCGCGTGCGGGAGAGGTGAAAAAAATGACGGCGGCAAGGTCGCCTCGTCCTTCACTATCCCCTATCCCCTATCCCCTATCCCCTTCCGCTCACGTCCGCTCGCCAGGCTCGAACAACCGTCGATGCTCGAGGATCGCGAAGCGGTCGGTCATGCCGGCGATGTAGTCGGCCACGGCGCGCGCGCGCCCGGACGGCCCGTCGTCGGCCTCGAGCCGGCGCGCGACCTCCTGGTGCTCCGGAGGCATCAAGTCGACGTCGCCGAGCATCGAGTCGAACAGCTCCCGCACGACGCGCCTGGCCTTGGTCGTCATGCGCAGCACGCGGTAGTGCCTGTACAGGTGCTCGCGCAGGTAGTGCTTCAGCTCGAGATGTTCGCCGCGCACGGCATCGCTGAACGTCAGCAGCGGTTGCGGGCGAGCGCGCACGTCGTCGACGTGGCGCGGCGCCGCCGCGGCGATCGCTTCGGCCGAGGCGTCGACGAGGTCGTTGACGGCATAATCGATCATGCGCCGGACGACCTCGTGCACGAGACGCCGGCCCGCCAGTTGCGGGTACTGCGCCCGCACCTGGTCGTACTGCCGCCCGAACATGCTGCAGCCGCACAGGCCCTCGATGGTGATGAGCCCGGCGCGAATGCCGTCGTCGACGTCGTGGTTGTTGTAGGCGATCTCGTCCGCGAGGTTCGCGAGCTGCGCCTCGAGGCCCGGCTGCCGTCGCAGCAGGAATCGCTCGCCGAGCTCGCCGAGCTTGCGTGCGTTGGCCGCCGAGCAGTGCTTGAGGATGCCTTCGCGGACCTCGAACGTCAGGTTCAGGCCGGGGAATTCGGCGTAGCGCTCCTCGAGTTCGTCGACGACTCGCAGCGACTGCAGGTTGTGCTCGAAACCACCGTACCCGCGCATGCAGTCGTTGAGCGCGTCCTGACCGGCGTGGCCGAACGGCGTGTGGCCCAGGTCGTGCGCGAGGCAGACCGCCTCGGCCAGCGCTTCGTTCAGCGCGAGCGCGCGCGCGACGCTGCGCGCGATCTGTGCGACCTCGAGCGAGTGGGTCAGGCGCGTGCGATAGAGGTCGCCCTCGTGGTTGACGAAGACCTGGGTCTTGTAGACCAGCCGGCGGAACGCAGTCGAATGGACGATCCGGTCGCGATCGCGCTGGTATTCGGTGCGATGCCGCGGAGGCGGCTCCGGCACGCGCCGGCCCCGCGACGCGGACGCGTGCTGTGCATACGGCGCGAGCAGCCCCTCGTCGTCGTCGCCCGGCGCGGCTGCGGGCGACGTCATGCGGCGGACTCGAAGTGACGCGCAAGCGTGTCGTGCAGGGCATCGGTGGCGTAGTCGCCCGTGACCACGGCCTGGCCGAGCCGCCGCAGCAGCACGAGCCGGATGCGGCCCTGCAGCACTTTCTTGTCCAGGCCCATCAGTGCGTACGCCCTCTTCGCGCCGATGGCGGGCGCACTCGTCGGCAGGCCTGCCCGTCGCAGCAGTTCGCGGACGCGCTCGACGTGGCTCGCCTCGAGCCAGCCGAGCCGCTGCGACAGGTCCGCCGCGAGCAGCATGCCCATCGCGACGGCCTCGCCGTGGAGCCACTCGCCGTAGCCCGCTGCCGTCTCGATGGCATGACCGAACGTATGGCCGAGATTGAGCACGGCGCGCTGCCCATGCTCGCGCTCGTCGGCCGCGACGATGCGTGCCTTGATCTCGCACGAGCATCGGACGGCATGGGCGAGCGCGTCCAGGTCGAGCGCCACCAGCGCATCGACGTTGCGCTCGATCCACTCGAGGAAGTCCACGTCGTCGACGAGGCCGTACTTGACGACCTCGGCGAGCCCCGCGCGCAGCTCGCGCGGCGGCAGCGTCCGCAGCGTCGCGAGGTCCGACAGCACCGCACGGGGCTGGTGGAATGCGCCGATCAGGTTCTTGCCGCCCGGATGGTTGACGCCGGTCTTGCCACCGACCGAGGAATCGACCTGTGCGAGCAGCGTGGTGGGCATCTGGACGAAATCGACACCGCGCTGGTAGCACGCGGCCGCGAACCCGGCCATGTCGCCGATCACGCCGCCGCCGAGCGCCACCACGCAGCCGTCGCGGTTCAGTCGCGCCTCGACGAGCGCGTCGAAGACGCGCCCGAGCACTTCGAGCGTCTTGTACCGCTCGCCGTCGGGCAGCGCGATCGATCGCACCCGCTTGCCCTGGAGACTCGCGACGACGTTCTGCAGGTAGAGCGGACCGACCGTCTCGTTCGTGACGATCAGCACGTCGCGGGCCGTGACGTGCCGCGACAGGAGGTCGGCCTCGTCGAGCAGCCCGGCACCGATCACGATCGGGTAGCTGCGATCGCCCAGGTCGATGCGCAAAACATCGGTCGCGGCGGTCATGGATTCTGCTCCGCCACGCCGAGTTCGCGGCAGATCTGGTCGACGACGGTCTTGACCTTGCGGCCGTCGGTGTCCACGGTGATCTCGGCGGCCTCGGCGTACAGCGGCGCGCGCAGCGCCATCAGGCGCACGAGCGTGCCGCGCGGGTCGGGATTGTCGAGCAGGGGCCGCGTGTCGCTGCGGCGCGTTCGGGTGAGTTGCTGGTCCACGGAGGTCCGAAGATACACGACGCGGCCCCGGCCGCGCAGGCGCTCCCGGTTGGCCGGATCGAGGACGGCGCCGCCCCCCGTCGCGACCACGACGTTGTGGCGCAGCGTCAGTTCGTCGATGACTTCCGATTCGCGCGCGCGAAAGCCCGCCTCGCCCTCCTTCTCGAAGATGTACGCGACGTCGACGCCCGTACGGGTCACGATCTCGTCGTCGCTGTCCACGAACTCCAGCCCGAGGCGGCGGGCGAGCTGCCGCCCGACGGCGCTCTTGCCCGAGCCCATGGGACCCACGAGGAAAACGTTCATGCGCGTCGCGTCGTCGTCGGCGGCGGTGTGGCCGGACCCCGAAAAGAAAAGCGGCCGCAGGTTCGCTGCGGCCGCCCATTCTCGCACCCGTGCGCGCGGGCGTCAGTAGATCTCGGCGCCCTCGCGCAGGATCTTCGGCGTGACGAAGATCAGCAGCTCGTCCTTGTTGTCGGTGCGGCTCTTGCTGCGGAAGAGCACGCCGAGGCCCGGGATGTCGCCGAGGAACGGCACCTTGTTGACGCTGTCGCGCTTCTCGGTCTCGAGGATGCCGCCGAGCACGACCGTCTGGCCGTCGTTGACCAGCACCTGCGTCGTGATCTCGCGCGTGTCGATGCTGGGCACCGAACCGCCCGTGGCGCTCGCGACGTTCTGGCCGACGCTGTCCTTCGACACCGTCAGGTCGAGGATGACGCGGTCGTCCGGCGTGATCTGCGGCGTGACCTTGAGCGAGAGCACGGCCTTCTTGAACTGCGTCGTGGTCGCGCCGCTCGAGGCCGACTCCTGGTACGGGATCTCCGTGCCCTGCTCGATGACCGCTTCCTTGCCGTTGGCGGTGATCACGCGCGGGGCGGAGACCACCTCGCCGCGGCCTTCGCGCTGCGCGGCCGTGATCTCGAGGTCGACCACGTAGTCCTTGTCCAGCAGCGTGAGCGCCAGTCGGCCGGCCGGATTGCCGATCGGCAGGTTGACCATGTAGCGGTCGTCGACGGTCGGCGTCTGGACGTCGTCGCCGCTGATGCCGGCGCCGCCGGGGGGACTCGGGCTGATGATCGGGCCGGCTTCGCCCGGCTCCGTGTCGAGGCCGCTCGAGCCGATGTACCCGAGGCCGTTGTTGGCCGAGCCGTAATCGCCGACCACCGCGCCGCCGAAACGCACGCCGAGTTCGCGGCTGAAGTCGTCGTTGACGATGACGATGCGCGCCTCGATCAGCACCTGCTTGACCGGGATGTCGAGCGTCTGCACCAGGCGCCGGATGTCGGCGAGACGATCGGCGGTGTCCTGCAGCAGCAGCGTGTTGGTGCGCTCGTCGATCGCGACGCTGCCGCGCTCCGACAGCAGCGAGGTCTTGCCCTGCTGGATCAGGCTCGCGAGGTCGGTGGCCTTCGCGTAGTTGACCTGCAGGTACTCTGTGCGGACCGGGGCGAGCTCGGTGAGCGACTTCTGCGATTCGAGCTGCTGCTTTTCGCGCGCGGCGAGTTCCTCGGCTGGCGCGACGTAGATGACGTTGCCTTCCTGCCGCTTGTCGAGGCCCTTGGTGCGCAGCACGATGTCGAGCGCCTGGTCCCAGGGCACGTTCTGCAGGCGCAGCGTGACGTTGCCCGCGACGGTGTCGCTGACGACGATGTTCTGGCCGCTCGTCTCGGCGAGAAGCTGGAGCACGGCCCGCGTCTCGATGTCCTGGAAGTTGAGCGTCAGGCGCTCGCCCTTGTACTCCTTCCGGGTCGGGTCGACGATCGCCTGCTTCGGCTTCGGTCGTACCTCGAGCACGTATTCGCGGTCGCTCTGGTAGGCCAGCTGCTCGAAGTCGCCGGTGGCGCCGACGACGATGCGCGCGCCCATCGGCGTGCGCGTGACGTCGAACGTGCTGACCGGCGTCGCGAAATCGACCACGTCGTAGCGCTTTGCCGCTTCGGGTGCCACCCCCGTGCGCGGAAAGTCGACGACCAGGCGACCGCCTTCCTGCCTCAGGCTCGCCTGCACGCGCGGGTCGCTCGTGCGGACCATGATGCGGCCGGAGCCGTCCGTGCCGCGGCGGAAATCGACCTTCTCGATCGTCCACTCGGTCTGGGTCGCGGCCAGGACGGCGGCGCCGGGCGAAGCCGCCGGCGCGGAACCACTGCCCGGACCGCGGCCGAGCGTGACGTAGACAGTGTTGCCCTCGGTACGCATCGTGTAGGGCTGCATCGAGTCCAGGTTGAACACCACTCGCGTGCGGCCGCTGGCCTCCGCCGCGACGATCGTGTCGACCCCGCCCGCCTTGACGTCGATGCGGCGCGACTCGAGTCCGACCGCCGTGTTGGGCAGGTCCACCGCGATGCGCGCCGGGTTGTCGATCGTGAAGGCGGTCGGCACGGGCGCCGGGCCGTCGAGCACGAGCCTGACCTCGAGTTGCTCGCCGCCCTGCGGCTGCAGCTCGACGTTCTTGAGCGTCGTGGTCGCCTGCGCGAGCGCTGCCTGCGCGACGAACACGAGCGCCCCGGCCAACGCGACGAGCGCCGCGGGACGGAACGACCGGCGACGGCCGGGCTCCGGGCGGCGATGGTTCACGTGCGACGATGCAGCGGTCATTCTCGAGTCTCCCTTGCAGATCATTCGCTCAACGCGAGTGCGGCGGGGCGCTCGATGAAGCCGCCCATGCCGTCCGGTACGATCTCGATGAGCGAGATCTTGCCTTCTTCGATGGCCGTGACCCGGCCGTCGGCCTGTCCCAAGTGGTTGCCGGGCAACACCCGATGCACGAGCCCGTCCCGCGTCTGCACGAGGCCGAACAGCCGGCCCTTCAGCTTCACGGT
>DASSJN010000152.1:0-7329 GCA_035691185.1 Steroidobacteraceae bacterium
TCGATCGAAATCACGCTGCCGTCGAGCGCGACCCCTGCGAACAGGCCGGAACTGCGCGAGTAGGAGAGCACCTGCGCGCTCAGCGTCGCGTCCGTGGCCGCGGCGGATGAGCGGCCGAGCGGGCCCGCCGCGACGCTGGCATCGGCGCCGAGCGTGACCTTGCCCCCCGCGATGCCTTCGACGCTCTGGCGCGACATCAGCACGAGAACGACGTCCGTCGCCTGCACGCCGAACTGCAGGCCGAAGTTGACGCCCCCGAGCGTCACGAACACCGGGCTGCTCCAGGACCCGTCCGGATTGCGCACGGCCATGACGCCCCTGCCGCCGCGGCCGCCGAAGACGAGGGCCGCCTTCACCACCTGCGGCACGACGACGATGCCGTACGCGCGCTCGAGCAGCCAGGTCGGGATCGTCTGTTCCGTGAGGTCCGAGAAGGCTTCGAAGACTTTCTGCGATTGCTCGAGCCGCTGGGTGGTCTTCGAGTCGGCGAGGACCGGGGCCGGCGCGCCGAGCGCGACCGCGAGCAGCAGCGACAGCAGGGAAGCAAAGGATCGTTTCATGAGGTTCGTCATCACCAGCGGGGTTCCGTGTGGATTCACTTTAGCAGAACGAGCGCGCAGGGCCGATTCGCAGCCGCCCCGCGTCGTCTGCTTCTTTGTCCCGCCCGGTGCGCTTAAGTTCAGCCGTCGTGCGTGTCACGACGGCGTGGCGATCAGGCTCACAGGTCGCGCAGGTAATAGCGATCGCACGCGAAGTGGCCGGTCTGGCCGAGCGGCGCACACAGCGGGACGAAGCCCGCGTCGGTGTAGAGACGCATCGCAGCGTCCATCCCTGTAAGCGTCTCGAGGTAGCAGCGCCGGTAACCGAACGAGCGCGCCACGTCGATGCAGTGATGCAGCAGCCGGCGGCCCTGGCCGTGCCCGCGCAGTTCGGGCAGGAAGTACATCTTGCGCAATTCGCAGACGGCGCCCTCGCCGCCGGCGAGGGGCGCGATGCCGCCGCCGCCGAGGACCTTGCCGTCGCGCTCGATCACGAAGTAGGCGGAGCCGGGCGCCGAGTACGTCACGCTGATGTGATCGACCTCGGGATCGTTGATCGCGAAGCCCGGGCCTCTGGCGCCGAACTCCGGCATGACCGCGCGAATGATCGACGCGATGGCGGGATCGTCCGCCGCGGTGATGGGGCGCAGATGGAAGTCGGCGGTGGCGTTCAAGGCGAGCCAGTCTAGCACCGCAGCTCGCACCGGCCCTCGCCCCCGCAGAGATCGTGTTGCCGCAGCGCAACACGACGATCCGGCGGCGTTTGGTTAGCATTCGCACCCGAGCCGATCCGATCACGACCGCCGCGGTCCAACCAAGAACAGCGACGCCCGCCACCCCCCCGCGGCCATGCCACGCAAAGACATATCGTTCCCGGCGAAGGACGCGGCGCTGCGCGACGACGTCCACACGCTGGGAGCACTGGTCGGCGAGATGTTGCGCGACCAGGGCGGCGAAGAGCTGTTCCTCGAAGTCGAGGGTGACCGTCAGCGCGCGATCCGCCGCCGCGACAACGACTGCGACGCGAGCATCGAGCTCGTCGTGCGTTCCGAGAGTCGCAGCCCGGCCCAGGCGGCGGACCTGATCCGAGCCTTCACGACGTGGTTCCAGATGGTCAACATGGCGGAGAAGGTGCACCGCGTGCGCCGGCGCCGCGAGTACCTCAACGACAGCAGCACGCCGCAACCGGGCGGGCTGACGGAATGCTTCCAGCGGCTGCGGACGCTCGGCTATACGCTCGAGCAGACCATCGACCTGCTCGGCACGCTCAGCATCGAGCCGGTGTTCACGGCGCACCCGACCGAGTCGACCCGCCGCACGCTGCTGCGCCAGCAGCAGCGCATCGCGAGCCTGCTCCTGAGCCGCCTGGACCCGTCCCTGACCCCGCCCGAGCGGCGGTTGACGCTCGATCGCGTGCGCACCGAACTGACGACGGGCTGGCAGACCGCGGAGAACTCGCGCGAAAAGCTCACCGTCGCCGACGAGCGCGAGCACGTGCTCTTCTTCCTGGTCGAGGTGATCTACGAGATCATCCCCGTGTTCTACGAGGAGATCGAGGAATCGCTCTCGGTCGTCTACGGCGAAGAGGCGCATCGCGCCCGGGTGCCCGAGATCCTGCGCTTCGGCTCCTGGGTCGGCGGAGACATGGACGGACAGCCGGACGTCCACGCCAAGACCATCCGCGAGAGCCTCGCGCGCCACCAGGCGCTGATCGTCAACCGATACTTCCTCGAGGCGCAGCGGCTCGCCGAGAAGCTGAGCCAGAGCGAGCGGCGGACGCCGGGCATCCCGCAGGCCGTGCATGACCGCATCGAGCATTACAAGTCGGTCGTGCCGTCTGCGCGCGCCAGCACGCCGTCGGGCCACGACGAGATGCCGTACCGGGTGCTGCTCAGCCAGGTCGCCGAGCGCTTGCGGGCCACGTACGACCACCGTTCGGGCCAGTATGAGCGCCCCGAGCAACTGGTCGACGACCTCGAAGTCGTCCTGCGCAGCCTGGAGGCCAATCGCGGCCGCTGGGCGGGCACGTTCCTCGTGCGCCGGTTCCTGCGGCGCGTGCGCACGTTTGGCTTCCATCTCGCCACGCTCGACGTGCGGCAGAACGCCGAGGTGCACCGGCAGATCGTCGGGCGTGCGCTCGGCGAGCAGGACTGGGAGACGCGCGGCGCGGCGGCGCGCACGGCGCGGCTGCGCGAGGCACTGGGCAAGGACGAGTCGCCGCCGGACACGCTGGAGGCGGCAGGCAAGCGCGCGCTGTGGGTGTTCGAGGCGATCGAGTACTGCCGCCACCGCTACGGCCCGGCGGCGGTCGGTTCCTACGTCGTCAGCATGGCGCGCGACGTCGACGACATCCTCTCCGTGCTGCTGCTGGCGCGCTGGGCGGGGTTCGCCGAATCGGTCACCGACGCGCTGCCGCTCGACGTCGCGCCGTTGTTCGAGTCCGTCGAATCGCTCTCGGAAGCGGGCGAGATCGTCGGCCGGCTGCTCGCGGACCCGATCTATCGCGCCCACCTCGAGGGCCGGGGGCGGCGGCAGACGGTGATGATCGGTTACTCCGACAGCAACAAGGCCACCGGCATCGTCGCCTCGCGCTGGCTGCTGCGGAAGGCGCAACTCGCGATGCTCGCCGCCTGCGAGCAGGCCGGCGCGGAACTGCTCGTGTTCCACGGCCGCGGCGGTTCGGTGAGCCGGGCCGGCGGCCGCACCGAGGCGGTCGTGGGCGGGCTGCCGGCGGCGGTGCGCAGCGGCCGGCTGCGCGTGACGGAGCAGGGCGAGACCATCAACGATCGCTACGGGCTGCCGCCGATCGCCCTGCGCACGTTCGAGCAGGGGCTCAACACGCTCGCGCTCGCGGTGGTCGGCGACCGCCGGGAAACCCTGCGCCCGGGCTGGAACGAGGCGATGGAGGCGTGTTCGCAGGCCGCCGGCCAGCGCTACCGCGCCTTCGTGCACGACGATCCGCGGTTCTTCGAGTTCTTCCAGGCCGTGACCCCCGTCGACGTCATAGAGCGCATGCAGATCGGCTCGCGCCCGCTCGTACGTGGCGGCGGCGGCGGTGTCGATGCGATCCGCGCCGTGCCTTGGCACTTCGCCTGGTCGCAGAGCCGCCACATGCTGCCGGGATGGTTCGGCGCCGGCACCGGCCTGGCCGCGATGATCGAACGGTTCGGGCGCTCGCTCGCCGACGAGATGTACCAGCGCTGGCCGTTCTTCGCCGGCCTGATCGACGACGTCGAGATGCGCCTCGCGCGCGCGGACATGGGCATCGCCGCGCATTACGAGCGGCTCTACGACGGCGACCTCGAGCGCTATTCGGTGCCGATCCGGCAGGAGTACGAACTCAGCCGGGAGCTCGTGCTGCAGCTCAAGGGCTGCGCGCGGCTGCTCGATTCCGAACCGACGTTCCAGCGCTCGATCTGGCTGCGCAATCCGTACGTCGACCCGATCCATCTGCTGCAGATCCAGCTGCTGCGCCGCTGGCGAAACGCAGGCTCGCCGAGCGACAAGGGCCGCGCGCCCGACGATCCCGACCGCCACCTGCTGCAGGCGCTCATCGCGTCCGTGAACGGGATCGCGCAGGGATTGCAGGGCACCGGTTGATCGACCCGCGATCGGCGCTGTGTCTTTCCCGTGTTGACGCAGCACAACGCGTGGTCTAGCGTCAGTCAGTCAACCGTGCGGCGCGACGTCGCCGCCGCAATGCCACTCGTAACAGCAACGCACGCTAACCAAGTCGAGGGAGACTGACTCAATGGCAGCCAAGAAAAAGGCGCGGCGCCCGGCGCAGCGCAGCACGAAGGCAAAGAGCACCCGCAAACGCCGCGTCGTCGCCAGGACGACTCGCGTCGCGCGGAAGAAGGTGAAGGCGCCGGCACGACGCGCGGCGGCCAGGCGCAAGGTGAAGGTGGCCAAGGTCAGAAAGACGGCGAAGAGCCGCGTCGCGGCCGCTCGCGCGGCGGCGAAGAAGGCCCCGGCCCGCGCCCGTGCGGCGGTGAAGCGTGCGGTGCGCAAGCTGCCGCAGCCGGCGCAGAAGGCAGTGAAGAAGGCGGAGAAGGCCATCGGCGTCGCCAGGAAGAAGGTTGCGAAGACGGCCGGACAGGCCGCCGCGATGGCAACTGCGGCCCAGGAATCGGCCGAGAAGCAGGCCACGGCCATGGTCGACCAGGCGAAGGAAATCGCCAGCAAGGTCAGCGAGACCGTGCAGAGTGCGGTCGGCAACCTGATGCCCGGCGAACAGCGCTGAGCCGAACCCGACGTGCCCTCTCCCGCGCCTGGCGGGGGAGGGCCGTCCGACGGGCCGAACCGTCGCCCGCCTAGATCCCGAGCGTTCGCCGCGACGGCAGCGCGGCGAGATGGTGCGGGTACTCTTCCCAGACCACGCAGCTCTCGCCCGGCAGCGACGGGTACAGTGGGTCCCACGGCAGCACGACGTCGATGCCGCCGCCTTCGTCCCGTACGATTTTCGGCAGGATCGGCGGCACTGCCCTGGCGCGCTCGGCCCGGAGCATCGCCTCCACGCCGCCGTGACGCGCGTGGCTGCGCCAGAGATCCTCGAGCGTCGCGATCGTCGGCGGCGCCATCTTCATCTCGCCGCTGCCCAGGTGGGTGCGCACGTCGTCTTCGCCGAGCCACGCGTGGTGCGTGAGTTCCGAGCGGTCCACGCTTGCTTCCTGATCGGGGGGCACGTGCACTGCGAAGAAGCGCGTATCAAAACGCCGCTTCTCGACAGACGGTGTGATCCAGTGCGACCAGTAGACCAGCCGATCGAGTTCGAGCAGCAGGTCCTCCGCTTCGAGCAGTCGCACGAACGCTTCCGCGTCGGTGGCGGTTTCGCGCCCTGCGGCGAGGCGCGCCACCTGCCCGGCGTCCAGCGGCTCGGCGTCGGAGCCTCGGCGCGCGAGCAGGACGCCGGACTCCTCGAACGTCTCACGGCACGCGGCGACCTGCAGGCCGAGCGCCTCGTCACGGGAGAGTGTGCCGCCCGCGGTGCCGAGCATGCGTCGGCGCGCCGATTCCAGGTCGGCGGTGTAAACACGGGCCGTGGCGCGCGACGCGCGGTCCGCGGGTTCCATGCGACCGCCCGGGAACACCCAGAGCCCGCCCATGAACGACAGCCCGGCTGCGCGCTTGGTCATCAGGACCTGCAACGCGCCGGACTCCGTCTCGCGCAGCAGCAGGACGGTGGCGGCGGGCGCGACGGGCGCGTTCGCCGGTGTCGTCGTGCCGATCATGGTCATGTTCAGGCGAGCTTCACGAGCTGCTTGCCGAAATTCTTCCCGTGCAGCATGCCGATGAAGGCCTCCGGCGCCGCCGCCAACCCTTGCGCGATCGACTCCCGGTACTTGATGCGTCCCGTGGCCACCGCCTGCCCGAGCTCGGCCAGCGCCGCGGGCCACGCCTCCGGGTGCTCCGAGACGATGAAGCCCTGCAGTTTCAGCCGGTTGACGAGCAGGGCGCGCACGTTGTGCATGGCGATGTCGCCGCCTTCGTACCCGGCGATCAGCCCGCAGAGCGCCACCCGGCCGAACGCATTCATGCGTGCGAGCGCGGCGTCGAAGCCGACGCCGCCCACGTTCTCGAACAGGCAGTCGATGCCGTCCGGGGCGGCGGCCTTGAGCGCCTGGCTCATGGACTTGAGGTCCGCATGCTGGCGGTGATCGACGCAGGCGTCGAACCCGAGCTCGTCACGGACGTACGCGCACTTCTCCGGCCCGCCGGCGATGCCGATTGCACGGCAACCGATCAGCTTCGCGAGCTGACCGACGACCGAACCGACGGCACCGCTCGCGGCTGAGACGAGCACCGTGTCGCCGGCCTTGGGCTCGCAGATCTTGCGCAGTCCGTACCACGCCGTGACCCCCGGCATGCCGACCGGCCCGAGGTAGGCCGAAAGCGGTACGTGCGTCGTATCCACCTTGTTCAGCATCTTGCCGTCGGAGAGACCGTACTCTGCCCAGCCGAGGTACCCCACGACTGCGTCGCCCGGCTTGAAGCCGGGATGCTGCGAGGCCTCGACGACGCCGACCGTGCCGCCGACCATCGTTTCGCCGATCGGCTGCGGCGCGGCATACGACTTCATGTCCTCCATGCGCCCGCGCATGTAGGGGTCGAGCGAGAGGTAGTGGTTGTGCACCAGAATCTGACCGGGCCCTGCGGTCGGCAGCGGCACCTGCTCGAGCCGGAAGTGGGTTGGTGACACGGGGCCACCCTGCGGGCGGCTGGCAAGGACGATGCGCTGGTAAGTCTGGGTCATCCGTTCGATCTCCCGGGGGCTGGAGGTGCAGGGCCGGCGCGGGCGTCATCTTCGCACGGTGGCGGGCCCGACAGGCACGTCCCTCGGTGTCACTTGACCGCTTATACGGCCCCGGTTGCGCTGTTTATCGCAGTCATTCGAGCTTCAGTTCGATCCGTCTTACTCACGGGCCCAGCGAGCACTACGTCTGCTGAGGTGTGCCTCTTGGTGTCGCAGGTCCAATCCTCGCTCGATCGTTACCGAGCGACTGAAGGTAACGAGGTAAGACAATCGCAAGTTCCGCGCCGACCCGCTGGATACGTTGTTCCTCCGGATCGAGAACTCCGCCAGACCTTCGATGGCTCAGTTCATCTGCATCCGATGCATGGAGGAACCGTCTATTGAGGTCCGGCAGGCGCGGACTTGACCTTCGGTCGTCGATATCGCTGCGGACGCCATCCCTCACGGTGAAGACCACGACAAGCAGGTAGTCATCGCCTGGCTCGTACGACACTGAAACAACGTGGGTGGTCGAGGCGAACTCAACCGAATACATGC
>DASSJN010000153.1:0-2725 GCA_035691185.1 Steroidobacteraceae bacterium
GGCGACGAAACGCCAGAGACGGAACGACGGCCTGCCTCCGCCCGGATCGTCACGACCGGCCGCCGCGTTCACATCAGCACCACGTCGTACTGGTCGTGCAGGTAGAGCGCCTCGGTCTGCAGCCGGATCGGCTTGCCGACCAGCACCTCGAGTTCGCCGAGCGCGGCCGACTCCTCGTCGAGCAGCCGCTCGATCACGTCGGAATGCGCGAGCACCATGAGCTGCTGGAAGTCGAACTGGCCGGCCTGTCGCAGCACCTCGCGGAAGATCTCGTAGCAGACCGTTTCCGGCGTCTTGACGAAGCCGCGTCCTTCGCAGGCCGGACACGGCGCGCAGAGCTGGTGCGCCAGGCTCTCGCGCGTGCGCTTGCGCGTCATCTCGACGAGGCCGAGCGGCGAGACGGCGGACACGTGCGTCTTCGCGTGGTCCTTCGCGAGCGCCTTCTCGAGCGCCTGGAGCACCTGCTTGCGGTGCTCCTCCTCCTCCATGTCGATGAAGTCGATGATGATGATGCCGCCGAGGTTGCGCAGCCGCAGCTGGCGCGCGATCGCGACGGCGGCCTCGAGGTTCGTGCGATAGATCGTTTCCTCGAGGTTGCGGTGGCCGACGTAAGCGCCGGTGTTGACGTCGATGGTCGTGAGCGCCTCGGTCTGGTCGATGATCAGGTAACCGCCCGACTTCAGCGACACCTTGCGGTCGAGCGAGCGCTGGATCTCCTCCTCGACGCCGTGCAGGTCGAAGATCGGGCGGCTGCCCGTGTAGCGCTCGACGCGCGCGCCGAGGGCCGGCATGAACGTCGTGGCGAACTCCTGCATGCGCTCGCACGTGCGCTCGTGGTCCACGAGCACGCGGTCGACGCCCTCGCCCACGAGGTCGCGCATCAGGCGCAGCGGCAACGGCAGGTCCTCGTGGACGAGCGTGCCGGCCGTGGCGCCGCCGGCCTTGCGCGAAAGCACTTCCCAGAGCTTGCGCAGGAACAGCATGTCGGCGCGGAGCGCTTCGCCGGCCGCGGCCTCGGCCGCGGTGCGCACGATGTAGCCGCCCGATTCGCCCGGAGTGATGAACGACTGCATCAGCTCGCGCAGCCGCGTGCGCTCCTCCTCCGTCTCGATGCGTGCCGAGATGCCCACGCCGTGGCCGAACGGCATGTACACGAGGTAGCGCGAGGGGATCGTGATGAACGTGGTCAGGCGGGCACCCTTGGTTCCGAGCGGATCCTTGAGTACCTGAACGAGGATGTCCCCACCTTCGTTGACGAGCTCGCGGATGTTTTCCGTGCGCAGCGCCTCGCCGGAGCCCTCCGCGTCGGCCGGCTGGACGATGTCGGAGACGTGCAGGAATGCGGTGCGCTCGAGCCCGATGTCGATGAACGCGGCCTGCATGCCCGGCAGCACGCGGGAGACCCGCCCCTTGTACAGGTTGCCGGTCAGTCCCATGCGGCTCGCGCGCTCCACGAACAGTTCCTGCAGGACGCCGTTTTCCAGCAGCGCCGCGCGCGTCTCGCGCGGGCTGACGTTGACGATCATTTCCGTGGTCATGCGCCGCCCCGACGCGTCAGGCCGACCAGCGGGGCGAGCAGTTCCCAGGTCTCGTACAGTGGCAGCCCCATCACGCCGGAGTAGCTGCCGGACAGGTGCCGGACGAAGATCGCGCCGTGGCCCTGCACGGCATACGCGCCGGCCTTGTCCGCGGGCTCGCCGGTGCCCCAGTACCAGTCGACTTCCGCTTCCGTGATTCGCCGGAACGACACGACGCTGGTGCTGACGCGCGCGTCGGCCCCGCCCTCGTGCAGCAGCGCGACGGCCGTGTGCACCTCGTGATCGCGACCGGAGAGCCGCCCGAGAATGCGCGTCGCGTCGTCGCGGTCGGCCGGCTTGCCGAGGATTTCGTCGCCCAGCGCCACGGTCGTGTCGGCCGCGAGCACGGGTTTGCGCAACGCCGGCGGCAACCGCTCCCAGAGCGCGCGCGCCTTTTGCTCGGCGAGGCGCAGCGCGTACCGGGCCGGAGTTTCGTCCCCGCGCGGCGTCTCGTCGATGTCCACGGGACGGACCTCGTGCGCCACGTCGATCTGTCGCAACAGTTCGCTGCGGCGAGCCGAGGCGGACGCGAGGTAGATCATCGGCTGGCCCCCTGCGAGCCCGTCAACCGACGACGACCGTGGGCACGAGACGGCGCTCTGCGACCAGCGAATTGCTGATCAGGCAGACGTGCTCGGCCTTGGCCATGAGCCGGTTCGCGCGCTCCTGGTCCGTGCCGGCGGGCACGCGGAGCGTCGCCGTCACGACCATCTCCGTGAACCGGCTCGTGCCTTCCACGCGGTCGAGCGTGCCGGCCACGTTACAGTCGAGCGAGGTCCAGTCCAGTCGGGACGCCCGTGCGACGGACCGGAAACTCAGCACGAAACAGTCGGCGACCGCGGCGCAGAGCAGCGTTTCGGGCGACCACCGGTCCCCCGGCCCGCCGAACTCCGCGGGCGGCGCGGTCAGGAGCGCCGGCAGGCCCTGGCCCGCGACTTCGACGTCGCCGGCGACCTCGGCCCGGGCCTCGACCGTGTACTGATGCGGGTACGGGTGCATGAAAGGGGGACACTCCGAATAGTCGGGAAAATGGGGACGGAAAATGGGGACACTCCTGTTTTCGACTCGAAAACTAGGAGTGTCCCCATTTTCCGAGGTGTGCCCATTTTCCGGGCCTGGGGCAGCGTGTCCATGACGGAAAGCAAGGA
>DASSJN010000154.1:0-33557 GCA_035691185.1 Steroidobacteraceae bacterium
GGGATCAGGTCATCGCTCGAGACCTCGTTGATACCGCGATAGATCGAACGCAGCCCCAGTCCGGCCGCCGTGTCCCACGCCCAGCGCAGGCCCGGCACGCGCGTCGAGGCATAGACGGAATCCTTGACCCGGGTGAGCCACCGCGAGCGGCTGAGGAAGCTGCGGTTGTAGCGTTCGCGCAGCCCGCTCGGAACGTAACCGTCGTCGACGCCCAGGAAGCGGTAGACCGTCCGACAGACCCCGGCCGGCCCGGCCTCGACGTCCTCCATCAGCACGACGTGGATCTGCTCGCGCGGAAAATGCCGCAGCCATCGCTTCAGGTGCGTCGCATACAGCCCCTGCTCGACGTACATCGGGTTGTTGGCCAGCCCCGCCTCGAAACTCAGGTCCCGCCCCGTCAGGTGCCCTACCCGGACTTCGTGTCGGTGGTTCGACAGCGCGCGTTGCACCGGATCGCGCAGCGACAGGAGGATCTTCACGTCCGGTGCGTACCGCTCGATCCGCGCCGGCACCGAAGGTTCGCAGAAATAGGACGGTGAGATCTCGCCACGCGCGAGCGACGCGCGGCCGGCATCGGCGAAGCAGCGCTCGTACCACTGGAATCCGTGGTCGTAGCGATAGGAGAAGAAATCGATTTCCTTCTCGGCCGGGACCGCGACCTGCGGATGCTCGGCCAGGATGCGATGCAGCCAGGTCGAGGCGCACTTCTGCGCGCCGATCCCGACGTACGTGGGCCGCGCCACCGGCGTCGGTGCGACGCGACGGCTCATTCCGTGTACCCCAGCTGGCGCAGCATGGGCCGCGCTTCACGCAACACGCACTCGAGCTGCCGGTCGTCCCATTCGCTGCCCCAGCGCGCACGCACGGGGCGCAGCTGCAGCGAGGCGATGGCTGCGCGGTACTGCGGCGTGAACTCGAGCCCCAGGAAGCGGACCACGCGTTCGAGCTGCGCGATCGGCTCGCGCAGCAACTCCTCGAACCGCAGCTCGAGCAGGTGTCCGGCCGGCACCGCCTGCAGCTGGGCGCGCAGTTCCTCGAGTTCACGCACCCAGTTGCGTGCGCAGATCGCGAGCCGCGACTCGCCCGACCGCTCCATCTCCACCGGCGTGCGGCCGTCCCACCAGACCGTGTGCCCATCCCACCATTCGACCGTCGACAGCGACTGCGTCACCTCGCGTCCGTCCCGGACGAGATGCACGTACCTCGCGGCCGGGAAGATCGCCGACAGGTACGGGATGCGCCGGTTGTTGGCGGTCCGCTTGGAGAGGAACACGGCCGCATGGGCACGCGTGCGCATCCGTTCGAAGCGCTTCCGCAGCCGCTCCGCCGTGGCCCGATCCGGCAGGTCGCCCGGCTGCGGGAACAGCGGCACGCCGCTCGCACGGAAGACCGACTCTCCTTCGTTGGGCGTCGGGAAGAGCTTCTTGAGCCACGGCCGGTCGATGAAGTACGCGTTGCCCCCGCGGTTGAACCATGCGTGCAGCTTCGCGTCGAGGCGCCGCGACACAGCGCCGGTCGCCAGCCCCTCCGGGAACCAGCCCAGGCGATTCTCATAGTTGCTGATGTATGCGACTTGCGGATGCAGGCACAGCAGCTTGTAGAGCAGCGTCGTGCCAGAGCGCCCCGCGCCCACCAGAAAGGCGACGTGCTGGCCGTGTACCGGCGTCTCCGGTGCGAATCCCCGCATCATGCCGCTGCCCTGCCCTGCGCCGCGCGGCGCCACGCCTCGGGCAGCGGTCGTTCCAGCTGCTGCTCGAGCCGCCGCAGCGATGGCGCGTAGTAGTCGATCAGCAATTCCCGCGTGGCTGGCGGCATCGGGTCGTAGCCCTCCCTTTCCTGGTTCAGCGCCTTGTAGACGCGCACCAGGGACTGTTTGACGACCGGGTAGCGGCGCATGAGCGGCTCGGCAAGTGCGTTCGTGCGCATCGCGAGCCGGTGCAGGCCGCGGTGCCGCGCCGAGAACGTCACGTTGCTCGGCCGGAAGTCGAAGCGGTCCCAGTGCGTCGCGTCGATCTCGAGGAACGCGCTGAGGTCCCGCATGAAGCGTCGCTCGTCCGCGCGCAACGTCTCGAAGAATGCGACCTTGACGCACTCGGACGGGAACTGGTCCCGATAGACCGCGAGGAGATCCGCGTAGCAACCGAAGCGCAGTACCTTGAGATACCACTCCTCGAGGCCGAGCGACGCCGGCGTTCGGGTGCCGCGGTCGTATGCGAGGCAACGACGCACGTAATCGTCGAACGTGAGGTCCTGCGGCAGGTTCAGCTTGCCATGGTGGAAGTGGTACGACGAGTACAGCCGATCGATCGGGTCGCGCAGGATGAACAGCAGCTTTGGGCCCGGCAGCAGCGAGCGCATGCGCGGCGCCACGAGGGCCGCCTCGCCGAGGTATCCCGGCGAGGCCTCCATGAACACCCTGGCGCGCGGGTCGGCGTGTTCGAAGTACGCCGCGTAGCGCGGTACGTCGACGGCCCGGTTCCCCGTGTATTGCTCACGGAAGAAGTCCGTTTCCTTGCGCAGCGAAGCGCCCACCTCGGGGTGACCGCTCAGCCAGTCGAACACCGACGTCGTGCCGGCCTTTTCGGTGCCGCCGATCACGAAGTTGGGCAGCCGCGGAGCAGGCGCGCTCACGTGAGGCCTCCGTCCCGCCGCGCGAGAGGGTGGCTCAGCGAGCGCCAGAGCAGCGTCCGGGCAATGAACGCGGGATTGCCGAGCAGATAGCGACGCGACAGGCGGCGGGGCTCGAGCATGAGCCGATAGAGCCACTCGCTGCGCAGGTCGCGCACCAGCCGCGGGGCACGCTTGACGGCACCCGAGTAGAAATCGAACAGGGCGCCCACGCCGAGGACGACCGGCGTCGCGAGGCGCTCGGCATTCTCGGCGATCCAGCACTCCTGGGCAGGCACGCCCTTCGCGACGAACAGGATGCGCGCGCCGGACGCGTTGAGGTCGGCCAGCCGGGCGCGTTCCTGCTCCGGCGCGAGGTAGCCGTGATCAGTCCAGACGACCCGCAGGCCCGGGAACGCGCACGTAATGCGCTCGGCGCACGCCCGCGCCACGCCGGGTCGCGCTCCGAGCAGCGCGATCGGCACCGACGACGCCGCGGCGGCCTGGCAGATCAGCGGGAACAGGTCCGTCCCGTTGACGTTGTGTTCGAGCCGCGTGCCGGAAAAGCGCGCCGCGAGCGCCATGCCGACGCCGTCGGCGAAGACGAAAGGCGCATTGGACAGCAGCGTGGCATACGCCGGGTGCCGAGCCGCCTCGTTGACGCAATGCGCGTTGACGAAAAAGACCTGGGTACGTTCGCCGCGCATCGCGCGATCGACGATGAACCCGGCCGCGCGCTGCAATGGTATGTCCCAGAAGCGCAGCCCGATGAACTCGCGGATGTCGGCACTCGCCCGAACGTCGCAACTGCACTCCATCGGCGAATCCGACCGATCCGGGGTCGACGTGTAGGGCGGTGCCGGCAGCGCTTCGGTCGGGCGCGTCCGGCCGCCCTGGCGCACCCGGCGGAACAGCGATTCGGCGGAGCCCGACCGCGCGAGCGCCTTCGCCTGCACTGCCGCCCGCCCCGGGTTCACCAGCAGCACGGCGCCGAGATGCATGACGTAGCTGACGCCGAAGCCGATCTGGTCCAGCCAGAACATCCTCGGACGCGCGACGGGCTCGTAGCCGAACCGGCGCATGGGTGCCCGGCAGATCTGCTCGGTGACCGCCGTCTCAGCCGGCGTCAGGGCCTGCCGCCACCGGTCGATGGCGTCGGTGCGCATCCCCTTGCGCGGCCCGCCGGCGGAAGACTGGTGCGAGGAATTGATCTGGTCGACGTCCAGCATGCCCGGGTCGTAGTCGAGGCCGAGTTGCCGGCACAGATCCCGCACGGTCCGTTCCGGCTCCCGCACCAGGTCCTCGTAGCGCAGGATCGTCACGCGCGGATGCTCCGCCAGTTCGAGCGCGGCCCGCGTCGCCTGGCACCAGAGTCGGGCGACGGTGTACGGGTGATAGTTGACCCAGACGCGGACCGACTCGTACCGCGGCACGCTCATGCCGTCGGCTGCGAGGCGTCGGCGCCGCCAGCGGTTCTTCTGCGAGGCCATCACGGCCCGCGGGTCGCGTACGAGGTGGACGACGTGCGCGCCCGGATACAGGTCGAGCAGCGGGCGCGCGTAGAAAATGTAACGCGGGGTCTGCTCGCACGGGATCGACTTGCCCGCCGCACGCGCCATCGAGTGCACGGCGGCGGCGAAGAGTTCGGCAGGATCGGACGCAGCCGCGCCGAGCGACTCCACCAGAGAGACCGCTGCCAGCCGGTGTTTCGCATCGACGTGGTGCACGAGGACGCCGTGGTCCTGGTGCGCGAACAGGCGCGCCGCGGCGTCGACGGCCTCAGCCTGTGTGAACCGTCGCTCCGCGTCGCGTGGATCCCAGGCCTGGCCGAAGTACTGCAGCTCACGCAGGCCGAACACCGTCGCGTGCCGGCGGAGCACGAAGCTCAGCAGCGTCGTGCCCGAACGCGAGGCGCCCGTGATGAATATGAATCTTCGCTGCGTCACGAACAGTCCCTTATTCGCGTTCGCCCCCGTGTCCCGCGGGACTGTTCCCGCGGGGGCCTCCACCGCTCGTCGCCCACGGGGCCGGGCCTCGTGGGCCCGGCCCCCGCCGTCGCTCAGACTTCCGTGATCGGCTCTTCGACGAACTGGCGGCGCAGGCGCATCGACGGTGTCCGCGGGTTCGACATTTCCGCCATGAAGGCGGCGACGAGACCCAGGAACAACCCGAGTACCACGGCGCTGATCATGTTGAGCGGCACGTTCGGGCTGGACGGCTCCACCGGCGGGAACGCGGGACTCAGGATCGCGATGTTGGTCTGGTTGAACTTGCTCTCCATCGCGGTCTTGTAGTACGACTGCAGCGTCGCGGTGTAGTTGTCCTGCTCGGATTGCACTTCACGCGCGATCGTGTCGAGTTCCTCGCGCTGGCCGGTGAGCCGGACGATGTTCGCCTTCTGCGCGGCCAGCGCGCCGGCGAGCGCCCGCTCGCGTTGCAGCGCACTCTGGTACTCGGGATGGTTCACGCCGAGCTGGCGTCCGCGCACGGCGGCCGTGGCTGCCTGTGCCTCGACGAGGTTGCGCGAGATTTCGTCGAGCCGGTTCGTCTCGGTGGTCAGCTTCTCGTCGAGCGCCATGACACCTTTCTCGGCCTGCAGCTTCGACATGCGCTCGCGCGCGGCGTCGAGCCGGGCACGCTGCGCCTTCAGCTGCTGGTCGAACCAGGCGGCGTTGCGTCGCGCCGGCTCGATCACCAGTTCCAGCGTGGTCGCCGTGAATGCCTCGGCGTAGGCGTTCGCCATGCGAGCAGCCTCGGTCGGCGAGAGCGACTCGTAGCTCAGGTTGACGACCCGGCTGTTCTGCAGCGGCTCGGCCTCGACGTTCTCCGCGACCTGCGCGGCGATCCAGTGCTCGATCGGCACCGCCGTCGCCCCCGATTCCTCGTAGGCCTGCTTCCAGCCCGGTTCACGGGCGAGGCCCTCCTCCTCGACGACACGCAGCGCGACCTTCTGGCTGCGGATGATGTCCATCTGCGTGGTGAGGTAGTTCGAGGACAGCGCCGCAGGCACCTCCGTGCGCTCGAACGGTCTCTCGCTCTCGAGGTTGAGCACCAGCGAGGTCGTGGCGACATAGCGCTTCGGCTCGAGGAATGTCAGCGCACCTGCAATGCCGACGGTGATCAGCAGCGTCAGCGTGATCAGGAACATGCGCGACTTGACGATATCCAGCAGTAACCTGAAGCTCATAGTGGTTTACCTTTGGTAGTCGGCGGCACCGGGTGCGTGCCTCAGAACACTGCGGTCTTGACGTAGAGCACGTCGTTGGGCTGCAGCCGGTCCTCGAGATTCGTCCCGAGCGAGGTGATCGCCGCGCCCGTCTGGCGATTCAGCACGATGCCCCGGACGCTGCCGCGCGGCGTCATGCCGCTCGCGACCGAGAGGCCCTGCATGACCGTCATGTCGCGCTCGAGCTTGTAACGGCCGGGTTTCTGGACCTCGCCGTAGATGTAGAAGACGTCCATCTGCGGCACGAGCACGACGTCGCCGTTGGCGAGCGGCAGGTTCGCCTTGATGTTGCCGTTGCGCAGCAGGTCCACGAGGTCGACGCGTGTCTTGCGTTCCTGGCCGTTCTCGGTGCGGATCAGGTATAGGTAATCCGCCGCGTTGTCGGTCGTGCCGCCCGCCTTGGCGAGCAGGTTGACCAGCGTGGAGACCGCCTCGGGCGATTCCCGGTCGAGCGTGTACGTGCCGGACCGCTCGACCTCGCCGAGCAGCGTGACGCTGGTCAGGGAGACCGGGTTGCGCTCCTGGACGAACACGCTCACGGCCGCGTTGCGTACGAAACCGCCGCGGCTGAGCCGGTCGGCGATGGCTGCTTCCGCCTGCGCCGGCGTGCGGTTGCCGACCGTCACCTGTCCGATCAGCGGGAACGTGATCGACCCGTTCGGCATCACGCGGGTGACGGTCTCCAGGTCCGGATTGCCGTAGACGGAAATCTTCAGCACGTCGCCGGGCGCGATGGTGGCGGAACCGGTCTGGGCGGACGCGAAATTGACCGCTCCCAGGCAGCCCAGGACGAGGATCAGCAGGGTCCGGTAGAGGTCACCGAGCTTCCGATGGTGTGTCACGTTGGTGTGCTCCTTGTGTTTCCTTGGCATGGCCTTTCTGTCACCCGCTGCGACGGAAGTCCGGGTGGCGAGCAATCACATCGCGGGCCTCGGCCCAGTCGCGGACGTCGGCCGGCCGGCGGCGCGCGCGGTATTCCCAGAAGACGTAATCGACGTGGAGCTGGTCGCGCGCATAGACGAACAGTTCCTCCATGGACCAGTAGTCGTCGCCGCCCGGGACGCGCGCGGTGCGCGGGTGCCGGTAGCTGTCGTTCTGCATGGAGCCGAACAGCTTCATGCGCGTGCTGAAGCGCTGGTAGAGCGGATAGGTGCGACGCGCCAGTGCCTTGTTGTCGGGGAGGATGTCGGGCCCACCCATCACGACGCCCGTGCCGACCACGCCTTCGGCGACATCGGCGAGGTATTCCTGCTTGCCCGGCAGGAAGTTCATGTACCAGAAGACACGAGAGCGAGGCAGGCTCCGGGTCGCGGAGCGCAGCAGGCGCTCGAGTGCGTCACGGTACTTCTCCGGCGTGTACCCCTTTTCCTGCAACTCGTCCTCGTCGACGCTGAGCGCGGTCTCCTGGAACGCGATGCCTTCGAAATTGGGGTGGCAATCGAACGCCGCGCCGATCTTCGCCACGAGTCGACCCATGTGATCGACGACGACGGGGTCCCAGCGCACGGCAGTGAAGCCGCGCTTGCCCCGCATCGTGTGCGCCGACTGCAGGTACGCCGGCGTCGGCAGTTCGCCGTCGAACGACTTGTCCTCGATCACCGCGATCAGCTGCAGGCCGGCGCGTTCCGCGGCCGCGAGGTCGCGCTCGATCGGCGCGAGCACGTAGCGGCCCTGTTCGGGCTCGAGGTCGCTCCAGCGATACCGCAGCTGGACGCCGGTCACGCCTTCGCCGAGCGCGTGCGCGACGTTGGCGCCCTTGCGCAGTTCGCCCCGTCCGATCGTCACGTAGTGGCCGGGATGGAACTTGCGCTTCGATTCCGCGAGGGGTGCGGTCGGCTTGCAGACCTCCGCGGCCGTCTCGTGCGCAGGCATGGCGACGCCGACCAGCACGCCAAGGGTGAGCAGTGTGCGCGCGAGTTTCTCGAACAGTGTCGACCGGTGCATGCGATTCCACGTCCGCGACAGAAATGAACGCCCCCCTGGCAGATCCCGGAGGGTCAGTCCGAACGATAGCGAGCGCATGGCGCGCTTCGCAGCCGCCCACGCCGATGCAGCGGCACACTGCGGCCCGACCTGTTGTCAGCGTGATCGAAGCTACCCGTCGGGCTCCATCCGACGATCGGCTTCAAAGCGGCACGCGCGCGTACGTTCCATCCTGCCGAACGCGGTAGAGCTGGTCCGCGCCGAGGCCGTAATAGGTGCGCGAAGCGCCGTTCGGCCAGACGACCGTGACGTCCGCCCGGGTGTTGCCCTTGAGGCCGAAGTGCAATCGCGTGAAATTCTGGGACCAGCGGTGGTATCCGCCGTTCTGCTCCCGGTACTGGGTGATGCCGCCGGACTTGACGTAGACCCTGGCGCCGACGGCGTCGCGATTCGAGGCCGTGCCGACGAGATCGAGCTCCAGCCAGTGGTTCGAGTTGCCGCGGTTGCGGAACAACTGCTTCGGGCCCCCTAGATACACGGGCCGCATGTTGTTGCCGTTCGTGACCAGCAGGTCGAGAAAACCGTCGCGGTCATAGTCCGCGGTCACGACGCTCTCGCTGGTGCCGGCCTGCGACGCGACGGCCGGCCCCACGCGGCCGGCCGCCCCACCGGCCTCGCTGATCTCCGTGAAGGTGCCGTTGCCGTTGTTGCGGAACAGCCGGTTCAGCAGGTTGCGTGCGCCGCCGGTGCAGGCCAGGAACAGGTCTTCGTCCATGTCGTTGTCGAAATCGCCGGAGACCGCGCTCTGGCAGCGCAGCGCCGAGTTGAACCCGGCGTTCGTCACGGTCTCGAGGCTCCGGTAGGTGTTGCGCACCAGCAGGGGCCTCTGCCCGCGATCGGCCTGGCTTGCACCGTCGAACCGCAGATCCGTGATCGAGGCGGTCGAGCTGACCTGGACGTACGAATACTTGAAGCCGCCGCCGCCCTGCGAAATCCGCCATTCGCCCGTGCCGCTGAGATAACCGAGGTTGATCCCGGGCGAGCCGGAGCCGATGCCCCAGTTGCCGGGATCGCCCGAGCTCAACTGGAAGACGAGGCTGCTCGGGCTCCAGAGCGAGGAGCCGACGTCGATGTAGACGGGATCGCCCTGCGGGTCCGTGCCGGTGCTGAGGCTCACCGTGAACGTCACCAGGCCCGACGTCTTGAACGTCACCGACTTGGTGTTCGCGCCCGTGATGAGCTGCGTCTCGAACCGGTTCGCCGAGGCCGAGGCCTTGTACGCGTCGGACGGCCGCTCGGTCCCCTTGACCAGGAACAGGTCCGGACGCAGGTCCCGGTCGTAGTCGAGCGTGGCCACGTCGATGACGGACGCGAACTGAGGGAACTCCCCCGTCACGTTGGTGATCGAGCCGTTGGGGAACGCATTGACCTTCGGGTAGCTGCCGTTGCGCGGCGCGCACAGCAGCTCCAGCCCCGCCGTCGGGTAGACATCGACGAGGTGGGCCCATTGGCCGTCGGTGGAGCAGGCCAGGGACGTCGCGGCGGCCGCGCCGAACGTCCCGGCCACGAGCTGCGGATAGAACGAGGGACGCTCCAGCGCGACCACGGCCAGGTCGAGCCGGCCGTCGCGGTTGTAGTCGAAGAAGATCGGCTGGCGCGACGCCGCGTGGCGCAGCTCGTCCAGACCGAAGGCGCCCGACCGGTCGGTGAGGACGCCGTACCGGTTCGTGTGGATCATGTCGACGCTGAGGTCGACCGCCTGGTAGAGATCGTCGTCGCCGTCGTTGTCCACGTCCGCCCAGGCGACGCCGTGCGTGTCGACGGTGGCGCGGCCACCCGTCCACCCGGGCGTCCAGGAGCCGTCGACCTGCGCGGAGACCTCGGTGAAGGTGCCGTCGCGATCGTTGCGATAGAGCGTCGCGCGATTGCGGTGGTTATTGAAGAAGACGTCCGGGTAACCGTCGCCGTTGTAGTCACCCCAGGACGCGCCCCAGGTCTCGGAGGCCGAGCCCCCGAACCCGGCGGACTGCGATACGTCCTCGAACGCGATCTGGGCCGGCGCGTATCCCGGGAGCACGCCCGCCGCCGCAAGGGCAAGCGAAGCGAGCCATTGGCGGCGGCGAGAATGCGCCGTTGGCGACTTGCACATCCTGAAATCTTTCGGTGAACATCCTGTTCGGGGCCTCTCCAAGCTAGGCTCGGGCGATCAGCGGTGCTGTAAGCCATTCCGCTAGCCGTTCGTCGGAGAGACCCATCGTGAACAAGAAAACCGTTTTTCAAGCCGAAACCTCAACCCGCAGCAACGGGCGTGCAAGCCGTCTGCTGGCCGCGAGCGTGGCCGCGACGCTGTGTGCGCCTGCCTTCGCGGCCGAAGTCATCGCCGCCGACGAAGGCGCCGCGCGCGTGCTCGACGCGTTCAACCCGTACCTCACGGTCGGTTACGGCTACGACTCCAACGTCTTCCGCCTGGACGAGGAGGCGTTCGACAGCAGAGAACCGTTGCCCATCGAGAGCGAAGACGAGCTCTCCGACCAGTACGCGATGGTGAGCGCGGGGTTCGACACCGAGATCACGCGTTCCCTGCAGCGAGTCCAGCTCTACGGCGAAGTCAACCATACGCTCTACAACGAGCTCGACGACCTCGATTACACCGGCAGCAAGGCGGGCGCCATCTGGCACTGGCGGTTGAGCGACCTGACGACGGGTACGGCAGGCGCCACGCACAAACGTGCGCTGCGGGACTTCGCCAACCAGCAGTCGCTGAACCGCGCCAAGGACCTGCGCATGGAGAACAAGCTGCTCGGCAGCGCGAACATCGGCCTGAAAGGGCCCTGGCGTCTCGGCGTGCGCGGCGAGTTCGCCGAGGTCTCGTTCTCGGAGTCCGAGCGACTCGACCTGCAGCGCGTGACGGGCGGGGCATCGATCGGCTATGCCTCCGACGCCGGCAGCATCTTCGGATTCGACGCCGAATACATCATCGGCGACTACGACAACAACCCGCTCTCCGATTACGACGAGTACACGCTCGGGCCGACGCTCGAGTGGAAATTCACCGAGCGCACGAGCCTGCTCGCCAAGGTCGGGTACACCAATCGCGACCAGAGCGACCCACTGCGCGACGACTATGACGGCGTCACGGGCCGGGTCGTGCTGAACTTCGCCAACGACGAGCGCAATGGCGTCAAGGTCTCGCTCTATCGCGACCTGAGCAGCCTCGGCGACGAGATCTCGGAGTACGCCGAGGTGAACGGCGTCGAACTCGAGCCTCGCTGGCAGCTGCGCGAGGGGATCGACCTGCGCCTCCTGGTGGGCTACGAGCAACGCGACTTCAATCGCGACCTGGACGCGGAACTGCTCGGTCTCGACCCGAATCGCGACGACGACGTGGTGACCGGCGGCGCGTTCGTCGACTGGCAGATCACGCGCAACATCAAGTTCTCGTTCGGCGCGGACATGCAGAAACGCGACTCGACGCGCGAACTTCAGGACTACGACTTCCACCGCTTCGAAATCAGGATCACAGGCTCCCTCTAGGGCACGCCAAGGCTCGCTTCACTGTGTTTGCAGCGGTCGGTTGACGCCCCGCCAGCCCGGACGAACAGGCGGGACCCTGCCGTGAGGCAGCCGCGTTCGCCCCGGGCGCTCGTCGATATGTGAATGCAATGCGTCCGACGCGCGAATATTTATCAGCGTTCATCGGTAGACGATCGTCGGTCTCGAGCCCTTTCGTTCGATAAACTTCCTGCCGGCACAGACGCCGTTGCACGGACAAGCAACGCGCTGTGCCTTTTTCGTTTTCCGGTCGGGGAGCTGTCGCCGAACGGCGACAGGGAGAGTCGTTGATGCTCGTGAGGAAGTCGAACGCGCTCGTGGCGCTGGTGCTGATCGCCCTGTTCTTCTCGGCCGCGGCCGAGGCAGCCCGCAAGTACAACCCCGGCCACTACATCGCCGTGATGCGGGGCAACGACTCGCACGCGACCATGACCGCTTCGATAAGGCCGGGCGTCACCGGCATCATGAAGCGCTATACGTGGCGCTCGCTCGAACCCACGAAGGGTGCGTACGACTTTTCCGAGATCCGTCGCGACCTCGACTGGGCCTCGGCCTACGGCATGAAACTGGTCGTAATGGTCGAGGACAAGACCTTCACGCTCGAGCGGCCCACGCCGGCGTACCTCGACACGCTGACGATCCGCAACCGCACCGGCGGCTACACGGCCCTGCGCTGGAACGCCACGGTCGTCGCCCGCATGAAGGCGCTGCTCACGGCGCTCGGCCGCTTCGACGCGCACTGGGCCTTCCAGGGCGTGGCCCTGCAGGAGACTGCGCCCGGTTTCGACGCTTACGTCCTGGACCAGTACGGCTACACGCCCGAGAAATACCGCGACGCCTACATCGGCATCCTGACGACCGGCGCCAACGCCATGCCCGGTTCGCGCATGTTCTGGTTCATGAACTTCTTTCCGCGCCGGCAGGACTACATCGCCAGCGTCGCCAATGCCGTGTACTCGAAGGGCGTGATCATGGGCGGGCCCGACGTGATGCCGGACGACTGGCCGCTCAGGCAGCACACGTATCCGTTCTACGACCAGTTCAGGTACAAGATGCCGCTTTTCGGCCAGGTCGAGTCCATCTGTTACGCGCATCCGCACAAGACCAGCGGCTACTCGACCAAGTACTGGACGATGCCCGAGCTGTTCCGCTACGCCCGGGACAAGCTGCACGTCGACTACATGTTCTGGGTGCGAATTCCCACGCCGCCGCTGTACGGGGCCTATGACTGGACCGACGCGCTGCCGGTCATCGACAACAACCGCTCTCCGTTCTGACCGGGGTGCCGAGGAGCGACACTGCCTTCGCGCGCTGCCGCACGCCTGCAGCGAGCCGTGAGGCTCGCCTCGCTTCGGCATGCACGAAGGCTGCCCCCTTGTGGGCGTGTTCCTTCGTCGCGATACAAAAAGCCCGTACGTGCATGCGCCATTGGTTGCTTCTTTGCCTGAAAAAAAATGACTAAAACGTCTCCGACTCGACGGGAAAGGAACCCCCATGACGCCGGTGGCAATGACACAGCACGTAGTAACCCGCAACAGCTTCTGGCTCGGGTTCGTGGCGCTGCTGCAGACCATCGTGCCCCCCATCGTCGCGGTCGGGTTCCTGTACTACCTCGTCCGGGCCTTCGACGCGGCGCTCGCCGAGTATTTCAACGCGATGGCGGTCCTGGTCGGCATCCTGATGCTGCTGTTGCCATACCCGGCCCGCGACCCCCACCAGCCGATCTTTCCCGGCAGCCTGCCGATCGTCGTTTCTGTGCTGGTGCGGTGGGCCATCCTGCTCGCCGCCCTGCTTGCAATCGCCTACGTCACCAAGTTCTCCGCGCACTATTCGCGCCGCATCGTCCTGACCTGGGCCATGGTCACGCCCGCCATGCTCGTCGCCGTCAATCTCGTCTTCCACGAGGTCATGCGCCGGCTCATGTGCAGTCCGGAGAACGCGCGCCGCACCGTCTTTGCCGGGTACAACGAGGTCAGTCGCAACCTGGCGCGCCAGCTGCGCATGAACAGTGAGTACTGTCTCGCCGTGCAGGGCTTCTTCGACGATCGCAGCGTCGAGCGCCTGCAACCCAACGGCGGGGACCGGCTGCTCGGGAGGCTTGCCGACCTGCCGGCCTGGATCAAGCGCAACAACGTCGAGGTGATCTTCATCTCGCTGCCCGTCGGACACCTCAAGCGCACGACCGAGCTGCTCAACCAGTTGCGCGACACCACCGCCTCCGTCTACTACGCGCCCGACATCGTGGTCTACGACCTCATCCAGTCCCGGACGGGCTCGATCAACGGCATCCCCGTGATCGCGATGTGCGAGACGCCGATCTACGGTTTCCGGTTCTTCGCCAAGCGGCTGACCGACGTGATCGTCTCGTCGCTCGCGCTCGTGATGGCGCTGCCGGTGTTCGTCGCGATCGCCGCGCTGATCAAGGCCACCTCCCCCGGCCCGGTGTTCTTCAGGCAGCGCCGGTACGGCCTGAACGGCGAGGAGATCATCGTCTACAAGTTCCGGACGATGCGGGTCACGGAGGACGGCGCGCACGTGCAGCAGGCGAGCCGCGACGATCCGCGCATCACCCCGGCGGGAAAGCTCCTCCGCAAGTATTCGCTCGACGAACTGCCCCAGCTCATCAACGTGCTGCAGGGCCGCATGAGCCTCGTCGGTCCGCGCCCACACGCCGTAGCGCACAATGAGATGTACCGGAAACTCATCAACGGATATATGGTGAGGCACAAGGTCCTGCCCGGCATCACGGGGCTGGCGCAGGTCAACGGGCTACGGGGCGAGACGAAGTCGCTCGAACAGATGGAGGCTCGAGTCCGCTGCGACCTGGAATACCTTCGCAACTGGTCGGTGGGCCTCGATCTCCAGATCCTCGCGAAGACGGCTCTTCGCGTGTGGAACGACCGGGAAGCCTACTGACCGAACCCACCTACCGGGCGCGTCTGCGCGAGGCCACCCGGACCGACTGGCGCTTCCTGCTGGGCGTGTCGCCGGACGACGTCGTCCTCGCCGGGGGTGCGGACGCCCTGCATCTCGCGCATTCGCTGTCGCCCTGGGTCCGCAAGGTGTACCGGCTCGATCAGCAGCAGCCCCCGGACGTGCTCGACTGGGTGTTCTTCTCCGGGGCCCTTTCGCCGCAGGAAGGCGCCGCGGCCGATGTCACCGCGACCCTGCGTCGCGCGTTCGATGCGCTGCGGCCCGGCGGGCACCTCGCGATCACGCTCGAAAATCGATGGGGCCTGCACTGGCTCGCGGACTGGCGCACCAGCCGGCGCGACACGCACGGGCGGGAAAGCACTGGGCGCTCCGTGACGCGGCATGGACTTCGCTGGCACCGTGAGCGCCTGCGAGGCATGGGCGCCGACCAGATCTGCAGCTATGCCTTGCTGCCGAGCCGTGACGCACCCCGGGCCATCATCCCGGTGGACCCGCCCTGCCCGCCCGAGGCCCAGAAAATGGCGCTCGACCAGGTCTGGCAGCGAGCCTCGCCGGCCGCAGCCATCGTCCGCAAGGCGCTCGGCGCGCTGGTGACGGGCGGCCTCATGCGACGGCTGTATCCGCACTACCTGCTCGTCGGGCGCAAGCCGTGCTGAACGCGACGCTGCAGCAAGCGGTCGCGGCCGCCGCCAGCGTCGCGGATCCGCACGAGCTGCACCTGGTGCAGTGCAGTTCGACGGGTGCCACCGGCGCAATCATCTTTCACGCCTGGGTGCGGGGGGACTCGCAGCCGCGCGTGGTCGTGAAGACGCCGCGCGATACCCGGCTGCAGCACGCCCTGCAGCGCGAATGGGACGCGGTGACGGCACTGCGCGTCGACCCGCGGCTCGCGGCGCTGATCCCGGCGGCCCTCGCCACGTTCGACTGCGACGGCGCGAAGTACTACGCCTACGCCGGCGTGCCGGGTCGTACGATGTATTCGCGGTTCCGCAACCGCATCCTCGCCTCCCGCGATTCGATGCTGGAACGCTTCGCCGTCCAGGCGCTCGACGTGAGCCTGCGGGTGCATGCGACGCACACGCGCGAGGCGACATCGCACGAGGTGGCGCGGGACCTGCTCATGGACCTGGCGTGGCTCGAGGGAGCGATCCCCGAGTTTCCGCAATCGGTCGCCGAGTGTGGTCGCGCCTTCGCGCACCGGCTGGCCGACGCCCGTCACCATTTGCC
Source organism: Steroidobacteraceae bacterium (assembly GCA_035691185.1). Lineage (GTDB taxonomy): Bacteria > Pseudomonadota > Gammaproteobacteria > Steroidobacterales > Steroidobacteraceae > RPQJ01. The sequence goes on from DASSJN010000154.1 coordinate 15,470, forward strand.
TCGCGGTCGGGTGCACGGCGATTTCAGCCCTTACAATGTGCTCACTACCGGCATGCGGGTTGGTGTGGAAGTCCGGCTCATCGATTGGGAGCACACCGAGGCCGAGCGACCGCAGCACCTCGACGTGTTCCGCTTCGTGAGCGCATGCGTGCTGCTCGGCCTGCGCGGCCAGGCCCGGCACCAGGCCTTCGGCCAGATGCCGGCGCGGGCCGCGGGTCTCGTGAGTGCGCTGCTTCGCCCCTGGTTGCACCAGATGACCGCGGGTGGAGCGGCGACCTGGCTCGAGCCCGAGATGCTCGAGGCGCTGTGGTGGCACTACTGGACGCACGCGGCGCGACGGGAACAAGAACGACGGGCGCGACCGGACGACTATAGAGACGCGACCTACCTGCCCGGACTGGTCGCGTTGTCGCAGCGCATCGCGCCGCCGGTGCGCAGCCGGTCGAGCGCGTTCGCCTGCTGAGCCGCCTCAACGACTCGGCAGCGCCTCGGGATCCGGCGGGGTCGCGTCCAGCGATTCCTTCGCGTTCGAGGCCTTCGCCTGGCCCCTGCGCGAGCCGTAGCGATGCGTGTACACCCAGGTGAACTCGGCACCGAGCAGGAAGATCTGCGCCGAGTAGTACACCCACACGAGTACGATCATCAGCGAACCGGCCGCGCCGAAACCCGATGCCACGCGGCTCTTGCCGATGTACAGGCCGACCAGGAACTTGCCGACCGTGAACAGCAGCGCGGTCGCGACCGCGCCGACCCAGACGTCGCGCCACGCGATCTTCACGCGAGGCAGGATCTTGTACATCAGCGCGAACATCAGCGAGACCACGCCGATGCTCACGACGAAATCGAGCGCGTGCAGCAGCCAGGCGAAGTCTTCCAGCCAGCCGCTCCACCAGCGGCTCAGCGCCGCGAGGGCCGCGCTGAGGACGAGCGAGACCAGCATCAGGAACCCGATGCTCACGACGAGACCGAGCGAAAGGACACGCCGGCGCAACAACCCCCAGACGCCCTCCGTACGCTTGGCGGCGGGGGCCTTCCAGATGCGGTCGAGGTCGCTCTGCAACTCGGCGAACACGGTCGTCGCACCGACGACGAGCAGGGCCAGGCCGATGATCGGCGCGAGGATGCCTTCTTCCGTCTCACCGGCGCGATTCACCATGGTCCGCACCGCTTCGGCACCTTCCGTGCCGAGCAGGTCGCCGATCTGGGCGTAGACGTAGCCGCTCGCGGCCTCCTCACCGAAGAACAGGCCTGCGATCGCGATCACGATGATCAGCAGCGGCCCGATCGAGAAAGCCGTGTAGTACGCGATGCCGGCGCCCATGCTCGGCGCGAAGTCGCCGAGCCAGCCGGTGACGGTCTCTCGCACCAGCAACCACATGGCCGCCGGCGACAGTGCTTCGCTATGCATGCTTGCCGTGCCTGCCTTCGTTCGGTGCAGCGTGGCAAACCCGCGTCCCGCGCGCTGTCGGCGGGCCTCCGATAGGGCTCCGACGGGGTGCTTACCGGCGGCGGTTGCAGTAGTCGCCGACAGCCGCGACGCACTTCGCGAGCCGCCCGGACACCGCCGGGTCCTGCAGGGAGAGCTCCCGCCGCGTCATCCGCTCGTGACCAGGACGTCGCCGTCGTCGGAGAGGTCGAACCGCGACGACATCGGCACCTTGGGCAGGCCGGGCATGCGGGTGATCTCCCCGGTGATCGGCACGATGAAACCCGCACCCGCCGCGAGCTGGATCTCGCGCACGATCACCGTGAAGTCGCGCGGTCGCCCGTGGAGCGCGGGGTTGTCGGACAGCGACAGCTGTGTCTTCGCGATGCAGACCGGCAACTGGCCGAAACCTGCCTTCCTGATCTGCTCGGCATCCCGCTTGGCTCGGGTCGTGTACTCGACGCCTTTGGCGCCGTAGATCTCGCGGGCGACGAGACCGATCTTGTTCTCGATCGTGTCGCTCCAGTCATAGAGCGGCGTAAACCCGGGCTCGGCGTGTGTCACCATGTCGCGCACCGTCTCCGCCAGGCGCACGCAGCCTTCGCCACCGTCGGTGTAGGGCCTGGCCACGACGGCCGGCACGCCGAGGTCGGCGCAACACGCCTCGAGGGCCGCGGTCTCCTCGGGCGTGTCGGTCGGGAAATGGTTGATCGCGACGACGCAGCGCTGGCCGAACTTGGCCGCGCTTTCGACGTGCTTCTCGAGGTTGGGCACGCCGCGCAGCATGGCCGCGACGTCGGGCCGGCTCACCTCCGCGAGCGGCTTGCCGCCGTGCATCTTGAGCGCGCGGATGGTCGCGACGATGACCGTGCACGCGGGCGCGAACCCGCCGTAGCGGCAGGTGATGTCGAAGAACTTCTCGGCGCCGAGATCGAACGCAAACCCCGCCTCGGTGCAGACCACGTCGGCATACGACAGCGCCGCACGCGTCGCCAGGATGCTGTTCGCGCCGTGGGCGATGTTGGCGAAGGGCCCGCCGTGAACGAACGCGGGCGCACCCTCCGTGGTCTGGACGAGGTTGGGCTTGAGCGCCTGGCCGAGCAGCGCCGCCATGGCCCCGATGCCACCGATCTCATTCGCGCTGACCGGCGTGCCCTGCGCGGAGTACCCCACGACAATGCGTCCGAGCCTTGTCTTGAGGTCGGCGACGTCCCGCGCGAGGCAGAGGATCGCCATGACTTCGCTGGCCGCGGTGATGTCGAAACCGCTCTCGCGCGGAACGCCCTCCGTGCGTCCGCCGAGACCGACGACGATGTCGCGCAGCGCGCGATCGTTCATGTCGATCACCCTCTTCCAGGTGACGCGACGCAGGTCGAGGTCGCCCGCAAGGCCGAAGTGCAGCGCGTTGTCGACCAGCGCGGCCAGCAGGTTGTGGGCGCTCGAGACGGCATGGAAGTCGCCGTTGAAGTGCAGGTTGATGTCCATCATGGGCACCACCTCGGCGCGGCCCCCGCCCGCGCCGCCGCCCTTCATGCCGAAGACCGGGCCGAGGCTCGGCTCACGCAAGGCCGCCGCGCTGGGCACGCCGATCCTGGCGAGCCCCTGCGTCAGGCCCACGGTCATGGTCGTCTTGCCCTCGCCCGCCGGCGTCGGGGTGATCGCGGAGATCAGCACGAGCCGACCCTTCGGTGGCCGCGCCGCAAAGGCCCGCAGAGGCAGCTTCGCCTTGTAGCGGCCGTACGGCTCGAGCGCGGAGGGTTCGATGCCGATCGTGCTGGCAACCTCGCCAATGGGTTTCATCGAGTCACCGCCTGATTGCGCCGGGCGCGGCCAGGGGCGGCTGCGACCGTGGTTGTGCGTTATTGGCCGCGGAGTCTTGCACAACCTCGGACGGTCCTGAATAGGCAGAAGGCGTCGGCGGGCGCCCTCGGCCCGCCGGCCATCCCGGAGGCCCGCTATCGCGGTCAGTATTGATTCGACGTCGACCGCTCCGGCGCTTCGGTCCATCGCTGGTCCCACTCGTCCGCCGCGAATCGATTGGTGGACGGGAAGCCCGGCGGGCGCGTCGCCTCGAAGCGCGTGTCGTAGACGACCTTAGTCGCATAGCGGGGTTCGCTCGCGGTCACGCTGCCGGCCGCAACGCTTCCCAGGATTCGCAGCGTGGCCGGGCGCCGGTGCTCGATCTGAGTCACGACGAAGCGGCGCTTCGCGAACAGGGCTGCGTGGATGTCGAGGTCGCCGGGCCCCGTGACGTACGGGGGCGCGACGACGATGTCCCGGTCGCAGACGAGCCCCAGGTAGTCGCGCGACGCCGGGACGTCGCGCGGATCCTCGGCGTAGGTAACGCTGCCTTCGATGACGATTCGATCCGGGGAGTAGACGAGGATCCGGCCGGCGACGACGCCTCGTACATAAACCGTTGCGCCACGGGCCGCAAGGAAATACACGGACTGCCCGGCGGGATCGGCGCGGTAGCGCGTCTTCTCCGATTTGCGGTCGCGCAGCCAGTAACCGCCGTCGGCGAGGAACCTGATGTGGGTATCCTCCGCAAGCTCGTGTATGCGTGCGCCCGCATCGCGCGGGACGAATTCGAACGGGTGCGTCGGCTGCGACAGCGGAATCTTCCCGGCGCGCGTTTCGACGCCACCGCGGAACACCTCGGACTTGCGCTTGCGGCTCGTCGCCTCCATGTTGAAGCCCGACGCCGCGGTGCTCACCTTCCCCAGCAGTGTCGGTCTCGCCTCCGCATCGGCCAGCACGTTGAACCTCGAGTTGATGTGCATGCGACCGACGATCTCGTCGTCGTGGAGCTGCACGCGGGGGTCCCAGCGGTCGATCAACTGCGTGAAATGCGAGAACGGCAGGCGCTTGAGCGTGACGCGCGAGCGGAGTTTGCGGCCCCGGTCCTCGGCGCTGATGTCGGCGATGACGTGATCGAACTCCGTGCCGTCCTGCGCGCGCGCCAGGACGAGGTCCGCGACGAACTCCTTGCCATCCTGGTTCCACGTCGTGCGTGCGTGCGAGGTCGTCGTCAGTTCCTGGGCGGAGCGCTCGATGCGTTCCAGCAGCGCGGCCGCCTGGGCCTGCGGCAGGACGAACGTCGTCGGGAGTTCGCTCAACGACTCCGCCAGCGTGATGGTCGGATCCACGGCACCGGCCAGGACCGCGTCGCTCGGGGTGACGATCTCCACCGCAGGCGCACTGTCGCCGTCGTCGGGCTCGGCATCATCCTCGGGCAACGGCGCCGGCAGCGTGCGAATTTCCGCGGAATCCAGCAGCGCGCGCAGGTCCGGCGCGGGCACGGGCGGCTCCAGCGGCGGCAGGTCGGCGCCATCCCTCTGCTCGGCGATGTGGGACTCCAGCATCACGAGCTGGGTGACGCGCGTGTCGTCGTCATGGACCCCGTCCTGTCGACCACCCGCGAAAACCACGAAAAAGAACAAGCCGATGTGCAGCATGACGGACAGGAGACCCGTCACCACACGCGGTGAGATCGACCACTCGAGACGCCTCACGTGCGCCATCGATCCTCCCCCGGAGCGCAGCGCCTGCGCCGACACAAGGTACTCCTCCGGGAATTCTGTGCACCAGTGGCAGAGCCCCACGCTGGGGTCGTCCATTCCTGACATCGGCGGTGCGGCGGCGCAGCAAAAAGTCGGACACGAGACGCCGCACCGGCTGATTGCGTTCCGCGGGCCGCGGGGGAAAAATCGGGCCATGAACGCGAACCCTGCGCCGGGCGCTCCGGGTCCATCGCGGAGCGGGACACACCCGCTGCGGCGTGCTTGCGCGCTGCTGGCGTCAGCCTTGCTCGTGACGAGCGTCCAGGGCGTGGCGCAGGAGCCGATCGCAGCGGTCTGGCAGCCGCGAAAACTGTCGTTTTCCTACAGCAGTTCGACGGCCATCTTTTCCTGCAGCGCCCTCGCCGGTCGCGTGGCGAGCATCCTGCGTGCGGTGGGCGCGAGAGACGACATCCAGGTCAAGGCCAGCGGTTGCAGCGAGTCCATCCCCCCGTCTTCCACCCGTGTCAATGACCGGGTGAGCATGAGCACGTGGGACCCGATGTCCGATCGTACTGCCGCTCGAAGCACCGACGGGCGCCAGCACGTGAACGTGTACGTTCGCCTGATGCTGCCGACCGAGGTGACGCCGCAGGTGCGCGCCGAGCTCGAGAAGGACAAGTCGCGCCGTGAACTCGTCTCGCGCGTCACCGGCGATCCCGTCGCGAGGTTCAACGATCCGGTCATGTTCAGTGCGCAGTGGCAGCCCGTGACGCTGTCGCGCAAGACGATCGGGATCACGCCCGAGGAATGCGAACTGCTCGACCAGATGTCGCCGGGCGTCTTCCGCGAACTCGGCCTGCGCGTGGTCCGCAGCAGCTTCGTCTGTTCGGCCGACTCACTTCTCCCGCCGGAGATGGTCGTGGAGGCGCTCCTCGCGGCTCCGTACCCGAGCAGCACAGCTCCAGAAGCGCCGTCAGCAGGCAAGGAAGGCCCCGCCCCGAGTGCGCCTGCCGGCTCCGATGACGAGGATGTCGGTCAGGACGACCGATCCTCCGACGTTCAATAGGTCGTCGCTTCGATCCGCAGGTCGTACGAGGCGTCCGCCACGATCCGGATCGTGGTGGTGGCGTTTGCGACGACACGGAGCGGAACCTCCGCCAGCGCAGGCTCACAGCTCCCTTCCGGACGGATATTGACGCTCAAGGTTCGCGCACCGGGGTCCGCGTAGATCGTGACGTGCTCGCCCGTGCGCAGGCCGGCCAGGACCTGCCCGTCCAGGGCAATTTCGTACGTGCACTTCGTGCGCAGCAATGAAGGGTCCCGCGTGATGACGATCGCGCCGGCCCCGGCGCGGGGCTCGAGCGCCGCGGAATTCACGACCTCCGACGCAGGCCTCGGTGGGGCTTTCGGATTCAGGATGGGAATGCCGGGCATGCACGCGGTCACCAACAGGCCGAGGATGCCGACGAGGTAGAACTTCATGGTCCCCCCGGGAAGCCACTGGTCGGGGAACATAGCACCGTCGGTGAGCCCCTGACACTCCGGGCTACAGCCAGTACTGCCAGAGACGTGCGAACGCCTCCTTCGCGCGGTCGAGGACCGAGCGACGCCGCCATTGCTCGAGCGTGATCCGATCGGACTGCCGGACGTCTCGCTCGAACGCCGCGCGCAGACGGTCGCCGAACTCCGTGCCCAGCACGACCGCATTGAGTTCCCGGTTGTGCAGGAAGCTGCGCCAGTCGAGGTTCGTCGAGCCGACCGTCGACCACACGCCGTCGATCACCGCTGTCTTCGAGTGCATCAGCGCGTCGCGACGTTCGAAAATCTGCACGCCGTCCGTCAGCAACTCGTCGTAGTACGACCGGCCGGCGTGGAAGACCAGCGCCGAATCGGTCTTGCCGGGCACCACGAGTCGAACGTCGACGCCGCGTGCCGCTGCCGCTTTCAGTGCGGCCAGAAGCTGTGGGTCCGGCACGAAGTAGGCGTTGGTGATCAGGACGTCGGTTTCGGCGCTGGCGATCGCGGAAAGCAGCGTCACGTAGATCAGGCTGAAGGCGTCGTCGGGAGAACTGCCGATCGCGCGCACGACTTCACGGCCCTGCGGCGCCAGTTCGGGATAGAAGTCGCGACGCTCCAGGGGCTCGCCGTTCTGCCCCTGCCATGTTTCGAGGAAGAGCTTCTGGAACTCCGCCACCACAGGGCCCTCGACCTGGAGGTCGGTGTCCCGCCAGGGTTGCTCCCCGTTCGGGCGCGTCCTCGAATGCGGACGAAACGAGCCTGCCGAGTACACGCTGCTGATGTTGATGCCACCGAGAAACGCCGTCCGGCCGTCGACGATCAGCAGCTTGCGGTGATCGCGCTGGTTGAGTTGCCAGCCGGCCGACGCTGACGCCGGGTTGACCGGGTTGTATTCCAGGGTGCGGATGCCGCTGTCACGCAGCCGCTGGAAGAATTCAGTCGGCGTGCCGAGCGTCCCTACGCTGTCGTGGATCAGGTTGACCTGCACACCCTGACGCTGTTTCTCGATCAGTGCATCCGCGAAGCGTCGTCCAACCTCGTCGTCCTCGAGGATGTACGTTTCCAGGTTGATGTGGTCACGCGCCGCCAGGATGACTGCGAACATCGCACGATAGGTGTCGGGGCCGTCCTCGAGCAGGAGGACCCTGTTCCCGGTCACCAGGGGAGTGCCGGTCACGGCCTGCTCCAGCGCAAGGTGTCGGTTGAAGATGTTCGTGTCTTCGGTTCCGCGCTCGAGTTCCTGCAGCACCGCGTCGCTGCGTGCCGGCGAAAGCGGCCCCCGCGCGTTTTCTACCTGCGCCGGCGTGGCGCTGGGCGCCGCCGGTTCGGGCGCGACCTGCGGCAATGTGCTGCAGGCGGCGAGCGCCAGCAGGCACCCCGACCCCAGCCAGCGTGCGAACCGGGTAGCCGACGACTTCATGTCAGCAAGATCGCAGGCGGCCCCGCCCGGGTCTGTACGCTCGAGCACACACGAAACCGTTGATTTTCGTGGCCGGCACCTGCTCGGTGCGCTGGCGAACAGACTCCCGCGGCAGGAAGCGTAGCCTCGAATGCATCGACCGCACGATCGTTTCGGGAATTCGCCGCGCGACGAGTGACGTCGAGTGGAGAATTTCAGATGAACAAGTCATTGATCACGGGTCTCGTCGTCGGCGGCGTCGCGGTGACGGCGGCCGGCGCCTTCGCCGGCTATCAGGTCGTGAACGACCGGAAGTCCGCCGACGTGCTCGACGTCGAGCAAATCACCCGGACCGTCAAGGTCCCGCGCCAGGTCTGCTCCGACGTCGTGGTTTCGCACGAAGCGGCATCCAGGGATCCGAAGCGGGTGACCGGCGCGGTCATCGGCGCGGTGGCCGGCGGCGTGCTGGGCAACCAGATCGGCGACGGCTCGGGCCAGACGGTGGCGACCGTTGCGGGCGCCGCAGCCGGCGGCTACGCGGGCAGCAAGATCCAGAAGCACATGCAGGACGGGAAGACGACGCAGTCGGTCGAGCAGCGGTGCCGCACGGTCTACGACTCCGTCGACAAGGCCGACGGCTACAACGTGCGCTATCGCCTGGACGGCGACGTGCGCACGGTCAAGCTGGACTACGACCCGGGTCGGAGCATTCCCGTCGAGGACGGCCTGCTCGTCCTGCGGGAGACGGACGATCGCCGTTGACCCTCTTGTGAAGCGCATGACGTCGAACATAGGAGAAGCGACATGCTGTGGACCATTGCAATCATATTGATCGTCCTGTGGCTGCTGGGGCTGGTCAGCTCGTACACCCTGGGCGGATTCATCCACATCCTGCTGGTGCTCGCGGTCGTCGTGATCGTGGTCAACCTGATCCAGGGCCGACGCGCGTTGTGACGCGCTGACGACGCCGCCTCGCCCGACAGCGGGGCGGCGCCGCCGGGGGACGCATGAATACACTGAAAATCGTGGCAAGCGCGCTGATCCTCGCCGGAGTTCTCGGGCTGGGCTACGGAGGTTTCAGCTATACGCAGCAGACGCACGAGATCCAGATCGGGCCACTCGAGATGCACGTGCAGGAGAGGCACCGGGTCAACGTCCCGGTCTGGGCGGGCGCGGGTGCGATCGCGATCGGCGCCGCGTTGCTGGTGCTGGCCGGCCGCCGAACCTAATCGCGCTTTTCCACGACGACGCGGCCGTCGGCGTTCACGAACACGCGATAGCGATGACCATCCTCGCACGTGGCGAGGTAGTCGTCCGTGCCCTGCTGTCGCGCTTCGACGACCTTGCCGCAAGGCAAGCCTTGCAGGGCAATGACGGCCGTCAGGTCCGAATCCACAGGCACATCCCCGGGAGCCTCATCCACGGCGAACGCCGTCCCGGCGAATCCCGTCGACATGACACTGGCGAGCGCCAGCATCCTCGCATCTTTACGTCTGCTCACGACGTCGCTCCTGCCATACGGTTGAATTCGGTGAACTTCCTGGGGTCCTCGAGAATGCTCCACATCGCAGCACGGGATTTGACGATGTCGCGAGCGAGTGGTGGATCGGTGTCCTGCAGCAGCGAAAGCACCTTGAGAAGCAGCATGTCGTAGTTGCGACGCAGCTCCGCGAGCGTCGCCCCGCCTCGTCGCTGGTGGTAGGCGCTGAACCGGGCCAGCAGGTCGTCGACCTGGTTCTTGAGCGAGAGCTTGGTGAAGACGCCGATCGCCCTGGTCTGCCGCAGGCGGGCCTCGAGGGCCTTGAAGTCGAGAGGTGCCGGGGACGGCCTCGGGCTTACGGGAACCGCGGCGGCCTTCGGCAGGGGTGATGCGGGCGTCGCCGGCGCTGGCGCGACGGCGGGTGGTGACGCGGTCCGAGGTGCTGTTGCAGCGGCTGGCGCCTTCGGGGCTGCGGCGCGTGACTCCATCTCCGGTGCCGTCGGAGGCACCGGCTGAGTCGCAGGTGGCGCGACGGGCTGCTCGGGCGACTTCGTCGCCGGGGCAGTCGCCAGCGTCGTTTCAGCGTCCTGCTGGTCCGGCGGCGTCACCGCTGTTGACTGAGCCGTGACCACCGGCTCCGTCGGTACGGCAGCCGCAGGGGCGCGGGCAATGGCGGGCTCCGCGGGCGGCGCGCCGCGCTGCAAGCAGGCGCACCCTGCTGAAAGCAGGCAGGCGAGGACGATTGCGTTACGGGACGCCAGGGGTTTCGCCGTGCCGTCGATCATCGTGTCTCCGGGGCTGCATACGAGGATCGGACATGCCCTACAGAATAGCGCCCCGGAGGTGGGGGGTAACCCCGGGGCGCGGAAAAAGGCGCCTCGTCTTCAGACGCCAATCATTATGGTTCTCGTTCTATGCAAACCACGTGTCGTCAGCTTTACGTTCCCACGCGGCGAGCTGCTTCTCGGCGTCGTCCTTGGCAATGCCGTAGCGTTCCTGGATCTTGCCGGCCAGGACATCGCGGCGACCGGCGACGACGTCGAGGTCGTCATCGGTCAGCTTGCCCCACTGGACCTTGGCCCTGCCCGTGACCTGCTTCCAATTGCCTTCGATGCGATCCCAATTCATAGGTTTCTCCTCTGTCGGGGGTGGAATGGGCCGTCGCGCACTGGAGCCTTCGGCTCACGGGCGAACGGCGATCTCGTTCTTGACGGGCTTCACGCCGTCGACGCTCTTCGCGACGCATCCATGACGCCACTGTAGGTGTGCGCTTGCGGCGCGTCGGTGCGATGCCGCACCGAGCTGCAGGGCGCATAATTCAGCCGTGGGCAATCGACTCGTTTTCCTGGTCCCGGGATTTTTCGGATTTACTTCGCTCGGGGCACTCAGTTACTTCGAGGACGTGAAGCTGGCGCTCGCGAACGCTTTCCGCCGCCGACGCGTCGAAGCCCGCATCGTGACGTGCGCAACGCAGCCGACGGCGTCGATCCCGCGGCGCGCGGACGGATTGCGTCGGCAGGTGATCGACAGCGGCGGCCTCCGCGCCCGCGAGCTGCATTTCGTCGGCCACTCGACGGGCGGCCTCGACGTGCGGATGCTGCTGACGCCCGGGGTCAAGATCGCGCGCGGCAACTCGGAGGAGCACATCGCCGACCGGACGCGGACGGCGATTTCCGTGAGCACGCCGCACCACGGCACGCCGCTCGCCAATCACTTCATCACCGTACAGGGGCAGACGCTGCTGCTCGTGCTGAGCGCGCTGGCGACGTCGGGCCAGGGGCGCCGAGCGGTCCTGGCCGCAGCGAAGGCCGTGGCGATGATCGCGCGACTCGACGATTGCCTGGGCCGGGACCAGGGTGCGCTGGATCGCGTCGCGGAAGGACTGTTGCGTCGGATCAGGTTCGATCGCCGCGATCCGGTCTGGAAATACCTCGGCGAAATAGAACGCGACCAGGGCGCCGTGCTGCAGCTCACACCGGAAGGCATCGAACTGTTCGAAGCCGCGGTGGCCGATCGCGCCGGAATCGACTACGGCTGCGTGGTGACTGGCGTGCCGCGGCCGCGCGAGCGGTTTCGGCTCAAGGAGCTCATGGACCCGGAATACCTGGCACTTCGCGCACTGTTCCGCCTGCTGCATGCGTTGACGGCGCAGGCGCACCCGCGCTACCCGTATCCGAAACCAGCGAAAACGACGCAGCGTCTGCTCGATCGCGGGCTCGGCTTCAGGACCACCACGGCGATCAGCGACGGTATCGTGCCGACGCTGAGTCAGCTGCATGGGCGGGTCCTGCACGCCGTGCGTGCCGACCACCTCGACGTGGTGGGGCACTACACGCTGGCGGGCGGCCGTTCAGGAAACTGGCTGCCGTCCGGCGCCGGCTTCACACGCGAGGCCTTCGACACGACGTGGGAGGCAGTTGCCGCGGCCATCGTCAAGGGTAGCCACGAACGACGGTGAGCCTTGGCGCGCAGCAAGGCGTGGTCGGCCCGCTGCAACAGGGTCTCGGCATCCGTTCCGTCGGCTGGATACAGGCTGAGGCCCATGCTCGCGGTGACCTGCACCGCCCGGTCGTCGATGACGTCGTGCGGCACGGCGATTGCGGCGAGCAACTTGTCGGCGCTGAACCTCGCGTCCTCCGCACAGACCACCTCCGACAGCAGGACGATGAACTCGTCGCCGCCGTGACGACTCACCGTGTCGGAATCGCGCACGCCTGCCTCCAGACGTCGCGCCACCGCCTGCAGCACCTGGTCCCCGGTCGCATGACCCAGCGAGTCGTTGATGCGCTTGAAGCCGTCCAGGTCCAGGAACAGGACCGCCAGCGACACGCCGTGACGCCGCGCGGCGGCGATGGCCCGGTCGAGCCGGTCGGTCAGCAGCAGCCGGTTGGGCAGGCCGGTGAGGACGTCGTGCTGGGCCAGATGCGACATCCGCAGCGACAGGGCGCGCGCCGCGCCGATGTCGCGAAACACGATCACGGCACCGGTCACCTGCCCGTTCCCGTCGTGGACGGGAGCCGCGGTATCTTCGATGGCGGCTTCACTGCCGTCGCGACCGACCAGGAGACAGTTCTCGCCGAGTCCGACGATCGCGTTGCGTCGCATCGCCATCGTCAACGGATCCCGTATGGATTCGCGGCTCTCGGCGTCGATGATCTGCAGGACTTCGTGCAGCGGCCTGCCGTACGCCTCCGCCGCCGACCAGCCCGTCATGTGCTCGGCGATTCGGTTCAGATAAATGACGTTGCCGGCGAGGTCCGTGCTGAGCACGGCATCCCCGATCGAGTCGAGCACGGCCATGGCGCGCTCCGCCATGAGCTGCAACTTGTCCGTGCGGCGCGCATACACGAGCGTGTTGCTGGTCATTGGCCGTCCTCGCACGTCATCGGGACGCGCAGTATCGTGGCGACGGACGCCGTCGTCCGTACGCTGGCAGACAAAGCAGCGGCGCAATCGCGGGCTGGGTGGCCCACCGTACAGACCGGCGCCGCCTGACTGGCCAAGCTTCCTCATCGGGACAGCCTCCCGTGCGTGACCGACGGGATTCGAGATGCAACAGCCGACACGTCCTCCTGGGCAGAACCTCCTCCTGTCCGCCCTGCCGGGCCGGGACCGCCGACACCTGCTGGCGCAGTGCGAGCAAGTCGACCTCGTCCTGTCGGACGTGCTCTACGAGCCCGGCAAGCCCATTCGCCGCGTCTTCTTCCCGACCAGCAGTTTCATATCGCTGATCACGCCCAACCGAGGTCACGACCGCATGGAAGTCCGCCTGGTCGGCGACGAAGGCATGCTCGGGACTCCGCTCGTGCTCGGCGTGAGCGTTGCACCCCTGCTTGCGCTGGTGCAGGGCGCGGGCGCGGCGTGGCAGATGGATGCAGCGCCGTTTCGCCACGAACTCGAGCACAGCGGCGCGCTACGCACGAGATTGCAGCGCTACGTGCACGTCGTGATGTGCCAGCTGGCCCAGACCGCCGTGTGCACCCGATTCCACGTGGTCGAGGCGCGGCTGGCTCGCTGGCTGCTGATGACCCGTGATCGGGCACACTCCAACGAGTTCCACGTCACCCACGAATTTCTCGCCTACATCCTCGGGGTGCGCCGCGCCGGCGTGACGCGGGCGGCAAGTGCGTTGCAGACGCGCAATCTGATTCGGTACAGCCGGGGCGACATCACCATCCTGGACCGCCGCGGACTGGAGGGCGCGGCCTGCGGCTGCTATGCGGCCGACCGGCAAACGTACGCGGCCGTACTGAATTGAACTCATTCTTATGGCTTCGTGCGCCAGCGCACGCCAACGGGGATCAGGAGTAAGCTAGTTAGGTGCTTTCGTCGTGGTGCCCACCGTGACTCGCGCCCCAGCCACCCCCAGCCCGCACGCTCCGCAGCAGAATCTCCTGCTCGCCACACTGTCGCCGCAGGAGCGCGAGCGGCTCTATCCGAACCTGCGTCTCGTCCCCATGCCGCTCGGCAAGGTGCTGTACGAGTCCGGCGACGTGCAGCGTTACGTTTACTTTCCCACCGATTCGATCGTATCGCTGCTGTACGTGATGGAAAGCGGCGCGTCGGCGGAGGTTTCGGTCGTGGGCAACGAGGGTGTCATCGGCATCGCCCTGTTCATGGGCGGCGAGACGACGCCGAGCCGGGCGATTGTCCAGAGCGCGGGCCACGCCTACCGGCTGGTCGGCCAGCGCCTCAAGGATGAGTTCCACCGCAACGGCGGCCTGCAGATTCTGCTGTTGCGCTACACGCAGGCGTTGATCACGCAGATGGCGCAGACGGCCGTGTGCAATCGCCATCATTCGGTGGACCAGCAGCTGTGTCGCTGGCTGCTGCTGTCGCTCGACAGGCTTTCGTCGAACGAGCTCGTCATGACCCAGGATCTGATCGCCAACATGCTGGGCGTCCGCCGTGAAGGCGTCACCGAGGCCGCCGGCAAGCTCCAGAAGCTCGGCGCCATCCGTTACAGCCGTGGCCGCATCACGGTACTGGACCGGCCGCACCTGGAGCGGCTGTGTTGCGAGTGCTATGGCGTGGTGAAGAAGGAAACCGATCGGCTGCAGCATCTCGCCTCCGGTCGCCGACTCTGACCCCTGGTCGTGGCGCGCCCGGAACGGCACGACTGCGTCCTCCGTCGCTGCGAGTCCTGCTGCGTCCCGAGCCCACCTCCATTCGGATAACACGTACCGCATCTGTTCGGTCGCGCACAAACGCCGCGCCACGAAGTAAAGTGTGCCAGGAGCCCCTCCGGACGAGGGCCATGGCGCGACCGCCGCTCGACATCCATACGCTGCGACAGAATCACGTTCTGGCGGCGCTCCCGGCCGCCGACCTGGAGCGGCTCGCCCCGCACCTGCAACTGCTCGAGATGCCGCTCGGAAAGGTCCTCCACCAGACTGGGGACGTGTTGCGGCATGCATATTTTCCGACCGACAGCATCGTGTCGTTGCTGTACGTCCTGCAAGACGGTGCATCCACCGAGATCTCGATCGTCGGCAACGACGGCCTGGTCGGCATCACGCTGTTCCTGGGCGGCGACACGACGCCTCGCCAGGCCGTCGTGCAGGTCGCCGGACATGCGTACCGCCTGCCCGGGGAGGCCCTCCGGGACGCGTTTCATCGCAGCGATGCGCTCAGGCTCCTGCTCCTGCGTTACACCCAGGCCCAGATCACTCAGATGGCCCAGACAGTGGTCTGCAACCGGCATCACACAGTGGACCAGCAACTCTGCCGCTGGCTGCTCCTGACCCTGGACCGCCTGCCGTCGCGTGAATTGACCATGACGCAGGAACTCATTGCAAACATGCTCGGCGTGCGCCGCGAGGGCGTGACCACGGCGGTCGGCAAGCTGCAGAGGCTCGGCGTGATCACCCACAGCCGGGGGCACATCGTCGTCCTGGACCGGGCTGCGCTGGAACGGTTGAGTTGCGAGTGTTACGCGGTCGTCAGGCATGAGACGGATCGCCTGCTGCCGCATCCACCGGGCATCGAAGAGCCGCTGAAATCTCCGGCCTGAGGCGGGTTTCACCTATCAAGACGGGCCGCGTGCGTGCGGCAACGCACAGAGCGCATCCCCGACCATGATTACTCTGCGACTCCTGACGGTTCGCCGACCCCTGCCGTGACGGCAAGAAGGACGAATCCGGGAGTACGGGATGAACTGGGCCGATGCGATGAAAGAAAATGCCGATCTGGCGTCGAGGGAGGCCGTCTCCACGGACGAGATCATGATGTCCCGCAATACATCGACCTCGTGGGAGCCACATGAGGTCTGGCTGACCCGCATCAAACTGCCACGCGATCGTGCGCTGAGGCAGATCGAGGAGCCAGCAGCCCAATGAATCCATTCCTGCCGAACCTGCGCGAGCACGTCGCCTGGCGGTTTCAAGGAAGTCCCGACGACGACGGCGCCGCCCCGATGTACCGCACGGCTCACGCTGCGGCGCTGTGACGCCCGTCCGTAGTTCCCCCGTTGCCGGGGCTCAAGCGGTGAGCGAGCCTTGCACGCGCGTCGCGGCAGTTGGGGTCCCCGGCAGGAGTGAGGCGATCAGGTCAAGCCGGTTCGCGTAGGAAATGGCGCCCTGGCGTCATTGCCTCGATCGTGCTCGGACTGACTACGTTCGCGGACGGCGCCGCAGCCCAGTCGATCGAGCCGAAGGCTCCGCCGTCCGAGCACCCGGATTCGACGCCGGCCTGGATGGCCCGCGTGCCGCTGCCGATCGAGCCCAGGCTGCTGACTGCGGAGCTGTCCGTACTGTGCGGCGACAAGCCGGTCGGTCTGGCATGGATCGATCGGATGCAGTTGGGCCTCTACCGGAGGATGTGCCTGACGTCGGCCAGTTTCGACGGTTTCTTCGGCAACGCACGGTTCGACGACGAGTACGAAGCGACGCACGGCAGCCTCTCGGCAGGCACGCTGTGGGACGAGCGCGACAATTGGGATCCGAGCGTTCGCTTCCGCGTGCACCTGCGCCTGCCGCAGCTCAACGAACGATTCAGCGCATTCGTCGGCCGGCTCGATCCGGACGAGTACGTGACCGAGGCGCGCGACGACTTCGACTCGTTGCCCCGCCAGTTTGCGAGGGCCGAGGACGACGACGTGCTGCTCGGCCTCGGCTACCGCAAGCCGGGGCCGGGCGGCGGCTACTTCGATGCGAGTGTCGGCGCCAGGCTCGACTGGCCGCCGCAAGCCTACGTCAAGGGCGCATATCGCTTCACTCAACCCTTCTTCAAACGCAACCTGCTGCGCCTCGACGAGACGATCTTCTGGCGCGACCGAGACGGCTTCGGGGCCACCTCGCGCATCTACCTGGATCGCCTGCTCAGCGAGGACTTCCTGGTGCGCTGGGCCGGGTCGGGTACGTACTCCGAGGAAACCGACGGCGTGCGCTGGGTCTCCAGCCTGACGCTCTACCAGAGCCTCGGTGTCCGGCGTGCCCTGGCCTATCAGGCCGCCATTACAGGTGAGACCGATGATGAGGTCGACATCGGCGATTATGGTCTGCGGGTCATGTACCGGCGCAGCATCTACCGTGACTGGCTGATCCTTGAGCTGCGGTCGAGCCTCACTTGGCCGCGTGAAACGCTCGAGGAGGACCGCGAGAGCAATCTCGGTGCCGGCGTTGCACTCGAGATGCAATTCGGCGAACGGACGAGGCGATAACCGACAGGCGGTGCCGGTGGTTGGTTGCGTCGGTGCGCCGCTCCCTCCCTCGAGGTGGTTGCCTCCGGCGTCCACGCGCAAGTTCGTACGGTCGCGAACAGACCCGGCCGGCAGGTCACGCTAACGTTCATGCATGGACGGTGCCGGCAGCACTGCTGCCCATCGCACACGGACAGGAGACAGCCATGGGTTTCGCACGAGCAACATTACGCGGCTTCGCGACCGTTGCCCTCGCTACCGGCCTCGCGCTGACGCCGCGATTGGTCGCAGCAGCCGACAACGGATTGCCGGATGGATCGTGGCGCCAGTCCTGCCAGAGCGGTCAGGTGAGCAACGGTGTCCTCTACGCCCAGTGCCGGCGGGACGACGGCCGATACAGGGCAGCATCGGCGACGATCGGGTCCTGCCTGGCGTTCGCCAATCGCAACGGAGAGCTGTTCTGCGAGAGGGCTGGCGACAACCGTGATGCCGCGAGTGGCTGGGGAGGTCCCTTCCGCGAAACCTGCACCGACATATCGGTCGACAAGCAGGGCAAGTTGAAGGCCCGCTGCCGCAAGGACGACGGGACCTACCAGAGCACTAACCTTTCGCTGTGGAAGTGCCTCAGTCGCCAGGCAGTCAATCGCGACGGCAGGCTGGTCTGCGACGAGTCGGGAAGCAGCAGCAAGGGTGCGAGCAATTGGAATGGATCATTCCGCGACTCTTGCCGCGACTTCTCAGTCGATTCAGCGGGGACGCTCACGGCGAACTGCCAGATGGCCAGCGGCAACTGGCACCGGTCCAGCCTGTCGACGCGCCAGTGCAGTGATCGCCGCGCCGGCAATCGCGACGGCACCTTGTTCTGCGAGTCGCCCGACAGCGGCACCGTGGGCGCCCACCGGTGGCAGGGATCGTTCCGTCAATCGTGCCGTGACTTTTCCGTCGATTCAGCGGGAACACTGACCGCGACCTGCCGGGCAGCGACCGGCAGCTTGCACCGGTCGAGCCTGTCGACGCGCCAGTGCAGTGATCACCGCGCCGGCAATCGTGGCGGCATCTTGTTCTGCGAGTCGCCGGACAGCAGCACCGTGGGCGCGAACCAGTGGCAGGGGTCGTTCCGCCA